>NZ_JARANT010000038.1 GCF_029889805.1 Halorubrum sp. Boch-26 | reverse complement strand
CCCGAGACCCGCGTCCCCGGCGAGGCCGGCCGGCGACAGATCCTCGACGTCCACACGCGCCGGATGCCCCTCTCCGACGACGTGGACCTCGACCGGATCGCGAGCCGGACGCACGGGTTCGTCGGCGCCGACATCGAGGGACTCACGCAGGAAGCGGCGATGACGGCGCTTCGGCGCTCCCGCGAGTCCGACGCCCGGGCGCTCGACGACGTGACCGTCTCGAAGGCCGACTTCGAGGCCGCCCACGCGAACGTCGAGCCGAGCGCGATGCGCGAGTACGTCGCCGAGCAGCCGACCACCGACTTCACCGACGTGGGCGGGCTGCCGGAGGCCAAAGAGAAGCTGGAGCGCGCCGTCACGTGGCCGCTGACCTACGGGCCCCTCTTCGACGCCGCCGACGCCGACCCGCCGACGGGGGTCCTGCTCCACGGTCCGCCGGGCACCGGCAAGACCCTGCTCGCGCGGGCGATCGCCGGCGAGAGCGGCGTCAACTTCATTCAGGTCGCCGGCCCGGAGCTGCTCGACCGCTACGTCGGCGAGTCCGAGAAGGCGGTCCGCGACCTGTTCGGCCGCGCCCGACAGGCGGCGCCCGCGATCGTCTTCTTCGACGAGATCGACGCGATCGCGGCCGACCGCGACGGCGCGGGGGGAGACGGCTCGGGCGTCGGCGAGCGCGTCGTCTCCCAGCTCTTGACGGAGCTCGACCGCGCCAGTGACAACCCGAACCTCGTCGTGCTCGCGGCGACGAACCGCCGGAACGCGCTCGATCCGGCCCTGCTCCGACCGGGGCGGCTGGAGACGCACATCGAGGTCCCCGAGCCGGACCGCGAGGCCCGCCGGAAGATCCTCGACGTCCACACCCGCGAGAAGCCGCTCGTGGACGGGGTCGACTTGGAGCGCCTCGCCGACGAGACGGAGGGGTACTCCGGCGCGGAGATCGCCTCGCTGTGCCGGGAGGCCGCCCTCGTCGCCATCGAGCGCGTCGCCGACGAACACGGCGCGGCCGCGAACGACCACGCCGACGAGGTCGGGATCACGAGCGACGACTTCGCGGCGGCGCTGGAGACGGTGCGGCCGGCGACGCCCTGATCGATGCGCGCCGAGAGGGGCCCGGGACGCTCGGACGGCGGCGGGCCGCCGAGCGACGGCGACTCCGCGCCCGAGCCGCCTACCCTCCGCGGGCTCCTCGCCAGCGTCCGCGCGGCCGTCCGGTCGCAGCCCCCGAGGGACCTCTTCCTCGTCGCCGTCCCGCTGCCGGCGCTGCTCGTCGCCGTGAGCCTCACGCCGGGGACCGACGCCTGGCGGCTCTCGCTCGCGACCGGCGGCGTGTTCGAGAGCCGCTGGGCGCTGTGGACCGCGTTCGCGTCGAGCTTCGTCCACGCCAGCCCGGCGCACCTCCTCGACAACCTCGTCAACTACTGGCTGCTCGTCGCGGTCGCGTACCCCCTCTCCGTCGTCGCGGGCTGGCGCGAGCGGCTGCTGGGGGCGACCGCGATCTACCTCGCGGTCGTCCCGCTCGCGTCCGCGTGGGCGACGATCGTCGCGCTCGGCGGGCTAACGAACGCGCCGACCGCGGGCTTCTCGGACGTGAACAGCGCGCTCCTCGGCTACGTGGTCGTCGTCTGGTTCGCCGCGCTGGCGACGGAGGCGGGCGGGGAGGCAATCGAGAGCACCGACCGGCGACCGCCCTCCGTCGGCGTCGACGCCCGTTGGTCGATCGTCGCCGCGCTCGGGTCGCTCGCGCTCGCGTACCTCGCGCCGAGCGGCGTCGGCTACTTCCCGTCGCTACCGGCCGTCGGCGCCCTGTTCGCGCTCTGCGCGGCCCTCGTGGCCGCCGGGCTCTCCGCCGCCGTCGGCCGCCCGCGGGTGGTCGGGCTCGCCCTCGCTCCCGAGCGAGAGCTGCTGTACGTCACCGCTGCGAGCGTCGCCGCCGCCGGGGTGATCGGATCGCTGGTGGTCGTCCCGTTCGGCAGCAACGTGTTCGCGCACCTCGCCGGCTACGTCGTCGGGGTCGCGGTCCCGCTCGTCGGCGTCGTCCTCGACGGGTGAGTCGCGGTCGGGCGGCCGGTCGACCGGTCGCGAGCGGTCCCGACTACTCGTCGCCGTGGCCGTGCCCGCTGTGGCCGTGGCCGTCGCGTCCCTGCCCGCCGTCCTCGGGCGTCGCCTCGGCGACCGCGTCGCCGCCGAACTCGTCGACCGGGGTCACGCTGTAGTCGACGGTGAGCGTGTCCTTCGTCGCTCGGATCTTGCCGACGAACGCCGAGATGTCCGCAAGCCGGCCCTCCAGCACGAACAGCTCCATGCAGTAGCGGGAGCCGACGTGGTTGTGGAAGTTGGAGGCGACGAGCCCCTCGTGCTCGTGGCGGAGTCGCATCATCCGCTCCTCGACGCTCGTGGTCTCGTAGTCGAAGAGGACCGTCACCACCGCCATCAGCTCCCTGTCTTCTAGCTTGGCGTCCTCGAACTCGCCGAGGAGATTCCGCGAGGCCTCGCGCACGACCTCGCTGCGCCCCGTGTAGCCGTGTTCGTCGGCGAACCCGTCGATCCGCTCCAATAGCTCCTCCGGCATCGAGACGCTGACGACCGTCATATAATAATCTACACCGCCGATGTTGTTAATCCTTGAGGTCGGAGTCACCCGTCGGTTCCGCTTCCGCGACCGCTCCCGGGTCGCCGACGCGCTCGGTGAGCCACGCGCAGTGGTCGAGGAGGGCGCGCTCGCCCGCGTCGGTGAGCGTGTACACGTCGGCGATTCCCTCCGTTCGGCGGTCGAAGAACCCCGACTCCACCAGCGACCGGAGCGTCGCGTAGAAGGAGCCGGGGTCGATCCGCTCGTCGTAGTGCGACTCCAGCCGGTTCTTCAGCGACTGCGCCCGCAACTCGCCGGCGTCGTACAGCAGCGCGCACAGATCGCGGCGGCGGCCGCTGTGGAACCACTTCGTCATGGGTCAGCTACCGCGCCCCGACTCACGACCGTTTCGGTCGCGGACGAACGACGACGGTCGAGGGCGTCGTCGCCGTTTCGGCCGGGACGACCCGACCGCCGCGGAGCCGGGTGGCGAGAACGAACGAGAACCGATTGTACATCTATTATCTACGGAAAAGATCGGGTTAACCACTCAATTGAAGGTGGAATATACAGAACATTGTAACCTATTATACGTAATAGTGTGTGTTCACGGAAGTTATTTATCGGGTGCTATGTTGTGTCAACACACGATGACGCTTGACCGCCTGATCTGTCGCCATCAGTACGAGCGCCGAGCGGTAGTTATCGATCCCGACGAGGTCGTGGAGTCGTGTGCGAAGTGCGGCAAGGAACGGGTTCGGCGGGTCGCCGGCTCCTGACGCCCCGCTCGGATTCGGAGCCGCTCACGTCGTCCCCGCCCCCCGTCGCGTCGGGCCGACCAGCTCGTCGAGCCGGCTGACGCGGCGGTCGCCGAGCACGCACCGTCCGCGGTCCTCGTGGCCGACGCGCTCGACGTGGACCGCGTCGAGCCCGGCGTTCCACGCCGCGCCCACGTCGCTCTCGCCGTCACCCGCGTAGTAGCCGCGGTCCCCGCACGGGTCGACGCCGAGCTCGCGCATCGCCAGCTCGATCGGCGCGGGGTCCGGCTTCCACCCCGTCTCGTCGGTACAGCAGACCACCGCGTCGAACCGGTCGTCAAGGTCCACCCTGTCGAGGACGGGCTCGGCGAGGAACTGCTGGCAGTGGGTGACGAGCCCCGTGGGCCCGCCGGCGTCGTCGACGCGGTCGAGCAGCCGGGCGGCGTCGTCGTGGAGGTACGTCGCCTCCGCGCGGGCGATCGGGTCCTCGACCGCGTGGAACGCGGGCCAGAAGTCGTCCGGGTCGACGCCGAGTTCGCGGAGGGTGTCGCCGCGGGGACCGCCCAGCCCGTGCCAGAGGACGTGCGCCTCGCGGTCGGGGAAGCGCCGACCGAGCCGGTCGCCGACGCGGTCGAACACCGACCGGGTGTACGACCACTCCGCGTCGACGAGGGTCCCGTCGAGGTCGAACAGGTGGAAGTCGTAGTCGGCGACGACCATGGGCCCCTCAGTAGATCCTCGGCTGATAAGTGCGTTGTGGAGCCGTGGGAGGAGATGGCGCGGGGCACAAGAGACGGTCCCGCGGCGCGCGGGCAGTCCGTCGCACCGACCGTCACTCCTCCCGCACGTGCATCGACGACCCGAGGTACTTGTGAAGCGCCTCGTCGACCGAGTCGGCGTTGAACCGGGCGAGGTCGCCGGCGATCGCCGCGCGCAACGCGTCGAGGTGCTCGCGGTCGATGCGCAACTCTCGGAACTCGACGGCGACGACCTCGACGCCGAGCCGGTCGCTCGCGAGGCCCCGGAACGTCGGCTCGTCGCCGATATCGCCGCGCCAGAGCCGATCGCGAAAGAACAGCCAGCCGTCCGTTCCCGGCTCGCTCGCGGGGACCTCCATCGTCGTCTCGAACCGGTCCGGATCGACCGTCGCGTCGCGCGGATCGAGCCGGAACGCGACGGCGAAGACGTAGGCGGCGTCCATCGACCGCGATCTGCGAGGCCGGAGGGTAAAAGTACATATCCCTCGGTCCAGTCAGTTGACCCATATGTTGGATCGCCTCCGCGACCTCGGCGAGCGCGCCTACCGCCGCCACCTCCGCCGCGAGATCGAGGACGTGCCGGCGCACGTCGCGATCATCCAAGACGGGAACCGGCGGTACGCCCGCGAGCGCGGCGCCGACGCCCCCGACGGGCACCGCGCCGGCGCCGACGCCACGGAGCGGGTGCTCGACTGGTGTGCGGACCTCGGTGTCGCCGAGCTGACGCTGTACGCCTTCTCGACGGAGAACTTCGACCGCCCCGACGAGGAGCTGGACCCGCTGTTCGACCTGCTGGAGCGGAAACTCCGGGAGTTCGCCGACGCCGACCGCGTCCACGAACAGGGGGTCCGCGTCCGCGCGATCGGCGACGTCGCTCGGCTTCCGCCCCGCGTTCGCGACGCGGTCGACTACGCCGAGCGCCGCACGGCCGACAACGACCGCTTCACGCTGAACGTCGCGCTCGCGTACGGCGGTCGGACGGAGCTGCTCGACGCCGCGCGGACGATCGCCGCCGACGTCGACGCCGGGACCCTCAGTCCCACAGCGGTCGACGTCGAGACCGTCGAGGACCGGCTGTACGACCGGCCGATCCGGGACGTCGATCTCATCGTCCGAACGGGCGGCGACGAACGCACCTCGAACTTCCTCCCGTGGCACGCGAACGGGAACGAGGCCGCCGTCTACTTCTGTGCGCCCTACTGGCCGGAGTTCTCGCAGGTCGAGTTCCTCCGCGCGATCCGCACCTACCAGTCCCGCGAGGAGTCGTGGCAGCGGGCCCGCGCGGATCGGGCCGCCGCGCTCGTGCGGGCGGTCGCCGAGGTGGAGATAGCCGAGGCCCGGGCCGTCGCCGGGCGGCTCCGCGAACGCGTCCCCCAACTCGACGGCGGCGACCTCTCCGACGACGCTCTCGGGATTTCCGATCGCGACGGGACCGGCCCCGTCGACGGCGACGCCCCGGAGTCGAAGGGAACGAACTAGGCGGTCTCCGGTACGATCCCGCCTCGTTTCGCGTCAGCAGACACAGCGCGGACGAGGGGAGCCACTGCGAGCCCGCGCAGTCGTCGGTGAGCACGTCCGCGGCCCTCACCGCGGCGTGGCTGCGTGCTCGGAGCGCGTCCGGCGGGACATTCTCGAAGGCGTTCGTATCGAGAAGTCGGCGAGGCGCCCGTTGCATCGGTCGCGTGCGACAGAATCGTCACTCCGACGCGGTCAGGCGGAACCGGTCACGCCGGGTTCTTCCGCGTCAGGTCGCTGCCGCAGATCGGGCACCGCTCCTTGTTCTCGTCGAACGTGCGGTTACAGCCGACACACTGGAAGCGCCATTCGCGTTCCTCCGTGATCCCGTCCCTCGCGATGGGCTCCACGCGCAAATCGAGTCGCTCGGCGACGTTCTGCATCGCGTAGTCGTCGGTGACGAGCGTCGCGCCCAGCTCCAGCGCAGTCGCGATCAGGCGGGTGTCGGTGTCGGACAGCTCTGCGTCGTCGCCCGATCCCCGGGCGGCGCGCCGGACGTTGTCGAGGACCTCCGGGGCCGGGACGTGGATCGTCATCCCGGACCCCTCCATCGCGTCGAAGCGGAGCGCCCCTTCGCCGGTGAGCTCCTCGTGCACTTCGGGCACCGAGACGACGTCGTCGTCGGTGGTGTACTCGTGGATGAACGCCGAGGTGTCGAGAACTTCCATTAGCGGGCGACGACGATGTAGTCTTTCACCGCCTGCACGTTCGCAACCGGTACCTTGAGTCGTCCCATCTCGTCGACCTCGAAACCCGCCCGTTCGGGGCTGAGTTGCTCGTGCGGACTGACGAGCAGATCGCTCAACTCGCCCGATTTCAGGTCCATCGTGATGTTGTACAGGTCGCCGAGCTCCGTGCCGTCCGAGCTCATCACCGCCTTCCCGGAGAGGTTCTCCGCGAGGATGTCTACCATGTCCTCACCGTCCGGGGCAACGGTCTTAAACGCCACGGGGGCGTCGGACGAGCGACCGGCATCGACAGGCGTCTCCGTCAGGCGAGGGGAACCGACCGGCCGTCCGCGCCGGCCGACGGCCCCGGATCGGAGCGCGGCGGTCGGGAACGTTTTGAAAGGCTTAACTGACGCCCGGGCGGAACACACGGTAACCGACCTTCTCGGGGCGATCACCTATGACCGACCACACAAACGCGGACACCCTTCGGACGCCGATCGTCGCCGTGCTGGGTCACGTCGACCACGGCAAGACGAGTCTACTCGACAAGATCCGCGGCTCCGCCGTCAGCGAGGGCGAGGCCGGTGCGATCACCCAACACATCGGGGCGACGGACATCCCGCTCGACACCATCTCCGGGATGGCGGGCGAGCTCATCGATCCGACCGACTTCGATCTGCCCGGCCTCCTCTTTATCGACACGCCGGGCCACCACTCCTTCTCGACGCTGCGCGCCCGCGGCGGCGCGCTCGCCGACATCGCGGTGCTCGTCGTCGACGTCAACGACGGGTTCCAGCCGCAGACCGAGGAGGCGATCGATATCCTCCGGCGCACCGGGACCCCATTCGTCGTCGCCGCCAACAAGGCCGACACGACCCCGGGCTGGAACCCGCAGGAGGGCCAGCCCATCCAGAAGAGCCTGGAGGCGCAGTCGGAGCGGGCCGAATCCATGCTCAACGAGAACCTCTACGAGATCATCGGGCAACTCGCCGACGCCGGGTTCTCCGCGGACTTGTACTGGCGCGTGCAGGACTTCCAGAAGAACATCGGCGTCGTCCCCCTGTCGGCGATCACGGGCGAGGGCGTCCCCGACCTCCTCACCGTCCTGATGGGCCTCTCCCAGCGGTTCATGAAAGAGGAGATGGAAATCGACGTGCAGGGCCCCGGCGAGGGGACGGTCTTGGAGGTCAAAGACGAGCGCGGCTTCGGCGCCACCATCGACACGGTGGTGTACGACGGCGTGGTCCGAAACGGCGACCAGGTCGTCGTCGGCGGACAGGACGAGCCGATCGTCACCGAGATCCGCGCCCTGTTGCAGCCGCGGCCGCTCGAGGAGATCCGCACCGAGAAGCAGTTCGAGAAGGTGGCGGAGGTCGGCGCCGCGGCCGGGGTGAAGATCGCCGCCCCCGACCTCGACCGGGCGATGGCGGGCGCGCCGGTCCGGGTCGTCCGCGACCGCCCGGAGGCGGAGGTCGTCGACGAGGTGAAAGCCGAGCTCGCGGAGATAGAGGTCGAGACGGCCGACAACGGCGTCGTCGTCAAGGCCGACACCCTCGGCTCGCTGGAGGCGATGGCGAACGCGCTCCGCGAGGCGGAGGTGCCTATCCTGCGCGCCGAGGTCGGCGACATCGCGCCGCGAGACATCGCCGTGGCCGAGACCGCGAATCAGGACGAGCACAAGGCCATCCTCGGCTTCAACGTCGACCTCCTGAAAAACGCGGAGTCGGAGCTCGAAAGCGCCGACGTGAAGCTGTTCACCGACGACGTCATCTATCAGCTGATCGAAGAGTACGAGACGTACGTCGAGGAGAAACAGCGCGCCCAGCAGGAGACGGTGCTGGACAAGGTCGTCCGCCCCGCGCGCTTCCGCATCCTCCCGGACCACACGTTCCGGCAGAACGACCCCGCGGTCGTCGGCGTCGAGATTATCTCCGGGACCCTCCAGAACAACCGCAACGTCGGGATGTTCGAGGGCAACGAGTTCCACCGCGCCGGCCAGCTCTCCGGGATCCAAAAGCAGGGCGACGACGTCGACGAGGCGCGCGCCGGCGAGCGCGTGAGCATCGCCATCGACGGTCCCACCGTCGGCCGCGGCATCGAGGAGGGCGACACCCTCTGGACCGAGATTCCCGAGAAGCACGCGAAGATCCTCGAACAGGAATTAAAAGAGGAGATCACCGCCGACGAGCGCGAGGCGCTCGCGGCGTACCTCGACACCAAGCGGAAGCGAGATCCCTTCTGGGGGAAGTAGCGGTCCACAGGGCATTTTTCCCGGACGCCGGAGGCGATCGCATGGTTTCCCGCGAGAACGCCGTCATCCTCCTGTGTATGGCCGCCGGACTGGCGCTGGCCTACGGTGGCCGCGTCCTCACGGAACTGAGCGACACCGTCCTGATCGGAGCGCTGCTGACGGTCGGAGTCGTCGTCCTACAACTGCTCAACGGCTACTTCGACGCCAGCGAGGGGTCGTGACACGTCTCGGCGTGTCTTCGCCGACCGACCCGCGGCGGGTCGGCGCCCTCAGAGCGCCTCGCCACAACTCGGACACTCGGGACCGTCGTCGCCGTCGACGGATTCGACCGCGATCCGACAGCACTCACACCATCGGCGCGCCTCGCCCTCGTCACCGGGCACGTCGTGCGTCACGCTGCTCACCGCGGTAACGTCCAGTTCACGTCGACGCCGCGGTCGGGGAACCGGGGCGTGGAGACGAGCTCGAACGTCCGGTCCGCCGCGTCCTCGGTCGTCGGCGCCGCGGCCATGAGCCACGCCACGTCGGCACGCGAGACGGTTCCCCACAGCCTCGTCCCCGGTTCGGCCGTCGTGACGAGCCCCGTCCGCCGGCCGTTCGCCAGGACGCCGGGCCGGAGGACCGTGTGTCGGATCGGCGCGTTGCGGAGCGCGGCCTCCGCCTTCCCCTTCGCCTCCTGTAACGGACCGATGAACGCGTCGAAGGCGGACGCGAGCGGGCTCGACGGCTCGGGGCCCACGCCGATCGCCGACTCCATGACGAACGCGTCGACCCCGGCGTCGACCGCCGCCTCCACCAGGGCTCGGTTCCCGGCCCCGTCGACGAACGGCGGGCCGCTCCGGACCGCCGTCCTAGTGCTCCCGACGGCGCTGATGACGGCGTCGACCCCCTCGACGGCCGCGGCCAGGTCGGACGGGTCGAGGAGGTCGTCCACCGCGACCTCGTCCGCGCCGGCCGCCCGGAGGTCGGCGGTGGCGCCCGCGGACCGCGTGAGCGCGCGAACGGTGTCCACTCGCGGTCCGACTCGCCGCAGCACCTCCCGGCCCGTTCCGCCGGTGGCGCCCGCGACGAGGACCGCGTCAATGTCGGTCGGATCCATGTCTCACGTTCGAAGCGAAGCGAAAAGAACGCCCGGGTCGGAACCGGTTCCGCCCGCGCCGCGCGGCCGCGTCTTCGCTGAGGCGGTGTCAGAAAAAGGCGCTCGCGTCCGCGGGTCGGCGCCGGGGTCCGACGCCGTCGGTTCGCCGCTTTCACACGCCGTTTCGGTCCCGACGCCGAGCGGGACGGGCCTGAGTGCGAAACTACTCGTCGTCCGCCAGCATCTGCCGGATCTCCTCCAGCTTGAAGTAGGACGCCAGTCCGAGTATCGTGACGGGCCAGAAGCCGACGAACTGGCCGCGCTGCTTGTCGCCGCGTACGTAGTAGAAGTACAGTGCGAGGGCGACCGAGCCGACCGATGCCAGCACCGCGGGAGTGAGACCGTCGGTACCGATTCCTTCCGCGGCTTCGACCGCCGTGTCCTCAGTTGAGTCGCTCACAGATTCATTAGGGTGCGTACATGTAAATCAGTTCCCGTCAGCGAGGGCGAACGACCCGGATTCGGCGGCTCGGTCGTGGCGGTCTCGCCGCGGACACCCTACTCGGAGCGCTCGCGCTCCGACCTGCGGACGGCGAGGAAGATGAGCACCGAGAGCGCGATCATGACGACTGCGAACAGTCGATCGTTCCCGTCGTCGCGTTCGTCGTCTGTCGCGGGCATGATGGCGGTCTTTGGACGCTCGCGCACATACGTCTTCGTTCCCCGAAGGCGCGCCGCGGCCGCTATCGGTCGGCCGTCGCGACCCGTACCGAACCGGAGACCGGTCGCCGCGCGCGGACCGGTCGCTCCTCGAATCGTGGCAAACGATTACACGTTTACGCCCCCTCGTTGGGGTATGGACGATATCGACCCGGACGCACTGATGATCGCCGTCGGCGTCGCGCTCAGCCTTATCGCCGTGATAGAGCTTTACCCGGCCTGGAAGCGATCCAGGCAGGAGTGACCGCGAGTCGGTTCGGCGGACGGCCCCGTCCCTCCGGCCCGCCGCTTCGAGCGACCGCTCCGGCCCGCCCGGCGTCAGTCCCGCGACGGCTCGGCGGAGTCGGCGGTCGTCGCGTGTCTCACCAGCCGAGTCGACGTCGCCTTCCACCGCACCGACACGTCGTCGCCCTCGGTGAGCGCCAGCCGGGACGCGCTCTCGGCGGTGACCAACACGTGGAACGCCGTGCCCTCGACCGCGACGCGAACCGTGCAGACCGTCTCGCCCGCGTCGATGTCGACGACCGCCCCTCGGAGCCGGTTCCGCGCGCTCGTCGAATCCGGATCGAGGTCGGCGTCCTCCGAGTGGATCGTCACCGCGTCGGCGCCGACTCTGACCTGCACCGCGTCGCCGGCGGTCGCGTGATCGTGGAGCCCCCGAAGCGTGCCGACTTCGGTGTCGACGGCGGCCAGTTCGCCGTCGACGCTCGCGACCGTCCCGTCGAGCACCGTCTCGGGCACGCTCGCGGTCGCGGCGAGCACGGCCTGCAGCCGGTCGTAGCGGTCGAGCAGTTCGCGCCCGGCGTCGGTGAGCCGGCTGCCGCCGCCCCCCGATCCGCCGCGCCGGCGTTCGACCAACCGACCGAACGCCTCCTCTAAGCTCTCGATCCGCGAGAGCGCTCGGGCCCGCGAGCGCCCCAACTCCGCGGCCGCGCCCGCGACCGAGCCCGCCTCGTGGACCGCCCGGAGGAGCGCGGCGTCTCGCCCGTCGAACTCGGCGTCGCCCTCGATGAGCGCCGCCCTGCCGCGGCCCGATCCGGCGGCGCTCTCCTCGACGGCGCTCCCTCCGGCGGCGCTCTCTTCGGCGGCGCTCTCCTCGCCGCGTTCGTCCATACCGAGGCCCTCGTCCCCCGGGGTGTTGGCGCTTTCCATCCCCGGTCCCGTTCGGCGTCCGCGACGGCGGCGTAACCGGTTCCGATCGTCTCCCGTCTCCGCTTCGGTCGTTCTCGGCCCGCGATCGGGAACCCCTCCCGCCTCGAAGCGCCGGCTCGGTTCCCCATGCGGATGCCGAGTAACCGATCGCGATTATCCGCATGCAGAAATTATATCACCTATCAGTCCATCGGTGTTTCCATGTCGATACATCGACGGCGGTTCGTCGCCGCGCTCGGCGCGGGAGCTGTAGCGAGTACGGCCGGCTGTTCGGGATCCAGCGGAAACCAAGACGAGTCGGGCGGCGGGGCCGCCGTCGCGGGCGAGACCCTGACGCTCACGACCACGACGAGCACCTACGACACCGGGCTGCTCGACGCGATCCACACCGACTTCGAGGAGATGTACGGCGTGACCGTCGACGCGGTCGCGCAGGGGACCGGCGCGGCCCTAGAGTCGGCCCGCAACGGCGACTCCGACGTGGTGATGGTCCACGCCCGCGGGCTCGAAGACGAGTTCCTGCGCAACGGGTACGGGGTCAACCGCCGCGACCTGATGTTCAACGACTTCGTGATCGTCGGGCCCGAGAGCGACCCGGCCGGGATCCAGGGGATGTCCTCGGCGACCGAGGCGCTCACGACGATCGCCGACGCGGGGGCGCCGTTCGTCTCGCGCGGTGACAACTCCGGCACGCACACGAAAGAGCTGAATCTCTGGGAGGCCGCGGGCACCGACCCCGGCGGCGACTGGTACCAGGAGACCGGCACCGGGATGGGCGAGGCGCTGAACATCGCCAACCAGCAGGGCGCGTACACCCTCTCGGACCGCGGCACGTTCATCTCGCAGCGCTCTGAGATCGACCTGACGATCCTCGTGCAGGGTCCCATCGAGGACGGTCCGGAGATCCTCGCGAACCCCTACGGGGTCATGGCGGTCAACCCCGGCGTGCACGACAACGCTAACTACGACCTCGCGATGGCGTACATCGGCTGGATCACCAGCCCCGCCACCCAGGACGCCATCTCCGACTACCAGATGAACGGAGAGCAGCTGTTCTTCCCCGAGGCCGTCTCCGAGAACCCCGACTTCCAGCAGTACGTTCCGGAAGGTTGGAGTGGGAACTCCACCGACGGGTGAGCGTGCCGCTCGATTCAGTCGCACCGCTCCTGCCGGCCGCCTTCGGAGCCCCGGTCGCCGCCGACCTTCCGGCCCTGGTCGATATCTCGACCCAGTTCGACCTCCCGGCCCTCCTTGATCTCCCGTTCAGGGAGGGGTACGTCCGAAGCATCATCTACGTCTCCCTGTACGTGAGCCTCACGGCGGTGGCGCTGAGCACGCTGTTCAGCGTCCCGATCGCCGTCGTGATGGGATTCACCGACTTCCCGGGCAAGCAGTTCGCGAAGTCGGTGATAAACACCGGGATGGGGTTCCCGAGCGTCGTCGTCGGCCTCCTCGTGCTGTTCGCCGTCTCAAACCAGGGTCCGCTCGGCGCGCTCGATCTCGTCTTCACGAGGGAGGCGATGATCGCGTCGCAGTTCGTGCTCGCGACGCCGCCGATCACGGCGATCAGCCTCGCGGCCGTCTCCGGCGTGGACGAGGGCGTCCGGGACGCCGCCCGCGTGCTCGGCGGCACGCGCCTCGACGTGGCGCTCGTCGTCCTCAAGGAGGCGCGGTACGGCATCGCGACCGCGATCCTCGCCGGGTTCGGCCGCGCGATCAGCGAGGTCGGCTCCGTGCTCATCGTCGGCGGTAACATCACGGGCGCCGACGGGATCTCGAAGACGCGGACGCTGACGACCGCGATCCAACTGGAGGCCAGACAGGGACAGTACGGCACCGCGATGATCCTCGGCGCGGTCCTCGTCACGCTCGTCCTCACGGTCAACGCCGTCGTGATCCGACTCGGCGACCAAGGGGTGCGCCGCTGATGCTCCGGCTCCGTGACGTCTCTCACTCGTACGGGGACGAGCCGGTGTTCCGCGACCTCTCGCTCGCCGTCGACGAGGGCGAGGTCGTCGCGGTGATCGGTCCCTCCGGCGTCGGCAAGTCGACCCTCCTTCGGACGCTCGCGCTCTCGCTCGCCCCAGACGCGGGGACCGTCGCGCTCGACGGCACCGACGCGTGGGCCGCCGAGGAGTCCGCGCGGCTCGCCCTGCGACGGCGAGTCGGGATGGTGTTCCAAGAGGCGAGCCTCTTCGACGCGCCGGTCGCGCGCAACGTCGAGTACGGGCTCCGGATCCGGCGGCCGTGGGCGGACAGGCTGCAGGCTCACCTCCGCTCGCTCGTCGGACCGCACGAGCCCGCCGACGCCGTCCGCGACGCGCTCGACGTGGTTGGACTGTCAGACAAGGCGACCCAGCCGGCGTCGTCGCTCTCCGGCGGCGAGGCGCAGCGGGTGTCGTTCGCCCGGGCGCTGGCGTACGACCCGGACGTGCTCCTGTTGGACGAGCCGACCTCCGACCTCGACCCGCGGAACACCGCCGTCATCGAGACGGCGACGGAGAAGGCGCGGGACCGCGGGATCGGCGTCGTCGTGGCGACCCACGACATGCATCAGGCGGAGCGCGTCGCGGACCGGGTCGCGGTCCTGCTCGACGACGGAATCACCGAGGTCGGCCCGACGGAGCGGATCTTCGAAAACCCGTCGGACGAGCGTACCCGGAAGTTCATCTCCGGAGAGCTGGTGTACTGACGCCCATCTGGGAGGGACGTGGGACCGGCCGAAATTCGATGCTGTGTGGACTTGGCGTCGGTTCAGCTCTCTTGAAATCGTGGTCGCAGACTCTGACTTACTGTGGTCGGTACAGAGACCGTGGTGAGCGATTATAGAGAGCTAGGAGAATACCCGTGCCTTTAGGCGCGGGATGAATCCGACACTCTGACCGATAATCCACCGACAACGTTCCAACCGGATCTCCCACGTCCGGTCGTTGATTTTAATACTTATTCTCCATAACGTATTATGAACACAGTCCGATGCTGGAGACGACCCGCACCTACGTCGCACGCATCACGAACCACCAACAGGTTCGTGACGACCTCGACCAGTGCGGGTTCTCCGCCTCGAAACTGTGGAACGTCGGACGCTACCACATCCAACAACGGTGGGACGAAACCGGTGAGATACCCGGCGAAGCCGAACTCAAATCGGAGCTGAAAGACCACGAACGCTACAGTGACCTCCATTCGCAGTCAAGTCAGCGAGTTCTCGAAGAACTTGCTGAGGCGTTCACGGGGTGGTACAACTCCGCCGACGGCAACAACCCACCGGGCTACCGGAAACGTGGCGACCGACACCCGCGCTCCACCGTCACGTGGAAGAAACGAGCCATCAAGCACGACACGAAGCACGGCCAACTCCGCCTCTCGAAAGGCTTCAACCTGAAAGAGAGTCGGTCTGATTTCATCCTCGCGGAGTACGAAACCCGCCCCGACGTAGAAGTCGAGAACATCCAGCAGGTGCGTGCCGTCTGGAACCGAGACTGGTGGGAACTTCACCTCGTCTGTAAGAAAGAGATTCCAGTCGAAAACGCGCCGGGTGACAACACGGCGGGTATTGACCTCGGTATCAGCAACTACCTCGCCATCGACTACGAAGACGGGGCGAGCGAGCTGTATCCGGGGAACGTGCTGAAAGAGGACAAGCACTACTTCACACGCGAAGAGTACCAGACCGAAGGCGAGAACGGGCCGTCGAAACGTGCGCGGAAGGCTCGACAGAAACTCTCCCGACGCAACGACCACTTCCTCCATACCCTCAGCAAACACATCGTTGAGCGGTGCGTCGAAGAAAGCGTGGAGAGGATAGCGGTTGGCGACCTCAGTGACATCCGCGAGAATGAGAACGGCGACTCGCGGAACTGGGGTGCGTCGGGGAACAAGAAACTCCACGGATGGGAGTTTGACCGCTTCACGAACCTGCTCGAATACAAGGTCGAGGAACACGGCATCCTCGTTGACCGTGTAGACGAGGAGAACACCTCAAAGGCGTGTTCGTGTTGCGGGCAGATTCGTGACTCGAATCGCGTGGAGCGCGGTCTGTACGTCTGTTCGTCGTGCGGGACGACAATGAACGCGGACGTGAACGGTGCGGTGAATATCCGGCGAAAGATAACTCAGAGTCCCCCAACGGTGGATATGAGTAACGGCTGGTTGGCACAGCCCGGAGTCTTCCTGTTCGACCGCGAGAGCGGGTCGTTCAACACGAGAGAACAGGGAGACTGTAAACCCTAATATCCCAACGCTCGGGATTCCTCCGGCTTTAGCCGGAGGAGGATGTCAAGGGAGTGCGCTACGCAGATCGGTTGGTCACTTGTATTGTTGAAACTCTCGGTGTTTGATACGTTCCAGTGGCTGTGCTGAATACAGCGCGCATACCCAGCAAGGACGATTCGATTGACGCCGCGGCTGTGATTGCGCCGATTCGGCTATCCCATAGTTTAACAGCTCATCTAATCGAATATTTAAGCAATGGTCGATCCCGTAACCGATCCACTCGCGGAGGTTCTCTTTCGGCTCCTCATCGGTGTGGGACTTGCCGCGCTTATCGGATTGGAACGAGAGCAAAGCGAGTCTGGTGGAACGTTCGCCGGGAGCCGTACCTTTCCCCTGTTTGCGCTCTATGGGGCACTCGTCTCGGCATTCTTCCCGAGAATGCTTTCTCTTGCCGTCGGCGCGCTCGTCGTCCCGCTCACCGTCGCGCACGCTGGGAAAATCTGGTACGAACAAGATATCGGTCTGACAACGTTGATGGCTGCACTTCTCACCACAATACTGGGAGCGATGACCATGCATTCTGAGACCGGTGCAGTTACCGCAATTATTGTCGGCGGCACCGTTACCGTGCTCCTCTCGGTCAAGGATCCGATCCACGAGTTCGCCGACCAGATCGAAGAGACTGAACGTCTGGCCTCGGCGAAGTTTATCCTCGTCGTCCTCGTCGTTCTCCCGGCGCTTCCAAACCGTCCACTCGACAGTCTCTATGGGCTCAATCCACGGTTTATCTGGTTAATGGTCGTGTTCGTCACCGGACTCGGGTTCGGTGCGTACGTGCTCGCACAGTTTCTCAAACCGGAACAGAGCATCGCTGTAACAGGAGTTATCGGCGGGTTTGTCTCTTCGACGGCGACGACGGTTTCGATGGCCGAGAAGACCGTGGAAAACGAGACGCTGTATCACGTCTGCGCGTTCGCGGTCGTCACTGCGTCTATCGTGATGTTCCCGCGAGCGCTCATCGAAGTCGCGGTCGTCAATCCGACTTTACTCCCGAGTGTCGCCATCCCGCTGGGAGTCATGACCGTCGTTGGGATCGTCGCTGCAGGAACGCTGTACTGGCTAACAACGTCCGACGAGACAATCGAACCCGGGGAGTTAAAAAATCCGTTTCGACTCCAGCCAGCGCTCCTGTTCGGCGTGGTCTTCGCGGTTGTGCTTCTCGTCTCCGAACACGCACACGAGTGGCTCGGCACATCGGGCGTGTACGCCACGGCATTTCTCTCTGGGCTGGCAGACGTCGATGCGATGACTATTACACTGAGTAAACTCGCTGCTGAAGGGACGATTTCGACGCGGGTTGCGACCACGGGGATCGTCATTGCGGCCATCGCAAACACGCTCGTCAAGGCGGCTTTGGCGTGGCTCTTGGGGACGTATCGCCTCGGCCGACTTGTCTCTATCGTACTGGGCGTCGTCATCGTGAGTGGCCTCGTTCTGCTCATACTATAGGCTTCCAGTGTCGGGCAGCGTGAGTCAAACTCGCACGATATGCTTACTACACCCTCTGTATCGCGCACGCGGTCTCTGACACGGTCTCGGTAGGGCGGTGCTCTCCGTTGGTGATCGATCGCCCTGTGCTGCCGGAACCGCGTGTGAACGCGTCGCTCACCGAGTGTTTCAACGGAGCCGTGTAACCAGTCCGCCGGCGGTTTCAGTCGTCCAACGCAGCGATGTCCTCGACGATCGCGGCCGCGTGGTCCTCCGGGGAGACGCCCTCGTACGCGAGGACGACGGCGCCCTCGTCGTCGAGCACGTACGTGTTCCGGAACACGCCGTCGAAGGTGTTGCCGAACATCTGCTTTTCGCCGTAGGAGCCGTAGGCGCTCGCGACCTCCCCGTCCGGGTCCGAAAGGAGGGTGAACGGGAGGTTGTACGTCTCGGCGAAGGGTTCCAGATCCTCGCTCGGGTCGTCGCTGATTCCGACGACGGCGACGTCGGCCCCCTCGAAGGCCTCCCACTCGTCGCGAAATCCGCAGGCCTCGGCGGTACAGCCCGGCGTGTCGGCGCGCGGATAGAAGTAGACGACCGTGTACCGCGCGTCGGCGGGATCGACGGTGACGGTCGCGCCGTGCTGGTCGGACAGCGTGATCGGAGGTGCGGATTCGCCCGGTTCGAGCATACGATCCGTCGTTTCGGCGGCGTCTTAGGGCGTTTGGTCCGGGTCATTTTTATCCGATACGGTCATCGTCCCGGTATCGATGGTGTGGCAACCGACGCCGTACACGGTCCCGTTGCTCGCGGCGGCTCTCGCCTCCTTCTCCTTCGCCGCGTACGTCGCGGCCGCGACGGGTCGGAGGCGGCGGAGCGGAGCTCTCGTCCGCGCCTTCATCGGCGTCGCACTCGGAAGCGGGGTCTGGTCGCTGGCGTACGCGGCCCAGCTGTCGACGACCGAACTCGGTGCGACCCTCTTTTGGAACCGACTCGTCTGGGTCGGGATCGGCGTCCTCGCGGTCGCTTGGCCGGCGTTCGTGCTCGCGTACCTCGACCGCACGGCTTGGCTCCGGCCGCGTCGGCTGGCTCTCCTCTGTCTCGTCCCCGCCCTCGTGGTCTGCGGCGTCCTCCTGTTCGGCGCCGACGCGCTGTTCTACCGCGACCCCTCGCTCACCGATGTCGGCGGTTACCTCGTCGTGGAGTACGCCCCGACGCCGGCGCTCCTCGCGTTCGTTGCCTACTCGTACGCCGTGAACCTGGTCACCTTCGCCGCCCTCGGCTACGCGGCGCTCACCCGCGAGGGCGTGTTCCGGCGGCAGGCGGCGCTGCTGCTCGGCGCCGGCGCCGCGCCGACGATCACCGGTTTCCTCAGCGTCTGGGACGCGCTGGGGCCGCCGTTCGTCGACTTCACGCCCGTGACGTTCGCCGCCACCTCGGGGGTGATCGGCTGGGTCGTGTTCAGACACCGACTCTTCGACCCCTCGCCGGTCGCCCGCGACGCCGTCTTCACGAACCTCGCCGACGGGGTCGTCGTCGTGAACGCGACCGGTCGGATCGTCGACGCGAACGACCCCGCAAGGGGGTTGTTTCCGTCCGTCGCGGTCGGGTGCGAGATCGAGGAGGCGTTCGACTGCGCCCCGAGCGTCGTCGAGGCGGTGACCGGCGACCGGGCCGGCGGCTCGCGCGAGGACGAGCTCCGAGTGACCCTCGACGACGGGGGGAGTCACCGGTTCCTGACCGTCGGGATTCACCAACTCTCCGGGGCGGACCGCGGGGCATCGGCGCGGGACGGCACCGGCGGCGGTACCGTTCTCCTCTTTCAGGACGTGACCGAGCGGGAGACGCTCCAGCGCCGGTATCGGACCCTCATCGAGAAGTCGCCGAACGTGATCGCCGTCTGCGGCACCGACGGCCTGCTCCGCTACGTGAGCCCGTCGATAGAGCGGCTGCTCGGTCACGCGCCCGTCGAGATCGAGGGGCGACCGGTCGTCGATCTGGTCCATCCCGACGACCGCCCGGACGCGCTGTACGCGTTCGAGCGGGCGTTCGAGACGACCGAGCCGCAGGTGCTCGCCCACCGGATCGCGCACGCCGACGGGAGCTGGAGGCAGTTCGAGACGACCGTCGAGCGGCTGTTCGACGACACCGAAGAGGTCGTGATCAGCGCGACGGACGTGACCGAGAGCCGCCGGTACGAGCAGCGCCTGCAGGTTCTCAACCGCGTGCTCAGACACGACTTAAAAAACGACACGAACGTCATCGGCGGGTACGCGGACCTGCTTCGCGACCACGTCGACGAGGAGGGCGACGGCTACTTAGACATCATCGACCGGAAGGTGGAGACGCTGACGCACCTCAGCGATCAGGCCCGCGAGATCGACGTCGCGCTCCACAGCGAGGGAGGGCGGACGAGAGTCGACCTCGCGCGGCTGGTCAACCGCCTCTGTGCGTCCCTCGAATCGTCGTTCTCACACGCGACCGTGACGGTCACAACTCCCGACGTCGCCGTCGTGTCCGCCGACGAACTGCTCGAGTCCGCCGTCCGAAACGTGCTGGAGAACGCCGTCGTCCACAACGACCGCGAGCGGCCGACCGTGGAGGCGACCGTCGCGGCCGCCGAGGGGGGGTACCGGATCGAGGTCGCCGACGACGGGCCGGGGATACCGCCGATCGAGCAGACCGTCTTCTCGGAGGCGCGCGAGACGGACCTGGAACACGCGAGCGGCCTCGGCCTCTGGCTCGTCCACTGGATCGTCACGGAGTCGGGCGGGAAACTCGATATCGACACGCGGGAGCCGACGGGCACGGTGGTCACGATGTGGGTTCCGGCGGCCGACGCGGAGGGGAACGGAAATAGGGCCGACCGCGACGGCGAGCGCAGCACCGCGACGGACGCACCGGACTGACACCGTCGCCGGCCCTCCGCAACCTCTTTGCGGTCGCTGGCCGAACCGACGGCCATGAGTCACGGATCCCTGGACGACGACGCGGTCGAGAGCTACCGAGAGGCCGGCGCGGTGTTAGTCGAGGCCATGAACGAGGCCCGCGAGATGGTCGAGCCGGGGCGGACCCACCTGGAGGTCGCGGAGTGGACGGAGGACTTCGTCCGCGAGCGGGGGGCCGGGCTCGCGTTCCCCGTCAACATCAGCGTCGACCCGGAGGCGTCGCACGCCACGCCGGGGCGCGACGACGACACCGAGTTCGGCGAGGAGATGGTGTGTCTCGACGTCGGCGTCCACGTCGACGGCTACATCGCCGACGCGGCCGTGACGGTCGATCACACTGACACCCCCGAGCTCGCCGAGGCCGCCGAGATGGCGCTGGAGGCGGCGGTCGACGAGGCCGGTCCGGGCGTCGAGGTCGGCGTCGTCGGCGGGGCGATCGAGGACGTGATCCGCGGGTACGGCTACACCCCCGTGCTGAACCTCTCCGGCCACGGCGTCGAGCGCTACGAGGCCCACACCGGGCCGACGGTCCCGAACCGCGGCGTCGACCGGTCCGTCGAGCTGGAACCGGGACAGGCGGTCGCCATCGAGCCGTTCGCGACCGACGGCCGCGGGAAGGTCGGCGAGGGCACCGACGAGGAGATCTTCGAGCGACAGGGGTCGGGGAGCGTGCGCGACCGCCGCGCGCGACAGGCCCTCGAAGAGATCGAGGCGTTCGACGACCTCCCGTTCGCGGCGCGGTGGCTGGAGGGCGACCGCGTCGAGATGGCGCTCCGCCGGCTGAAACAGGCGAACGCGGTGAAGGGGTACCCCGTCCTGAAAGAGGCCGACGACGCCCTCGTGAGTCAGGCGGAGCACACCCTCCTGATCACGGAGGACGGCGTCGAGGTGACGACCGCGGGCATCCACGGCTTCGACGGCTGATGGACCGGATCTACGCCCCGTGGCGGATCGAGTGGGTCGAGCGCGAGTCGGACCCGATCGACGGCTGCCCGTTCTGCGTCCTCCCGGAACGTGAGGACGCCCGCGAGGCCCGGATCGTCGCCACGAGTGAGCACAACTACGTCCTCCTGAACAACGCGCCGTACAACCCGGGACACGCGATGGTGATCCCCCGCGAGCACCGCGAGGACCCGACCGAACTCGACGACGCGACCCTGCTCGACCACGCGAAGCTGAAGATGGCGACGCTGGCGGCGTTGCGCTACGACGTGGACCCCCACGGCGTCAACACGGGCCAGAACCTCGGCGCCTCGGCGGCCGGCGGCTCGATCGATCACCTCCACACCCACGTAGTCCCCCGGTGGGACGGCGACACGAACTTCATGCCGGTGACCGGCGAGACGAAGGTGATCGTGGAGGCGATCGACCGGACCTACGGGCACCTTCACGCCGGCTTCGCCGCCGGGGCCGACGTGGTCGACTCGGGCGACGCCGGAGCGGGTGAGGCGGTCGAACTCGACTTCGACGTCTGAAGCGACGGTCGTATTGACACACTCTTTTGTGGGGAAACTCCAGTCCATAGACTGCGATCGATTCCGACAGTTACTCATAAGCGGTAATGCGGTGGCGCGCGCCGCCGAGTGGCCGATAGGCCACGAGGAGCGCGTGCGAGGGACGTGGCGAACGCGAGCGGCGAAGCCGCGAGTCGTGAGCCGCGAGGCTGGGGAGGCGTGAGGTTCGGTCGCCGTGGGCGCGGGGTGGGACTCGAAAGGGCAGTCGCCGGCGGCGTTGCCGCCTGCTGGGGCTTTGAGCTGTTCACAGCAGCATCAACGACCTGCAAATATCGGTCAGCAACACCTCGATCTCATCTATAAATGATTAGCTCTGTTGAAATATTTATAAATCAACAGTAATCGCTCGGTGAATACAGAGGGTCTATGCAGCAGAAACAAGCACAGTAGCGTTTAACAGCGAGGTGTGGAATTCAATAAGTCCCTCCTGATCGCGGTCCCGATCGGTTGCTGCATTGGTGGTGCAGTTTACCGATACCTGCTTTCGGATTGGTTCTTCGTGGCAGGCATAACAGCGATCGACATTGGGATTGCGTACTTCATTTTAGCGTATGACATCACACTGCTCGGTGAACAGTTCACCTTCGACGATAGCTACGACAGGCTCGGCCATGCTATCGGTCTCTTTGGATTGAGCATAAGCCCGTTAGCACTCATAGAATCTGTTGATTTTCAATCGGCTGAGGGTGTCGGCGTTTTCATTTGGACAACGGTGTAATTGCGTATTTCGTCATTGTATCGGCTGCCCAAGGTCTACAGCGGCAGTAGCAGCTGGTGTCACACACGTTGCTCACTGTTGGAAGCGAAGGCACCAACGCACACTGCTACATACGCGCCCTACGTCTCGCACGGGACGAACCGATCTGTTCGGATAGTGATCTGACCTCGACTCCGAGGCAGAGAGCAGATATTTGCCGGGGGCCGTTCCGACTACTCAACGTCCGGAACGTAACCGCCGCGGAACGCTTTCGGCGTGAGGAGCGCGACGGTTGGATGTTCGGTTATGGAAGTTACCAGGCTAAAACCTCGCCCTTCAGGGCGGGGAGGATGTCAACGCAACACGACGACGAATCGGGGGGAGCCAGCCTGCAAGGGGGGTCACCGCATCGGGACACAACAGACCGGCACAGTTGCATTGCGTACGACTGTCTCGGTGACGCTTCCGATAAGATATCGTCTGAGGCCGGATCGACCGTGCGTCCCCATCACGATGAGATCAATATCGTGCTCCTCGCTGTAGGAGAGGATCGTGCGTGCGGCCGGCCCGCTTGCGATACTGCCTGCGACACTGACATCAGCCGCACGGGACCGCTCACGGACCGTCTCAAGCGCCTCCTGTCCGGTTTGCTCGAGTGCGTCGTGGATCTCTGCTGACCCCTCAACGTCACCGAACCGACTCGTATCGACGGAGTAGACCGTGTGTACCGTTGCGTCATACACCTCGGCTAGAGTAACTCCCCACTCGACCGCGAGCTCTGCTCCCTCGCTGCCGTCTGTCGGGAGCAGAACGTTTTCGTACAGTTGATCGCCGATCTCATCGGTGTCCGCATCCGGAGTCGCCGTGACGACCGGAACGTTTGCGGTCCGAACGGTCCGTTCCGCAACGCTCCCGAGTACAGCCCGTTTGAACCCTGTCCGCCCTTGTGTCCCCATAGCGATGAGATCGATGTCGTGGGCATCGACGTAGTCGTTGATCGTTTGGAACGGGATACCCGTCTCGACAGCGGTAGTGATCCGATCAGAGAGATGAGTCCGGGCGAGGCCCGCGATGGAATCCACCGCCCGTTCGGCCTCCCCTTCGAGTAGCCGCTCCCGTTCGGTCCGATCAGTAGAACTCAGGTTCGATTCGGTTTCACGGGTGTCAACCACCGATAACACGTGGAGGTCGGCGCCGATCGTGGCGGCGAGATCGATTCCTTGCCGCGCCCCTATCCGTGCCCCGTCACTGCCGTCGGTCGGTACGAGAATTGAGTGTATCGTTCGGCTCATGGCTGCAACTTGGTACGCTGTTGATTTAATGTCACGTTCGATTCTCACTACAACGTGACAGCGTACATTCGAGAGCACCTGTCCCCGTGCTGCGTACGTGCACGGCATCTTGCACGTCCAGTTCAGCCTCTGCGGTACCTGCTAGAAACCGCTGACAAGGAGAGCGGATACGTTCGGAGGCTGGCGGTGATACGGCGCTTATCCTGAGACGAGCGACCACCACTTTATCAGCATCCTGACCGTAGCGTCCGTATGATATCACGAATTCTCGTGCCGATGGACGACTCGGAGATGGCCCAGCAAGCGCTTGAGTACGCCCTTGAGAACCACCGCGACGCGGAGATCACCGTCATGAACGTCGTGGGCGGACCGTCACCGTGGGGGGGAGCAGCCACGTCGCTCGCCCTCGAGGAGGATATCGAAGCGGCCGCCGAGGAGCATGCGAAGGAGATATTCGATGACGCTCGAGAACTCGCTGACGAGTACGATGTCGAAATCATCACCGAGGTCCAACTGGGACATCCGGCTCGGGCGATTTTGAATAGGGCCGACGATTTCGATGCGGTCGTCATCGGAAGCCACGGCGGCTCGGTGGCCGATCGACTGGTCGTCGGGAACATCGCGCAGAAAGTGTTCCGCAACTCGCCCGTTCCCGTCGTCGTCGCTCGGTGAGTGGAGGCGACTGAAGGGGCGGACGTTTCTCGGGCACCGTCGGCTAACGGGACCCCGATCGGTTCCACCGCTGTCTGTCCCGACTCGACTTAGTCTCCGTCGAGTTCAGCGACCGACACGCGCCGTTCGGTACGCGGTTTAAAACAGTCCGCCGACCAGCGAGAGGAGCCGCGGCACCTCCTCGGCGATCGCGTGTCGTTTGAGCAGCGCGAACCCGACGACGATGACGAGGAAGCCGGCGAGCGTCAGCGGCGTCACGGGTTCCGCGAGCAGCACCGCGCCGGCGACGGTCGCGACGACCGGAACGACGTAGGAGACGAGGTTGATCTCGAACGCGCCCAGTCGGTCGAGCAGGGTGAAGTAGATGGTGTACGCGACCGCCGAGGACAACACGCCGAGGAACAGCAGCGACCCGACCGCCGGCAGCTCCGCGACCGGGAGCTGTTGGGCCTCGCCCAGCCCGACGCTGAGCCCGTGGATCAACAGGGCGCCGAACAGCATCGCCCACCCCGTGAGCGCGATGCTGGAGAAGCTCGTCTCCACGGTGCGGAGCCCGACGCTGCCGACCGCGACCGCGATCACGCCGACCGAGATGAGCCCGACGCCGATCGTGACGCCGCCGGCGAGGTTCGCGGGATCCGGCTGGGCGACGCGCCCGGCGCCGCCGCGCG
>NZ_JARANT010000037.1 GCF_029889805.1 Halorubrum sp. Boch-26 | reverse complement strand
CGGCCGCGACGACGCCGAGGGGCCCGACGCTCTCGACGCCGGTACCGCCCTCCTCGACGGCGACCGGATCGAGGAGCCGCCGCGAGACGAGCTGTACCCGCTGTGGGAGTAGCGGGGGGCGGGAGGGGGAGATCGGAGGGAACCCTCACCCGATCGCTCACCCGATCGCTCACCTTTTTCCGTGTGAGATCGAAACCGAATCCATGACTGGCGCACGCGTCGGCTCGTCGCTCACCGACGAACAGGAGGCGATCCGGGAGCTCGTCCGGGAGTTCGCGGTCGAGGAGCTCCGACCCGGAGCCGGCGAGGCCGACGAGGCCGAGTCATTTCCGGAGGACGCCTGGGACGGGCTCGCGGAGCTCGGGCTGACCGGACTGACGGTCCCAGAGGCGTACGGCGGCTTCGACGCCGGCGAGACGACGTACGCCGTCGTCAACGAGGAGCTGGCGTACGGCCACCTCGCGGTCGCGACCGCGCTGTCCGTCCACTGCCTCGCCACGTCGTGTATCGCGGAGTTCGGGAGCGAGGCCCAACGCGAGCGCTGGCTCCCGGAGATGGCGGCCGCGGGGCGCCCGGTCGGGATGTTCTGTCTCTCCGAGCCGCACGCGGGGTCGAACCCGGCGGAGATGTCGACGACGGCCGAGTACGACCCCGAGACCGACGAGTACGTCCTGAACGGCGAGAAGCAGTGGATCACGAACGGGACGCGGGGCGGCGTGGCGATCGTCTTCGCGAAGGCGGTCGACCCGGACGGCGAGAACGCCGATGGCGACGATACGGGGTCGATCACCCAGTTCCTCGTACCCGCAGACGCCGAGGGATTCGAGGTCGGGAAGAAGGAGGAGAAGCTCGGTCTCCGCGCCTCCGACACGACCGGGATCAGCTTCGGCGACTGCCGGGTTCCGGCCGAGAACCGGCTCACCCAGGAAGGGAAGGGGCTCTCGGCGGCGTTCCGGACCCTGACCGGCGGCCGGATCGGGATCGCGGCGCAGGCGGTCGGGGTCGCGCGGGCCGCGCTCGACGAGGCGACGGCGTACGCCGCCGAGCGCGAGCAGTTCGGCGAGCCGATCGCCGAGATCCAGACGATCCGCCACAAGTTCGCGGAGATGGCGACGGACGTCTCCGCGGCCCGCCTGTTGGTTCGCGAGGCGTGCCGACAGGCCGAGGCGGGCGAGGACAACCGCGTCGCGGCCTCGAAGGCGAAGTACCGCGCCAGCGAGGCGGCGATGTCGGTGACCAACGAGGCCGTCCAGATCCACGGCGGCTACGGCTACACGACCGACTTCGACGTCGAGCGGCTCTACCGCGACGCGAAGATCACGGAGATCTACGAGGGGACCACGGAGATTCAGAAGACGATCATCGCGCGGGGGGTGTTGGGGAAATGACGGGCGATACCGGATCCGACGGCGCCGCCTCGAGCGCCGACGGCGCCGTTCCCGGCCTCGCGGGCTACGACGCCGTCGTCTACGACCTCGACGGGACTCTCGTCGAGCTCGCGGTCGACTGGGGGACGGTGGCGTCGTCCGTGCTCGACGTGTACGCCAAGCACGCGATCAAGCCGCCGACCAAGGAGCTCTGGGGCCTGCTGGAGGCGGCCGACGAGTACGGGATCGGCGATCCGGTCGAAGGGGCGATCGCGCTCCACGAGCGGGCCGGCGCGCGCGACTCGACGCTGCTCCCGCTCGGAGCGCGGCTGGTCGAGGGGGCCGACGATCGGGGGCGCACGCCGCCGGCCGGCGTCTGCTCGCTCAACTGCGAGGAGGCGTGCCGGATCGCCGTCGAGGCCCACGGCCTCGGCGACGCGCTCGACACGGACGCGATCGTCGGGCGCGACACCGTCGGGTCACACAAGCCGGAGCCGGAGTCGCTGCTCGCGGCGGTCGATCGGCTCGGCGCGGCGCCCGAGGACGCGCTCTTCGTCGGCGACTCGCCGCGCGACGAGGCGGCGGCGGAGCGCGCTGGCGTCGCGTTCGCGTGGGTGGCGGACCTGATCTGACCGGCGAACCGAGCCGCACGGTCGTTTAAAAGGAAGATCGCGGGAGAGCGATTCGGAGCCGCGGCGACGGACCCGAAGCCACGGCGAGGGGTCAGTCCTTTGACGGCCCGGTCGACCGTGACGCGCGATCGTCCTCCCGTCCGGTCGTCGCCTCGGGAGCCTCGCTCCCGGTGTCGTCGTTCTCGTCGCCCTCGATGTCGTCGTGGTCGTCCTCTCTCGTTCCCTCGTTCTCGGTGTCGTCGGGGGCGTCTCCTCCGGCCTCCTCGGCCCCGGCGCTCTCGACGCCCCCGTCCCCGGCGTCGGTCCGGCGGGCGTAGAGCGCGACGGCGACGGCGGTGGTAAACCAGATCGGCGCGCCGACGCGGACCGCGAAGGCGGCGCGGGCGCCCCACGAGTCGAGGGTGACGAACGCGGAGAGGACCGCGACGACCGGCGCGCCGATAAGGATCGTGAGCACGAACGTCGTCTGCATCACCCAGCCGTAGTCGATCCCCTCGAACTCGGCCCGCTCGACAGGTTGCACGATCTCGTCTCGGGCGCCGAGGGGCAAATCGATGGCGGTCGCGGGGCGGCGCGCTCTCGGGCAGCGGCGCCGCCGGAGGCCTGACCGCGCGCTTCCGGATCCCGGCGATTTTAACCGGTCGCGGGGGTGAGTCCGGGTATGACCACGACGCGGGGACTCCGGGACCGCGAGGCGCCGATCACGATGCTGACCGCGTACGATGCCCCCACCGCGGCGGTCGTCGACGAGGCCGGTATCGACGTCGTCCTCGTCGGCGACAGCATGGGCAACACCGCCTTGGGCTACGACTCCACGCTCCCCGTGACGCTCGACGAGGTCGCGAGCCGGACCGCGGCGGTCGCTCGCGCGACCGACGACGCCCTCGTCGTCGCCGACATGCCGTTCCTCTCGTTCGGCGTCGAAGCGGCCGAGTCCGTGCGCAACGCCGGACGACTGTTAAAGGAGGCCGACGCCGACGCGGTGAAGATCGAGAGCGGCCCCCACACGGTCGAGATGACCCGGCGCATGACCGAGGTCGGAATCCCGGTGATGGCGCACCTCGGCCTGACTCCCCAGCACGTCAATCGACTGGGCGGGTACACGCGACAGGGGACCGATCAGGACGCCGCGGAGGAGATACTCGAGCTCGCGGGGGCGCACGCCGAGGCCGGCGCGTTCGCGCTCGTGCTGGAGCACGTCCCGGCGAACCTCGCGGGAGCGGTGACCGAGGCGCTCGACATCCCGACGATCGGCATCGGCGCGGGCCCCGACTGCGACGGGCAGGTGCTCGTGGTCAACGACGCGGTCGGCCTCGGCGAGTGGTCGCCGCCGTTCTCCCGGCAGTTCGGCGACGTGCGCGGCGAGATGCTCGACGCGGTCGCGTCGTACCGCGAGGCCGTCGAGACCGGCGAGTTCCCGGCCGACGAGCACACGCACGTCGAGTCGGAGCTCGAGGACCTGTACTGAGTCGGATATTTATAACCGAACGCCGGCGCTGCGGTGAACAGCTCTAAGGCCCCAGCCGCGGTCGGCTCCCACAGCTCGCTGTGGTCCTCGGTCCTTGCGTCGCCGGGGTTCGCCGAGCGCGACTGCCCCTTCGAGTTCCACCCACGCGGCACCGCCACCGCACCTCACACCTCCCCAGCCTCGTCACCGGAGCACGCGCCGCTCGCGGCTCATTCTGGCCGCTCACGGGCACGCGCCACCGCATCGGTTTTTAGAAGCTATTATCGCTGCAGTCGTCGCGTCTTAAATATCGCATCGGCCTGCCGTTTCGAGCGCCCTCACGTTCGAAGAGTCGGGTTCCACAGAGCGACCGAGTCGGATCCCACGCCGAAACCGTCACACCCGGCGTGGGGTATATAGGCGCGAGCGGCCTACGTGAACCCGTGACAACCCGGACCATCCGCGCCCGCGACCGGCCGGTGTTCGGCGTCGACGTGCACAGCGGCGACGTCCGCGGCGACGACCCCTCCTACGCCCTCGTCGTCTTGGACCCCGTCGACGAGGACGACCCGGACGCGCCCGACGCCGACGGTCCGATGGCGCGGATCACCCGCGACGTGGTGTCGTTTCGGAAGCTCTGCCGGCTGATCGACGACCGCGAACCCCTCTACGTCGCCACCGACAACGCCTACGAACTGGCGGCGGACAAAAACGACCTCGTCGGCTTTCTCCGGTCGCTCCCCGACGGCACTCGGCTCGTGCAGGTGACCGGCGCGGAGCGGCCGGAGCCGCTCTCGCGGGTCGCCTCCCGCCACGGGATCCCGTACGGGAAAAAGCCCATGAAGGAGGCGGAGGCGTCCGCTCGGCTGGCCGCGGCCAACGTCGGCCACGAGGTCACCGCGTTCACCGACGAGACGCGGGTGAAGGTGTCCCGGGGGCGCTCGACCGGGAAGGGCGGTTGGAGCCAGGACCGATACACCCGGCGGATTCACGGGAACGTCCGGAAACGGACGCGACAGGTCCAGTCGAAGCTCAAGGAGACGAACCTCGACTTCGAGCGAGACGTGACCGAAAAGTACGGCGGCTACGCGAACGCGACGTTCACCGTCGAGGCGCGCCCGGAGGAGATTCCGGTGTCGAACTCGCGGGCCGGCGACGTGCGCGTCGAAGTCGAGCGCGAGCGCCGCGACGGCATCGAGTACGAGCCGCTCGTAAAGCGGCGCGACCGGGTGATCGTCGGGATCGACCCGGGGACAACCACGGCCGCGGCGGTCGTCGGGCTCGACGGCACCGTCCACGCGCTGTACTCCTCGCGGACCTCTGACACCGCGGACGTGACCGAGTGGACCATCGAGCAGGGTCGCCCGATCATCGTCGCCGCCGACGTGGAGCCGATGCCGGAGACCGTCGAGAAGTTCCGGCGCTCGTTCGACGCCGCCGGGTGGCGCCCGACCACTGACCTCCCCGTCGACGAGAAGCTCCACCGGACCCGGGAGGCGGGCTACGACAACGACCACGAGCGCGACGCGCTGGCGGCCGCGCTGTACGCCTACGACGACCACGAGGACCAGTTCGAGCGCATCGCGGCGAAGACCCCGCCGCGCCTCGACCGCGAGGCGGTGATCGCGGGCGTCGTCGCCGGCGGCGGGTCCGTCGAGTCCGTCATCGCGGACCTCAGCGAGGACGAGGGAACCGGTGGCGACGGCGGGAGTGGCGACGGCGACGCGGGCGAGACGGACCCCACCGAACCCGAGCGCACCGAGGAGGAGGAGACGATCCGGCGGCTCCGCGAGCGCGTCGAGCGGCTGGAGTCGCACGCGGAGTCGCTGGAGACCGACCTCGCCGAGCGCGACGAGCGGATCGCGGAACTGGAAGGAGAGTTAGAGGAGGCGAAACGGGAAGAGCGCATCGAGGCACGCTCCCGGCGGGCAGTCTCCCGGCTCGAACGCGAGACGGACCGGCTGGAGCGCGAGCGCGACGAGGCGCGAGAGGCAGTCGCGGAGCTGGAGGGGAAAGTGGAGACGCTCAAAGAACTGTGGCGGCTCGACCACTCCAACTTCGACAACGTGGCCGCAGAGCAGGGGCTCGCCAGCGTGAAAGTCGTCGAGCAGTTCACGCTCGACGCGCTGGCGGCCGCCGACGAGGCGTACGGGCTGGTCGCCGGCGACGTGGTCTACCTCCGGGACGCATCCGGGGCCGGCCGCCGGACCGCCGAGCGTCTGGCCGAGACGGACCCGCGGGCGGTGATCCGCGACGGGAACCTCTCGGACGTCGCCGATCAGGTCCTCTTCGACCACGACGTGCCGGTCGTCCCGGCCAGCGCGGTCCCCGTGCGCGAGGTCGACGAACTGGCGGTCGCGAGCGAAGAGGAACTGGAGGTCGCCCTCGACGACTGGGAGCGTCGGGCCGAACGGCGGCGGAAGGCGGAGAAACAGGAGCACCTCGATCAGATCATCTCGGAGCACCGGGCGGGGCGGACGTTACCGGAGACCGAAGAGTAGGGCCAACGGCGGCTCCACCGAGACGCTCTCCCCTCGCCACCCGTCCGCACGCATCCAGAAGTCATATGACCGACAACCGCACAGTCGAGTGTATGGACGCCTACGAGCGGATCACCCGGAACGCGGCCGAGGTGGTCACCGAGGAGGAGATCGAGGCGCTGGCCGACGACCCCGACGGAAAGCGGGCGTACGTCGGCTACGAGCCCTCGGGCGTCCTCCACATCGGACACATGCTCACCGCGAACAAGCTCATCGACCTCCAAGAGGCCGGGTTCGAGGTGACGGTGCTGCTCGCCGACGTACACGCCTACCTCAACGACAAGGGGTCGTTCGAGGATATCCGCCACACCGCGGAGCGCATGCGCGACCAGTTCATCGCGTACGGACTCGACGAGTCGAACACGCAGTTCGTGCTCGGCTCCGACTTCCAGCTCGACGACGACTACACGCTCGATCTGCACGCCCTCGAACTGGAGACGACGCTCGCGCGGGCCGAGCGCGCGATGGCCGAGATCACCTCCGGCGACTCCGTGAAGGTGTCGCAGGCGGTGTACCCCCTGATGCAGGCGCTCGACATCCCGTACCTCGGCGTCGATCTGGCGGTCGGCGGGATGGAGCAACGCAAGGTCCACATGCTCGCGCGCGACGTGCTCCCGAGCATCGACCGCGAGCCGCCGACGAGCCTCCACACGCCGCTCATCGCCGACCTCGGCACCGGGCGCGGGAAGATGTCCTCTAGCGAGGGCGTCACCATCTCGATGGAGGACTCCCGCGACGACATCGAGTCGAAGGTGAACGACGCCTACTGTCCGCCGACCGCCGACCCCGAACCGACCGACGACGGCGAGTCGCGGGAGAACCCCGTTCTGCAGGTGTTCGAGTACCACGTCTTCCCGCGGTTCGAGACGGTCCGCGTCGAGCGGCCGGCGGAGTACGGCGGCGACTTAACGTATGACGCGTACGGCACGCTGGAGGCCGATATCGAGTCCGGCGAGCTCCACCCCGCCGACGCGAAGGGCGCGCTGTCGGAGTACCTCGACCGGCTCATCGCGCCGGGGCGCGAGCAGCTCGCGGAGTAGGCGGCTTCCGTCGGTCTCAGCGCGCTATTCTCACTCGCCCGCGGCGTGTCCCGTGTACTCGCAGGTCCCGTCGAGGCAGTCGCGGCCGGTCGCCGTCTCGAAGACCGGGAGACCGCAGTCGCACTCGTCGACGACGACCCCCGAAGGGATCGAGAACGTCGTCTCGCAGTCGGGGGAGCGCCCGCAGCCGAGGTAGACGCGGCCCGGCGCGGACTTCACGAGGAGTTCGCCGTCACAGTCGGGACACTCCCAAGCGCGGTCGAACCGGTCGCTGACGGCGTCCTCCATCGGGTCGCACGCGGGGTCGAGGCAGAGGTGGAACGGCTCGCCGCGCTCGATTCGCACCTTCGGGAGTCCGCAGTCGTCACAGGTCCCGTCGGTGACGCTCGCGCCCGCGGGAAGGCCCCACCGCTCCTCGCAGTCGAGACAGACCACGTCGCCCCGCGAGCGCACGAGCGGCCCCCCGTCTTCCGGGCAGGTACCGACCGGGATTCCGGCCTCCGTGACCGGCAGCGCGCGGCCGGCGGTCGCCTCCTCGGCGACGACGCGGAGGCGCCGGGTGCCGTCGCGAGCGGTGACGGAGAAGCCGTCGCCGTCGCCCTCGACGACGACCGAGTCGGGGCGGGTGAGCCACGCGACCGGCTGGTAGCCGTCGGCGTCGTGGACGAGGGTGGTATCGTCGGGTTTTATGAGGACGACGACCCGCCCCCGGTGGGTTCGGGAGCGGTCGCCGCGTTCGGTCACTCGACAGTCGCCGGCGAACACGCGGAGTCGTTCTGGCATACGCCGGGTGGCCGCGGTATGGGTGTTAAGCGGTCGGAGCGAGGGTTCATCCGGAATGTAGAGCGGCCATCGTCAGCGATCGAGATCGCGTGTGCCCCGTTGCCGGCGCGGTGGATATTTTCGGCGTTCCGGTCGAGCGCTAATAAATGGGTGGTAACGGATCGGCGGGGAACAGCTTCAAAGCCCCACCCGACCGTAACCGCACAGCACCTCACACCTCCCCAACCTCGCCGCTCGCTCCGCTCGCGGCGTCCCTCGCACGCGCACCTCGCGCCCGCAGGGCGCTCGGAGGCGCGCGCCACCGCAGTAAGATACACAACGAGCCCCCCTCGCGAACGACGAGCCCCCCTCGCGATCTAGCCCTCGAACAGCCTTGGCTCCGCGACGTCCTCGTCTGCCGCCTCGCGCCACGACCGGCTCGGTTCCCATCCGAACAGCCGCTTCGCCTTCTCGACCGCGTAAGCCCCTCGGTCGTCTCCCTCGGCGACTGCGCTCGGGTCGACCGTGCAGTCGTCAGGGACCGCCCCGTACGACTCGCGCAGGAGGTCGAGCAGGGGGCGACCGAGCGCGTTGTCGGCCGCGACGCAGTTGACGGCCTCGTGGGTGCCGGGGGGCACGACCGGATCGGTCCCCGCCGTCCCCGCGAGGGCGACGGCGACGAGGTCGGCGACGTCGCGGGCGTCGACGTACGACCAGAAGTTGCCGGCACCGGCAGCCAGATCGTCGACGTACTCGTCGCTCCGGCAGGCGTACGCGCCGGGGTACTGGATCCACGAGGGGCGGACCGACACGGCGGGGACGTCCTCGCGGCGCGCGACCGCCCCCGCGGTCGCCTCGGCGGTCACCTTCGAGAGCCCGTACGGGTCCTCCGGCCGGAGCGGGTGCTCCTCGGTGATCGGGAGCTCGTCCGGCAGGGGAGTCGGCTCGGCGAAGAAGAAGCCGTACGCGCCGTCGCTCGACGCCTGCACGATCCGGGCGTCCGCGCGGCCGGCGGCGTCGAGGACGTTCTTCGCGGCGTTGACGTTCGTCTCGAACACGCGCCCGTCGGGGTGGGTGCCCGCAACCGGGATCGCCGCCCAGTGGACGACGGCGTCGGGGTCGACCCCGTGGACGACGTCGAGCGCCTCGCCGCGGTCGGCGAGGTCGGCCGCGCGGAACGAGACGCCCGGGGCCGGATCGACGTCGAGACCCGGGTGATCGTAGTCGACGACGACGACCTCGTAGTCGCCCGCAAGCCGGTCGACGACCCAGCGCCCGGAGGCGCCGCGGCCGCCGGTGACGAGGACTCTCTCCATGCGTTCAGGTCGCCGTGGCGGGGGAAAAGCGCACCGTCGCAGTCGGGCGACTCTGGCCGTTCGCCGCTCCGGCAGGCTTTAACGCACCGAGCGGTAATTCGCGGGTATGGAATGGAAGACAGACTGGGGACTCCGTGGACGGATGGGGTTCACGATGTTGCTGCTCTTCGCCCTCTACGTCGTGTTCATCGGCGTCCTGATCGAGGTGTTCAACGTCGGGATCCTCTTCACGCTCGCGATGTTCGGCGCGTTCTCGTTCGCGCAGTACTTCTTCAGCGACAAGCTCGCGCTGCGGAGCATGGGTGCCCGCGAGGTGAGCCCCGACGAGTACCCGGACCTTCACCGACGGATCGAGCGCCTGAGCCAGCAGGCCGACCTGCCGAAGCCGGCAGTGGCCGTCGCCGACACGCAGGTTCCGAACGCGTTCGCGACCGGCCGAAACAAGAAGAACGCGACCGTCGCGGTGACGACCGGGCTGCTCCGGTCGCTCGACGAGGACGAGCTCGACGGCGTGCTCGCCCACGAGCTCGCGCACGTGAAGAACCGCGACGTGATGGTGATGACCATCGCCTCGTTCCTCTCGACTATCGCGTTCTTCATCGTGCGGTGGGGGTGGCTGTTCAGCGGTGACAACCGCCAAGGCGCACCCGTCATCGTCGCGATCGTCGTGTCGATCCTCGTCTGGATCGTCTCGTTCCTGCTGATCCGGGCGCTCTCGCGGTACCGCGAGTACTCCGCCGACCGCGGCGCCGCGCTGATCACGGGCAAGCCCGGCGCGCTCGCGTCCGCGCTGATGACGATCGACGGGCGGATGGACCGCGTACCGGAGGAGGACCTGCGCGAGGAGGCGGAGATGAACGCCTTCTTCATCATCCCGATCAAGTCGGGGTTCGTCGGCAAGATCGCCTCGACGCACCCGCCGACCGAGAGCCGCATCGAGCGGCTCCGCGAGCTCGAACGAGAGATGGAGACGGTCTGATCGGGTCCGGTCTCTCGCCGGTCGACGCGCGACCGCACCGATTCGTGACGGACTGCCACAACGCATGACATCCTCCTCGCGGTAAACAGCGAGGTTTCCTCGCGCTGGGGGTATCGGTTACCGACCCACGGAGGCAACTTGCGGGTTCGTATGCTCCTCGTTGGGAACTGAGCGTGGTGACTCTGACCAACGATGATCGTCCCACTTGAGGCATACAGGCCGTGCCATCGACCGTGTTACCGTCGTCTGCCGCCGAAGGAACGTCTCCGACGCTGTGAGGTCAGCGTGCCCCTCGAAGCCACACGGACACGTCAGCGTGTCGCGGTGGCGCGTCGTGTCCTCCGTCGAACCGCAGTTCGGACACTCCTGACTCGTCCACGCCTCAGACCGTACCTCGACCGACATACCGTATTCCTCAGCAGTACACGCCAGTCGATTGTGACGTGGAGTGTTAGATTTACGCCCGCCCAAAGATCGGAACTCTGTCCTTGATTCAGATAGCTTTAATTCGGGCAGTCGCCTGCGGACAGGCGTGGTATCGCCCTCGTCGATCGCGGGAGCCGACTCGGGGATCGTCCGGGAGCGACCCTTCCAGCTACTCCTGCTCATCAACGTGCTCCCGCCGCTCGGCACCGCGCTCCTCTCGCCGGTGCTCGGCTCGCTCGTCGAGCCGCTGGGCGCGTCGACGGCGAACATCGGGCTCATGATGTCGGCGTTCACCGCACCGTCGATCGTCGTCATTCCGATCGCGGGCGTCGTCTCGGACCGGTACGGGCGGCGACCGGTGCTGATCTTCGGGCTGCTCTGGTTCGGGCTCACCGGCACCGCCATCGCGTTCGTCTCCACCTTCGCCGCGGCGCTCGCCCTGCGCGCGCTCCAGGGAATCGGCTTCGCCGCGCTCACGCCGATCATCATCACCAGCCTCGGCGACCTGTACGCGGGGACGAAGGAGGCCACCGCACAGGGCCTCCGATTTACCGGCTCGGGGCTCTCGCAGACGGCGTTCCCGCTGGCCGCGGGGGTGCTCGTCGGAATGGCGTGGCAGTACCCGTTCCTGCTGTACGCCGTCGCGTTCCCGATCGCCGCGATCGTCTACGTCTACTTCGAGGAGCCGCTCGACGAGGTTTCCGACGAGGGGTCGGAGGCGGGATCGGGTGCGGGGGTCCGAGAACAGCTCGGCGACATGCGCGCGCTCGTCGCGCATCGCCGGGCGTGGGCCATGGTCGTCGCGCGGGGGAGCGCGAACGTCGCGTGGTTCGGCTTCCTCACGTACAACTCGATCCTCGTCGTCGACGTGCTCGGCTACACCCCGGCGGAGGCGGGAGTTCTCGCGGCGATCGCGAGCCTCACGTACGCCCTCGCGGCGACGCAGGCCGGCCGGGTCGCAGACGTCTTCGACGACCGGCTCTACCCGCTCGTGGCCACGAACCTGTCGATTGGCGCCGGCCTCGCGGTAGCGTTCCTCGCCCCGTCGCTCGCGGTCGCCGCCGTCGGCGTCGTGTTCATGGGGATCGGGTTCGGCCTCGTGCTCTCGATCTACCGGAGCGTCATCACGACGCTCCCGCCCGCGGACCTGCGCGGCGGACTCGTCAGCCTCGGCGAGGGGAGCGGGCGCGCGGCGGCGACGGCGACCCCGGTGGTCATGGGAGTCGCCGTCGCGGTCGCGACCCGCCCGCTCGGATTCGAGACGGCGGTTCGCGCGGTCGGCGTCGGCACCGGGATCCTCGGCGCGGGCGTCGGGATCGTCTGCCTCCTCCTGATGAGCGCGTCGCCGCCGATCCGGATGGGGGGGTAGCGCTCGGAGGGAATCCCGCCCGTCGACCCTCCGACCGCGGCCGCGCGACGACGACGACCGACACCACGAGAACTTTGTCGACCGACCGCGACGCGTGGACCATGTCCACCATCGACGTCGCGGTGCTCGACCACGACGCGCACGGTATCCCGGCGGCCGACTACGCGGCGCTACTCGGCCGACGCCTCCCCGACCGCGAGGTTCGCCTCGCGGCGACGCCCGACGAGCACGAGCGCTACCTGCGGGAGGCGACGGTCGTGGCCGGGAAGGGCATCGACGCCGAGGAGGTCGAAGCCGCGGAGAACCTGCGGCTGTTCGCGTGTAACGCCGCCGGCGTCGACCACCTCCCGCTGGAGGCGCTCGCCGAGCGCGGCGTCGCGGTGACGAACGCCTCCGGCGTCCACGGCCCGAACATCGCCGAGCACGTGCTCGGCTGGGTACTGACGTTCGCGCGGCGGCTCGACGAGGGGCGCCGTCGCCAGCGACGTCGAGAGTGGCGCCGCTTCCAGTCGTTCACCGAGCTCGCCGGCAGCACCGTCACGGTCGTCGGACTCGGCTCTATCGGCGAGACGGTCGTCGAGCGGTTCGCGGGGTTCGATGTCGACGCGATCGGGGTCCGCCACACCGTCGCGAAGGGCGGCCCGACCGACGACGTGATCGGCTACGACGACCTCCCGGACGCCCTACCGGGAACGGACGTGCTCGTCCTCGCGTGCCCCCTGACGGAGACGACCGAAGGGCTGATCGGCGAGGCCGAACTCGACGCGCTGCCGACCGACGCGATCGTCGTCAACGTCGCGCGCGGCGGCGTCATCGACACGCCCGCGCTGGTGGACGCGCTCCGGTCGAACGCGCTCCACGGCGCCGCGCTCGACGTCACGGACCCCGAGCCGCTCCCGAGCGACCACGACCTGTGGGGGTTCGAGAACGTCTTCCTGACGCCCCACGTCGCGGGCCACACGACGAAGTACTGGGACCGGCGCGCCGACGTCCTCGTCGAGAACCTCGAACGGGTCGCCGAGACCGGCGAGTACGAGGGGCTGCGGAGTCAGGTCGCCTGAAAAGGCGATGTCGGAGGAGGGGAGAGAGCCGAGCTACTGGTACGCCTGCAGCCCGGTGAGGTCCTCGCCGAGGATCAGCGTGTGGATGTCGTGGGTACCCTCGTAGGTGTAGACGGTCTCCATGTTCGCCATGTGGCGCATCGGGGAGTAGTCGGCCGTGATCCCGTTGCCGCCGAGCATCTCGCGGGCGATCCGCGACTGGTCGCGGGCGGTGCGGACGTTGTTGCGTTTGGCCATCGAGACGTGCTGCGGCCGCATCTCGCCCGCCTCCTTGAGGTCCGCGAGCCGGTGGGCGAGCAGCTGCGCGAGCGTGATCTGCGTCGCCATCTCCGCGAGCTTCCGCTGTTGCATCTGGAAACCGCCGATCGGCTTGCCGAACTGCTCGCGGTCTGTGGCGTACTTCCGGGCGACCTCGAAGCAGTCCCGCGCGGCGCCGATCGCGCCCCACGCGATACCGTAGCGAGCCTGGGTCAGACACGACAGCGGCCCCTTCATCCCCTCGACGTCGGGGAGGCGGTTCTCGGAGGGAACGCGGACGTCCTGTAAGCTGATCTCGCCCGTGATCGACGCGCGCAGGCTGAGCTTCTCGTCGATCTTGTTGGTGGTGACGCCGTCGCGGTCGGTCTCGACGAGGAACCCGCGGACGGGGGTGCCGTCCTCGGTGTGGTCTTTCGCCCAGACGACGGCGACGTCGGCGATGGGGGAGTTCGTGATCCACGTCTTGGAGCCGTTCAAGACGTAGCCGTCACCGTCGGCCTCGGCGCGCGTCTCCATCGCAGAGGGGTTCGACCCGTGCTCCGGCTCGGTGAGCCCGAAGCAGCCGACCGCCTCGCCGGTGCCGAGCTTCGGCAGCCACTCCTCCTTCTGCGCGTCGCTGCCGAACGCGTGGATCGGGTACATCACCAGCGCGCCCTGCACGCTCGCCATCGAGCGGAGCCCGGAGTCGCACGCCTCAAGCTCGCGCATCAGCAGGCCGTACGCCGTCTCGCTGACGCCGGGCAGACCGTACCCGTCGAGGTTCGGCGCGTAGAATCCCATCTCGCCCATCTTCGGGATGAGCTCCGTCGGGAACGTGCCGTCGATCCAGTGTTCGCCCATGTCGTCGACTTCGCCGTCGATGAACGACCGGGCGGAGTCGACGAGCAGGCGCTCCTCCTCGGACAGGGTCGACTCCATGTCGAAGTAATCGAGCATACGATCAGTAGCGATCCCACGGATAAATAAGTGTACGCTCGACGGCCGAGCGGTCGAAATTCGGCGGCGCGGCCGGCCCCGAAACCGGGCATCGACGCGGAGCCGCGTCCCCGCCTCAGAACCCGGTCGTCCCGTCGAGAAGGTGCTCCTCGACGACGTCGGTGTCGAGTTCGATCCCGAGTCCCGGGGTCTCCGGCACCGCGATGCGCCCGTCCTCGATCAGGGGCTCGTCGCGCGCCAGCAGGTCGTCCCACCAGTCGACCTCCAGCGCGTGGTACTCCAGCAGGTCGAAGTTGGGCGTGGCCGCGCCGAGGTGGACGCACGCCATCGTTCCCACCGGGCTACAGACGTTGTGCGGGGACACCGGCATGTAGTTCTCCTCGGCGCGGTCGGCGATCCGCATCGTCTCCGTGAGGCCGCCGACCGTCGCCGGGTCGGGCGTGACGATGTCGACGCCGTGCTCGTAGATGAGGTCCGACAGCTCGAACACGCGGAAGCGGTTCTCGCCGGTCGCGACCGGCGTCCGCGTCGCCTTCGTCACCTCCTTTTGGGCGTCCATGTTCTCCGGCGGGATAAGGTCCTCCAGCCACATCAGGTCGAACTCCTCCAGCTCGTGGGCGAGCCGCTTCGCGCTCTCGACGGAGTAGTCCCAGTGGCAGTCGAACGCGAGGTCGACGTCGTAGCCGATCTCCTCGCGCACGGCCGCGACGATCTCGCGCTTCTCCCGGATCGCCGCGTTCGTCAGGCGCCCGTTGTACGGGTCGTTCTCGTTGTCGGCCGGGAGGTCGAGGTCGAACTTCAGCGCGGAAAAGCCCATGTCGGTGACGCGGGCGGCCTCGGCGGCGTACGCCGCGGGCGTGTACGCCTCGGCCTCGGCGTAGTCGGTCGCGCCGTCCTCCACCGCGTACGCCTCGCCGGCGTGGCAGTCGCAGTAGAGCCGGACCTCGTCGCGGTACTTCGAGCCGAGCAGCTGGTAGACGGGGAGTCCGAGGATCTTCCCGGCGGCGTCGAGGAGCGCGATCTCGATCCCCGAGGCCGCGGTGACGACCTTGCCGGTCGTGCCGCCGTGGCCCGACATCTCCTGGAAGATATAGCGGACGAGTCGCTCGACGTCGAGCGGGTTCTCGCCGACGAGGAATCGGTTCGTGTACTCGACGAGCTCCGGGACGCCGCCGCCCCGGTACGCCTCGCCGATGCCGGTGACGCCGGCGTCGGTCTCGACTTTGATCAGGTTCCACTCGAAGTTCCCCTCGACGACGCAGGCGTCGAGACCGGTTATCTGCACGTCTCGGTCCGGGTCTCGGGTGTCGATCTGATCTGAGTAATCTCTCATGTGTGGTGCTGTGGATTGGTGTGTATTTATAAGGGTTAGTCGTCAGCGAACTTCGCGAGCGCGTCCTTGTCGAGCGGGACGCCGTGGCCGGGGCGATCCGGGAGATCGATACTGCCGTCGTCCCCGGGTTTCACGGGGTCGGCGACGACGTCGTCGAACGCCTTCACGTCCATGTCTCGGTAGAAGTACTCCACCCAGAGGCCGTTCTCGATGGCGCCGAGCAGGGAGGCGTGGATGTTCCAGTTGTAGTGGGGGGCGATGGGGATGTCGTACGCCGAGGCGTGGTTCGCGATCTTCAGCCACTCCGTCACCCCGCCACAGACGGTGACGTCGGGCTGGAGGATCGTCGCCGCGCCCGTGTCGGCGAGCCGGGCGAAGTTGTGTCGCGTTCCCTCTAACTCGCCGGTGGCGACGGGGTAGTCGATCCCGTCGTTCACCTCGGCCATCGTGTCGACGCGGTCGATCATCACGGGCTCCTCGATGAAGTACGGGTCGTACGGCTCGAACGCCCGGCAGTTGCGGAGCGCCTCCGTGCTGGACGACCAGACGCCGTTGGCATCGAGGAGGAGGGTGCGGTCGTCGCCGATCTCGTCGCGAACGGCGGCGACGCGCTCGGCCTCCTCCGCGGCCGACAGGCGCCCGACCTTCATCTTCACGACGTCGTGGCCCTCGTCGAGGTAGCGCCGCATCTCGCCGCGGAGCGCCTCGTGGCCCTTGTCGTCGCGGTAGTAGCCGCCGCTGGCGTACGACGGCACCGACTCGGAGTGCCCGCCGAGCAGCTTGTGGAGCGGCATGTCGGCCGCCTTCGCCTTCACGTCCCAGAGCGCGATGTCGACCGTCGAGATGGCGCGCAAGAAGAGGCCGGTCCGACCGATCTGGACGTTCCCCTCGTACATCTCGTGCCACAGGCGCTCGGTGTCGCGGGGGTCCTCGCCGACGAGTATCGGTTCGAGCAGCGACTCGACCGCGTCGGCGATGAGGCCGGCGCCCTCGTACCCCAGCGAGTAGCCGACCCCCTCGTGACCCGTGTCCGTCCGCACGTACGTGATCGCGTGGTCCCGGTACGTGAGCGTCCGGTTGGAGAAGGAGACGGGCGACTCCAGCGGCAGCTTGATCGGGAACGACTCGACTTCGGTTATCTGCATGCGTGCAGCGGTGTCACACGGGTACAAGTAGACGGCTGTATCGGCAAGCCTCTCTCGGGCCGCCGTCCGATCGATCCGCCACCCGCAGCTTTTGTACCGGCGCCGCGAGGGACCCCACATGGAGTTCCCCGACCGATCCGACGTCGACGGGCTCATCGACCCGCAGCCGCTCCCGGAGTTCGCGCGGGTGCGGTACGAGCCGCGGACGGACCGCCTCGACGACCCCGTCGGGGCGGCGCGCGAGGCCGTCGACGCGCTCGACGACGGCGGCCCTGACGGCCTCGACGATCTCGCCGCGGGCGCGACCGTGGCCGTGGGAGTCGGGAGCCGCGGGATCGACCGCATCGATGAGGTCGCGGCGGCGGTCGTCGACCGGGTCGCCGAGCGCGGCCTCGACCCCCTGGTAGTGCCCGCGATGGGCAGTCACGGCGGCGCGACAGCCGAGGGACAGCGCGAGGTGCTCGAAGCGCTCGGGATCACCGAGGAGACCGTCGGCGCCCCGATCGACGCGCGCATGGCGGCCGAGGAGCTGGCGACGGTCTCCGTCGGCGACGCCGACCTCCCGGTGTACTTCTCGAAGGCGGCGCTCGCGGCCGACGCCGTCCTCGTGATAAACCGCGTGAAGGCCCACACCAACTTCACCGGGCCGATCGAGAGCGGGCTCGCGAAGATGACCGTCGTCGGGCTCGGCAAGCAGCGCGGCGCGAAGTCGTTCCACTCGACGGCGATCGCCGAGGGGTACGTCGAGACGCTGACGGCCGCCCTCGACGTCATCGAGCGCGAGACGCCGCTGGTCGGCGGGATCGCGCTCGTCGAGAACTTCGGAGAGGAGATCGGTCACCTAGAGGCCGTCCCCGCGGGGTCGTTCCTCGACCGCGAACCCGAGCTGTTAGAGCGTGCCTACGACGAGATGCCGACGCTTCCGGTCGACGACATCGATCTGCTCGTCGTCGACGAGATCGGCAAGGAGATATCGGGCGCCGGGATGGACACGAACGTCATCGGCCGCTACCGCGTCCTCAACGCGCCCGACCCGGAGACCCCCGACGTCGACCTCATCTACGTGCGGGGGCTCACGGAGTCGACGAAGGGGAACGGCAACGGGATCGGGCTCGCCGACCTCACTCGGCAGAGCGCGGTCGACGAGCTCGATTTGAAGAAGACGTACGCGAACGCGCTCACCAGCGGGTCGCTCGCGAAGTCGAAGCTCCCCGTGGTGGCGCCCGACGACGAGTTCGCGCTCCGCACCGCGCTGGCGGCACTGGGAGGGTACGACCCAGACACCGTCCGGATCGTCTGGGTCCGGAACACGCAGGACCTCGGGGAGCTCCGCGTCTCCGACGCCGCCGTCGACGACCTCCCCGAGGCGGCGAGAGTGGTGGGCCGCGAGACGGTCGGCTTCGACGACGGGACGGCGGAGTTCGACGACGGGGCGAACTGACGATCGACGGGCGAACGGCCGGCTCCCGTCCCCTTGCCTGTAGGGAAACGTTTTCACGCCGCACTGGGGATGGGTGAGACATGGACCTACAGATCGACGGGAACGCCGCCCTCGTCACGGCGTCGTCCAGCGGACTCGGTAAGGCATCGGCGAAGGCGCTGGCCCGAGAGGGCGCGAACGTCGTCATCAACGGCCGCGACGAGGAGCGGCTGGCGGCCGCGAAAGAGGAGGTCGAGGCGGTCGCGACCGGCGAGGTCGTCGCACAGCCCGCCGACCTGACCGACGCCGACGAGGTCGCGGCGCTCGTGGAGACGACCGTCGACGAGTTCGGCACGATCGACCACCTCGTGACGAGCGCCGGCGGTCCGCCGTCGGGCTCCTTCCTCGACACGGACGACGAGGACTGGCAGCACGCCTACGACCTGCTCGTGATGAGCGTCGTCCGGCTGGCGCGGGAGTCGTATCCCCACCTCACGGAGGGCGACGGCGGCACCATCGTCAACATCACCTCCCGGAGCGTGAAGGAGGCCATCGACAGCCTCGTGTTGTCGAACTCCGTCCGAATGGGCGTCATCGGGTTAGAGAAGACGCTCTCCAAGGAGTTCGCGCCGGAGGTACGCGCGAACGCCGTCCTGCCGGGCCCCCACGAGACGAGCCGGATCCGCGACCTCGTCGAGGCCGCCGTGGAGCGCGGCGACTACGACTCCTACGAGGAGGGGCTCGACGACTGGGCGGGGAACCCGCTGGAACGCATCGGCGACCCGATGGAGCTCGGCAACACGGTCGCGTTCCTCTCGTCGCCGAAGTCGGGATACATCAACGGCACCGCGCTCCCGATCGACGGCGGCTCGACCGGAGCGAACCTGTGAAGCCGGTCGCGTTCGACGAGGCCGAGACGTACGAGCCCGAGGAGGGCTGGCGGCGCGTGTCGATGGCGGGCAGCGACCGGTTCTCCTTCGAGTGGTTCGAGAAGCCGCCGGGCCACAGCTCGCCGATGCACGACCACGAGAACGAACAGGTGTGTCTCTGCTTACAGGGCGAGCTCACGGTCGCCACCGAGGACGACTCTGTCACCCTCCAGAAGAACGACTCCGTGCTCTTGGAGTCGAACGAGGCTCACAGAGTGGAGAACACCGGCGACGAGCGCGCCGTCGGGCTCGACGTGTTCGCGCCCGGGCGCTCGTTCGACTTCTGGACGGACCGCGAGGAGTGAGCGATGAACGGAGCGGACGCGCGATGACGGGGGCGAACGCGCGATGAAGTACCTCGCACGCACGGCGACCGGCGACCCCCTGCTCGGCGACGAGGAGGGGTACGTCCCCCTCGGCGCCGTCGAACCCGACCTAGGGAGCGTCCGCGAGGCGCTCCCGCGGGCGGCCGCGGGGACGCTCGGCGACGTCGGTGACGCGACCGCCGACCCCGTCCCGGCGGACGACGTGTCGTTCGGCGCGCCCTTGGCGTCGTTCGGGAAGCTGTGGGGGATCGGCCTGAACTACGAGGAGCACGCCGGCGACCTCGACGAGAAGCGCCCGACGGAGCCGGCGAGCTTCATGAAGCCGTCGTCGGTCCTGACGGGGCCCGGCGGTCCGATCCGGCTGCCGCCGGAGTCGCAGAGCGAGCGAGTGACCGCCGAGGCGGAGCTGGCCGTCGTGATGGGTCGGACGTGCCGGAACGTCGACGAGGCCGACGTGGACGACGTGATCGCTGGGTTCCTCCCCGTGATCGACATGACCGCCGAGGACGTGCTCCAGCGGAATCCCCGCTTCCTCACGCGGGCGAAGAGCTACGACACGTTCCTCGTCCCCGGCGCCGCGCTCGCGGTGCCGGAGGGTCCGCTCGACCTCGAGGGCCTCTCGGTGCGGACCGAGGTCAACGGCGAGGTGCGAGCCGAAAACGAGATCCGAAACATGCTGTTCCCCCCGGCGGAGATCGTCGCGTTCCACTCCGACGTGATGACGCTGGAGCCGGGCGACCTGTTCAGCACCGGAACGCCCGGCGCGGCGCCCATCGACCCCGGCGACGAGGTGCGCGCGGTCGTCGAGTCGATCGGGACCGTCGACGCGCCGGTGACGCGCTAAGAGAGCGCGTTTCCGACCCCGGTCGACCGCAGTTCGACGACGCCGGCAGGCAGCTTTATTACCCGCTGCTGGGTTAGGTGCCGACATGTACCGCGTACTGCTTCCCGTCGGCGGGGACTCCGAGCACGTCCTGGCCGCGGCCGACGCCGTCGCGTCGCTGCCGAACGCCGCCGACGAAGTCGAGGCGGTGATACTCAACGTCTACGAGGGGTTCGAGGTCAGCGGCGAGGGGGGCCGCGTCGACTCCGAGGACGTGTGGAACGAGGAGAACTACCCCGAGAGCGTCGACATCGTCGAGGACCGGCTGGCGGAGGCCGGGGTCGAGACGACGCGGCGACGCGAACACGGGGACCCCGCCGAGACGATCATCGAGGTCGCCGCGGAGCTCGACGTCGACGGCATCACCATGAGCGGGCGTCGCCGGAGCCCGACCGGGAAGATGCTGTTCGGGAGCACGACCCAGTCGGTGCTGCTCGCGGCCGACCGCCCGGTGACGGTGATCCTCGACGAGTGAGGCGGCGCTTGCTACGTGTTCGACGGGCGTCACGACGAGGAGTATTCTCCCCGTTAAAACTGAAACAAACAGATACATTGTTATCCGTAGACCGAAATATCACGGTTGAGCATGGTAGACAACTCGATCAATCGACGCAAGTTCCTGTACGGCACCGGCGCTGTAGGAATCACCGGACTCGCCGGGTGTAGCGGTGGCGACGGTGGAGACGGCTCGGACGGCTCCGATGGCTCCGATGGCTCGGACGGCTCGGACGGCTCCGACGGCTCCGACGGCTCCGACGGCTCCGACGGCTCCGACGGCGGAAGCCAAGACCTCTCGCTGCGCGTGGGGACGTCGGCCGGCGGGACCCAAGACGTCGGTCTCGCGGTCGAGCGCGCGGTGAGCCAGGAGAGCGACTCCCTGAGCTACTCGACGATCGAGAGCCCGGGCTACATCGGGACGATCCGCCGGATGGCGAACAACCAGTTCAACGCCGGGATCACGGACAACAACTCGCTGTCGAAGGCGATCGACGGCACCGGCGCGTTCGAGGAGCAGGGCGTCGAGCGCATCCCGCAGTACGGCTTCTACGCGTTCCCGTACAGCATCTATATCATCGCCCGCGACGGCACGGGGATCGAGACGTTCGACGACCTCGCCGGCGCGAACGTCTACCCCGCCGAGCCGGGGTACTCGACGCGCGCGACGACGCTCGACGTCTGGTCGCAGGAGCCGACGGCCGACATCTACGACCAGATGAACATCCAGAACATGGGCGTCGACTCCGCGCCCGGCGCGATGGAGGAGGGCAACATCGACGCCTGCATCGCGTACGGGACGCCCGGTGTGCGGTACACCGGGTTCGTTCAGGAGATCGCCTCCCGCATCGACATCCACTACGTCGAGCCGACGGACGCGCTCCGCGAGTCCGCCGAGTCGTACCCGGGTGCCGGGTCCGGCACCACCAGCTACGACGAGTGGCCCATCGCGGACGCCGACATCGGTACCGACGAGGTGTTCCACTGGAACCTCGAAGTGAACTACACGTTCAACCCCGAGGCGAACCCGGACGCCGTCTACGAGCTGTGCCGCGTCGTCGACGAGCACAACGACACGGTCAACGAGGGCGAAGAGCAGTTCAACGACTTCGGATCCACCGCGGACATGCTCGGGTCGGCCCGCGAGAACATCCCGGTCCACCGCGGCGCCGTGCAGTACTACAAGGACAAGGACGCGTGGGACGACAGTCTGACCGAAGGCGACAGCGCCTGATCGGCCGGTAAACCGACTTTCCTCCCCGCTCTTCGGGGCGTCCCGACCAGTAATTTGAAATCACCGAACACGTAACCGACATTCCAGACACCAATTATGACACGATCAACCACGCCCGGGCAGACGAACATCCTCTCTAACGGACGCTGGCGCCAATGAGCACGGAAACGGCCTCGACGGAACCCGAATCCGGGCTGCTGCGGGGACTCGACGTCACGGTCACGGCGGCGGCGCTGCTGTTCTGGGCCGGGGTGCTCTACTGGGCCCAGACCCAAGCGATCTCGCAGGTGCGGTACGCCACCGCGTTCGTCGGCGGAATCCTGACCGTGTACGCGCTCAACGAGACGCGGCTCGCCATCGGGGACGGCGACTGGATCGACGGCGCCGTGTTGATCCCCGCGTCGCTGGCGCTGATGACCGCGTCGGCGTTCTTCGCGGTCAACTTCCAAGACGTGTACCTCCAGCGGCAGGGGTACGCGCTCGACCACGAGTACATGCTCGCTCGCCTCGTGATCATCTCGCTGATGTACCTCACGTGGCGCGAGTTCGGGAACGTGTTCCTCGGGCTCATCTTCGCCGTGTTCGGGTACGCGATGTACGGCAACCTCGTCCCGGGCGTGTTGGGGCACGCGGGGATGAATCAGGCGACGCTGCTACAGGCGACGGTCACCGACCTGTACGGCTTCTACGGGAGCCTCACGCAGATCACGGCCTCGTGGATCGCGCCGTTCCTGCTGTACGCCGGGCTGCTGTTCGCGTACGGCGCGTTCGACCTCATCCTGCGGGTCGCCATCGTGGCCGCGAAGTACATCGAGTCGGGGATCGCTCAGACCGCCGTGCTTTCCTCGGCGGTCATCGGTTCGATCAACGGCTCGTACACCGCCAACGCGGCGATGACGGGCTCGTTCACCATTCCGACGATGCAGGAGGCCGGGATGGCGGGCCACCGCGCCGCCGGCATCGAGGCGGTCGCCTCCACGTCCGGACAGGTGCTCCCGCCCGTGATGGGGGCCTCCGCGTTCGTGATGGCGTCGTACCTCGGCGTCCCGTACCTCGACATCGTCGTCGCCGGGCTCGTGCCGGCCGCAATCTTGGTCGTGTCTATCTCGATCGCGGTCCACTACCTCGCCATCTCCGACGCCAGCAGCCAGGAGATGGAGTTCTCCGAGTTCTTCGACGACGAGCTCTCGACCGAGAAGAAGGTGTTCGAGGCGCTCCGCTTCGGCGTCCCGTTCGCGATACTCATCTACCTGCTCGGGATCGTTCAGTACACGGTGATGACCTCCGCGCTGTACACGGTGGTCGCGATGATGCTCACGGGAGTGCTCATGCCGCCGCTCCAGCGGATCGTGGACAGCAGCGGCGTCGGGCCGGCCTCCGAGTTCGTCACGCAGGTGAAAAACACCGTCCACGGGATCCGCCGCGGCGCCATCATCCTGGCGCCGATCGCGATCATCTTGGTCGTCATCAGCGGCGTCGTGAACCTGTTCAGCACGACCGGTATCCCGGCGAAGATCGCGCTGCTGCTCATCAACATCTCCGGCGGCGTGCTGCTGTTCGCGGTGCTGCTCGGGATGGGCGTCGCCATCCTGATGGGCGTCGGCATGCCGACGGTCGCCGCGTACGTCATCGTGGCCATCCTCATCGTGCCGACCTTCGTCTCCGACTTCAACGTCGCGCCAATCACGGCCCACTACACGATGTTCTACGCGGCCATCCTCGCGGGGATCACGCCGCCGGTGGCGACCGCGGCGGTGATCGCGGCGGGGATCGCGGAGGCGAACTTCTGGCGGACCTGCGGGGCCGCGATCCGGATCGCGGCGCCGCTGTTCGTCCTCCCGGTCGCGTTCGTCTACAACCCCGACCTGATCTCGATGGACCCCGGACTCAACACGCTGTACGTCGGACTGCTCGTGCTGTTCGGCGCGGTGACGATCATCTACGGACTGAACTACCCGTTCAAGATGCGCCCCGGGCGGAAGATCGGCACGCGAGCCCTGCTCGCGACGCTCGGCGTCCTGATCATGGCGTACCCGAGCAACACCGCGAAGATCGCCGGGATCGCCGTCTTCGCCGCCGTCTTCGTCGCCGAGAAGGTGATGATCCGCGGTCTCAAGCTGCCGTTCGGCAGGGGGGCGAGCCAATGAGCGACGACGGCTCCCCCGAGGCGGTCGCCGAGCAGTCCGCACAGCAGGCCGGCGGCCTCGGCGAGATCATTCCAGAGCCGCTGATGCCGGTGTGGAATCAGGTCGAGAAGGTGCAGGCGTTCCGCCAGACCCACGGCGAGACGTACGTCGGCGCTCTCGAACTGCTCACCGCGCTCGTACTCGCCGGCGGCTACGTCTGGTGGCTGCTCATCTTCCTCGAACTGCTGTGAGGTCGCGAACGACGTAGCCGCCGTCGGACCGGTATTTTATTCGAACCACTCCGCGGCGCGTTCGACGTCCTGCGGAATGTGATACTCGCGCTCGCGGACGTCGTCGAGGTACGAGCGCAGCTCCGGCGCGAAGTCGGGGTGCGCGCAGCGCTCGACGATCAGATCGGCGCGCTCGACCGGCGACAGTCCCCGCACGTCGGCGACGCCCTGTTCGGTGACGAAGACGTCGATGTCGTGTTCGGTGTGGTCGACGTGGAACGTCTGCGGGACGACCCGCGAGACCGCGCCGTCGTCGAGCGTCGAAGGGAGCGCACACACCGTGATCAGGGAGTTCCGGTTGAAGTCGGCGGAGCCGCCGACGCCGTTTATCATGCGCTCGCCGCGGACGTGGGTGGAGTTGACGTTGCCGTAGAGGTCGAACTCGATGGCGCTGTTCACCCCGATCACCCCGAACTGGTCGATGAGCCCCGGGTGATTGGAGACGTCGGCCGGCCGGAGCACCACGTCCTCGGCGTAGCGCTCGACGTCGTCGAAGAGGCGCGCCTGCCCCTCGTCGGTGAGCGCGAGCGACGTCGCGCTCGCGGACGCCAAACCCCCGGCGTCGAGCATGTCGAAGAGCCCGTCTTGGATGAGCTCGCCGAAGTAGTGCACCTCGCGGTCGCCGAAGTCGAGCGCCTGCAGCTCGCCCATCAGGGCGTTTCCGAGCGAGCCGACGCCGAACTGGAGGTGGACCGCGTCGTCGAAGACGGGCGAGCGCTCCAGCTCCTCGCGGAGGAACGAGCCGAGGTTGGCGGCGATCGCGAGGTCGTCGTCTGTCGGGTCGCGGAAGGTGTACGTCGAGTCGGGAATCTCCGTCTCGACGACGCCGGCGAGCTTCTCGGGGGCGAAGCCGACGTGTGCGGTCCCGATGCGTTCGCCGGGCGAAGAGAGCGGGACCGGCTCGCGGTCCGGCGGCGCGTTCGGGCGGTACACGTCGTGAAGCGCCTGCAGTTCGATCGGCTGGTGGCGGTTCAACTCGACGTACAGCGCGTCGGCGGCCTCGACGAACGCGGGCACCTGGCCGAGCGACGTGGAGGGGACGAACCAGTCCTCGCCGACCGCGACCGCTTCGACGACGGCAACGTCGGGGTCGACGAGCCCGCCGTACTGGACCTCGTCGCCGATCGAGGAGGCGTTGCGGTCGCTGAAGGCGATCTCGCGGGCGTCGGTCTTCTCGCGGGCGACCCGCGACGACTGGTAGGAGAAGCGGCGCTCGACTTGGCCGGAGCCGACGAGCTCGGTGTCGATCTCGTCGCCGACGTTCCCGCTGGCGACCAGCGTGAGCGACAGGTCACGGGGCGACGACGCCAGCGCGAGCGGGATCGCCTTCGGGTAGCCGACGCTGCCGAATCCGCTCGTGAGCACCGTCGCGTCCGCGTCGATCGCGGCGGCCGCCGCCTCCGCGTCGACGGTCGGTACGTCGCCGTGGGGCCGGCGCGCGGCCGGCCGCCGGGCGGGGGCGGGGCG
>NZ_JARANT010000036.1 GCF_029889805.1 Halorubrum sp. Boch-26 | reverse complement strand
GCATACGAGCTCCGCCTTAGTCTCGTGTGCTCGGAGATGTGTATTAGAGTCAGCGCCGGGGCGGGCGCCGGCGCGGCGGCCGCGGCGTTCGTCGTCAACGAGGCGGCGCCCGACGCGGACGTGACCGTGTTGGAGAAGTCCGGCGGGCTCTGCGGCCGCGCGGCGACTCGTCGCCGCGACGACCTGACGTACGACTACGGCGCGAACTATCTAAAATCCGACGACGAGCGCGTCGCCGAGCTGATCACCGAGACCCTCGACGACGAGGGGCTCGTCGAGGTCACGGAACCGGTGTACACCTTCGACGCGGACGGCGAGGTCTCGCCCGGCCGCGACGACGACGAGCACAAGTGGAGTTATCGGCGGGGGCTCACCCAGATCGCCAAGCGGCTCTTCGGCCCGACCGACGCGACGGTTCACCGCCGGACGCGCGTCGAGACCGTCAGGCGGGTCGGGGAGCGCTGGGAGCTCGACGACGCTGACGGCGAGACGTGGGGGCCCTTCGACGTCCTCCTCATGAACCCGCCGGCGCCGCAGACCGCCGAGCTCCTCCGCGGCGCCGAGTGGGAGTCACCGGTCCGCGAGTCGGTCGTCGACGCCGTGGGCGACGTGGCGTACCGGTCGGTGTGGTCCGCGGTGCTTCACTACCCCTTCGCGGTCGACGTGCCCTACTACGGGCTCATCAACACCGACAAGGAGCACCCCGTGGGCTGGATCTCGCGCGAGGAGTGCAAGGCGGGGCACGTCCCGGACGGCGAGACGCTGCTCGTCGTGCAGGCGAGCCCCGGGTGGTCCGCCGAGCGCTACGACGACGACCCGGCCGCGAACGTCGCCGACCTCGCGGCGCATACCGCCTCGATCATGGAGGACGACCGGCTGGCCGACCCGACGTGGACCGACCACCAGGGGTGGCGCTACGCGCTCCCCGAGGGCGGCGTCGCCCAAGGCCCGATAGACTCCGCTCGGCGGGAGGACCTGTACCTGCTCGGCGACTGGGTCGCCGGCGAGGGACGGATCCACGCCGCCATCGCGAACGGCCTCGACGCGGGCGAGCGCGTCGTCTACGGGCTGTAGCGGCGCCGGGCGACGAGGGAGCCGAGCGGAGAGAAAAGACGTCGCAGTTCGGTTCGATGCGTCTGAGCCGATCGCGCGCAGCGCGGACCGATCGGCTTAGCTCCGAGTGAAGCGGTACTCCACCGTGCCGAGTCCGGGGAGGCTGAGCTTGCGAACGGTTCCGCGGTCGAGGTGGCGGGCGAGCGAGCGGCCCAGGGCGACGAGGGCGACGCCTCCAGCGAGCAGGCCCGCGGAGGCGAGCGGGTAGGAGACCGCTACCAGCGGGAGCATGATCAGCGCCAGGAACGCGAGCGAGACGACGAGACCCCCGTTGGGCGGACTGTCGGATCCGGCCATCACCGCTCGGGCCGTGTATCCGTCGTTCATCGGTTGCATATCTGTCCGTACGTCGCCCGGGAGTAAAAACCTTTCATATCACGTATATGTTCTGAGTATTGCTACCGCGACTCACCCGTTCAGATCGTCTCAAACGATTGTTAATGGAGTGTAACGAGTACCATGTTACTCGTTCGTACACTTCTCGGTAAATTGGAACGTTTCGTCGTCGGGGTCGGGTCGGTGGGGGCGATCCCGCCGGATCGGAGGATTTCTCCCGCCCGGTCCCCGCGGTCCGGTATGGTCTCCCCGACGGCCTCACGATCGCGCTCGAACGCCTCCTTCTGGGCGACGGTCGCGGTGGCGGCGCTGTACCTGCCGACGTCGATCGCGGCCCGCGCGTTCGTCGAGCCGGAGTACGCGGCGGCCGTCGCGTGGCTCCCCCGCTCGGTCGGCGAGGTTTCGGGCACGCCAGTCGGGACGGTTCTCGCGGCGGCGCTGTGGCTCCCGGTCGCGGGCGGCTTCCTCTACGCGTTCGCGACCGAGCTGGCGACGATGCGGAGCCGGACCGCGTGGTCGCCGCCGGACAAGGGGTATCTCATCCTCGCGGGCGGTTCGCTGCTGGCGCATCCGCTTACGGGGCTCCCGGTCGTGTTCCTCGTGATCGCCGGCTACACGCTACACCGGACCCTGCGGGTGCGGTAGGCCGCGGGGCTCGCCGACGGGACGGTCCGGAGGGTCGCGGACCTCCCCGACGGCCAGTCGGCCGACGACTGAGCCCGAGACGTTTATACGCCGCCGCGGGGGAGTCCCGACATCCCATGGCGGAGCCGATTCTGAAGTGGGCCGGCGGCAAGCGCCAGCTGCTCGACGAGCTGTACGCTCGGTTCCCGATCTCGTACGGCCGCTATCACGAGCCGTTCGTCGGCGGCGGCGCGCTCTTCTTCGATCTGGAGCCCGCGGACGCGACGATCAACGACGCGAACCCGCGGCTGATCAACTTCTACGAGCGGGTGCGCGACGAGCCCGAAGCGCTGATCGAGCGGTTGGAAGCGTTCGACGATCCGGGGACCGCTCCGGACCCGTCGCTCCCGTACCACGAGGAGACGGCCCGCGGCCGAACGGTGAAGAGCTACTACTACCAGCAGCGCGCGCGGTTCAACAAGCGCCCCTACGAGGGCGAGGTCGACCCCGTCGAGGAGGCCGCACTCCTGTTGTACCTCAACCGGACCTGCTACAACGGCCTCTACCGCGAGAACGCGGACGGCGGATTCAACGTCCCCGTGGGTCGGTACGCGAACCCGGACTGGGTCCAGCGCGACCGGATCCGCCGCGCGAGCGACGTGCTCGCGAGGGCGACGATCCGCAACGACGACTTCGGATACGTCCTCGACGCCGCCGAGTCCGGCGACCTCGTCTACTTCGACCCGCCGTACGAGCCGATGAGCGCGACCGCGAGCTTCAACGAGTACAGCGCCGAGGGGTTCGATCGTGAGGACCAGCGCCGGCTGCTCGACGTCGCGAGCGAGCTGGACGACGCCGGCGTCCGGGTCGTGTTGAGCAACAGCGGTGTGATGTACGCGCCGTACGAAGACGCGGGGTTCCACGTCGATATCGAGGGTGCGACCCGAGCGATCAACAGCGACGCGGACGGCCGAGACGCGGTCGACGAGATCGTCGCGACGAACGTCCCCCCGGACGAGCGACGGACGGCGGGGCAACGCGAGCTTTCCGGCTTCTGAGCGACGGTTCGCGGAGCCGACCGAGCGCGTTCGTCGTCGACCGCATTGGGCGGGCTTTTTGAACTCCCCCGACGAGGACTCGTACATGACCGATCTCGACATCGACCTCGTCCTCGTTCCCGTCGACGGGAGCGAGGAGTCCCACGAGGCGGTCGACTACGCGATCACGGTCGCCGCCGAGTACGGCGCGAGCGTCCACGCCCTCTACGTGTTAGACGAGGACGTGGTCCGCGCCATCGACCACGGCGTGGTCGACGAGAGCGACGTCGCCGACGACACCGAGGCGTTCACGGACTCCGTCGCGCGGCGCGCGGAGGCCGCCGGAGTGGGCCACAGCAACTCCGTCGCGGCCGGCTTCTCGACGTCGGTGAAGACGGTCCACCCCGGCAGCGTCGTGCTCGACACGGCCGAGGGACTGGACTCCGACTTCATCGTGGTGCCGCGCGAGCCCGTCACGGGCGACCCGGGCGAGGTGCTCGGGAAGGCCGCCGAGTACGTCCTCCTCTACGCGAGCCAGCCGGTCCTGTCGGTGTGATGGCCGGCACCGTCCCGTTTCTCGGAGTCGTCCCGTTACTCGGCGCCGTCCCGTTCCTCCCCGCGGGCACGACGCTCCCGCCGGCGCCGTACCTCGTCACCGTCCTGCTCGCGGCCGGCGCGGTCGGCGTCGCGCTCCGCCGGCGCCCCCCGCGAGTCACCGGGCGCCACGTGCTCGCGCTCGCCCCGTGGATCGCGCTCGGCTCCGCGGCCCACGTGCTGTACGTCGTCGATGCGCTCCCGCCCGCGCTCGCGCCGCTCGCCGGCTCGCCGACCGTCTACCTCACGGTGGGGACGCTCGCGGGCGCGGCGTGGCTCGCTGCCGCCCCGTCGGAGCGCGTCCCGACGCTTCTCGCCGCCGCGGGCGCGCTCCTACTCGCCCCGATCGTCGCGATCGCCATCGGGACCGGTGTTTCACCGGTCGGCGCCCGGTGGTCGATCGTCGCGCTCGCGGGCACCGTCCCGATCGCCGCCGCCGTCTGGGTCGGCCTGACGCGACTGCGTCCCGAGACCGCGGTCACCGGCTCGGTGGGCGCGCTCGCGGTGTTCGGCCACGCGCTCGACGGCGTCTCGACCGCGGTGGGGACGACGCAGCTCGGCTTCGGCGAGCGCACGCCCGTCTCCCGGATCCTCTTGGAGCTCGGCGGGATCCCGTCGGTCCCGGTGCTCGGCGAGGGGTGGGTGTTCCTGCTGGTGAAGCTCGCGGTGGCGAGCCTCGTCGTGTGGTTGTTCGCGGCGTACGTCCGAGAGACCCCCGCCGAGGGCTACCTCCTGCTGGGGTTCGTCGCCGCCGTCGGGCTCGGCCCGGCCGCGCACAACCTCCTGCTGTTCGCGATCGCGGGGTGACGGCCATCTCGCCGGAGTCACAGCACGGCGAGCGTGAATCCGACGGCGACGCTAGCCAGCATGACCGCTTGGATGACCGAGCTGGCGAGGGCACCGATCACCGCGTAGGCCGCTCGCCGGGCGGCGACGCGCGGCTCGTCGGCGTTCTCGGAGACCGTCACGAGAAAGACGGTTCCACCCAACCCAACGACGAAACCGATCGGACCCATCACGAACACCAACGGAACGCCCACCGCCGTCCCGATACCGAGCGTCCGTGTCGACGCGCCACCGAGTTTCCCGGTGAGTACTCCCGACAGCAGTTCCGCCGCGGAGGCCAGAAGCGAGACGAGAACGAGCGCGAAGAGAACGAGGAGGCTCGGCTCGGTGAAGCCGGTGGTAGACGCGTATCCGACGACGGTCAGGGCCGCGAGGACGCCGCTCGGCGCGAACGGGACGAACGAACTGGCCGTCCAGACGACGAGCAGCGCGGTCGCGACTTCGGCCGCGGGGAATGCCATACCGCACTCACGTCGCGCGAGTTCAAAACGGTTCATCTCGGACGCGTCCGCCGCCGGACGCCGCGGCCGTTCGGCGGCCCGACGGCCCGTCGGCACTGTGCGAAACGGTCCTGTTGAAATGGTTTTTTTCAGACAGAACACGAGATGACGCCGCCGGTCGCTGAGGAGTACCGATATCTCGGCCAGATATATAACGGCTGAAAATGACTGACGCACGTGGAGCCGTCATTTCGTCGTGACACGCTCATCTTCCTGAGTTGTTCTGCAGCGGGTGTCATCGTGGTCGGCGTTCTCGGGGCAGTTGCGTTCGGACACACGCCTTCCGCGTTTCTTCGCAGCTCGTTCACTGACCCTACGTGGCTGTTCACTTGCGTGCTACTGACAGCCATCTGGTTTCGGATGTATCCGCAGTTTCAATGAACGCAGTGTAGGCGAACGAGCTAACTCACCGCTGCTCCGCTACTACTTGGCCTGTACCAGTCGCGATCGGGCAAGAGGTATCATCGACTAACTGGTGCAACAGAGCTCGCGAAACAGGAGAGACGAAACCCGAACAGACCGCCGCTTCAGTCCTCTTCCTCGACGACTTCCGGGTCCTCGATCGCGGACTGCAGCGAGTCGAGTCCGTTGACCCACTCGGAGACGAGCCCGTACTCTAGGTCCTCGACGACGTCGATATCAAGTAGCTCGCCGTCGATGACTCGCGTTCCGGCCTGCACCACGTAGCCGAGCGCGGCGTCGAGGTCGTCCTCGGCCTCTGCCTCGGCGGCCGCGCGCACGAACTCGGACACGTCGCCCTCGACGACGCCGCCGACGACGTACTCCTCGGCCGCGTAAAAGACCGGGACGAGCGAGGTCTGGACGCCGTCGATCAACATCACCTTGTCCTCGTCCTCGAAGTCGACGTCGGCGAGGACGATGTCGCGGATGTCGTGGATCTCCTCGACCGCGCGGTCCTCACCGATTCGATCGTCGTCGAGCGCCGCGAGCACCTTCGCGACGGCGATCGCCGCGTCGTCTTGGAGGTTCAACAGGAGCCGTGCCGAGTCCTCGTTCTCGGGGTCGAGGTCCTCCTCTTCCAAGCGATCGAGCCAGTTCTGCCAGCGGTCGTCGGTATAGAACGCTTCGACGGCGTCGTCGTCGGTCATGTGCGATACGTCGCCCGGACTACTCAAAGGCCTTTCCTATCGATCGTCCCGAGAGAGGGCGTCTCACCCGGTCGAAGACGGGAATCGAGGAGGGGCGAGCCAGTCCCGCGTTCGGGTCTCATTCCGGCCGCATTCACTCCCGCGAGACGCCACGCGAGACGGGGCGCTCGGGACGCTCCCGTCACGCCATCGGGTCGTCGCCGACGGACGGGTTTTCGCGGGCGAACGCTGCGATCCGGTCGACGTAGGACTCGAAGGGCGGGACGGAGATACCGGTCCCGGCCAGCGCGTCTCTCGTGTTCGAGCAGCGGTAACTGGTCGGGTGGTCGAAGTAGTCGATCGTCGCCGGCTCCACGGCGACCCCCGCGGTCGAGAGCAGGCGGGCCGCGGCCTTCGCCGCCCGCTTCGTGGTCGGGACGGAGACCGTCCTGCGGCCGGCGGCGTCGCCCAGTGCCGCGACGAACGCCGGGACCGTCAGCGGGTCCGGGTCGCAGAGCTGGAACGTCTCGCCGACCGTGTCCGGTCGCCCGCTCAGCTCCGCGATGGCGTCAACGACGTAGTCGCGCGGCACGACGTTCAGTTCGGCCTCGGCGGCGCCGGGGACGGTGAACGCGAACGCGAGCCGTTTCGGCTGCGCAAGCAGGAGCCGGAGCAGGTTGTACGGCCCGTCGAGCTTGTCGGTCTCGCCGGTCTCGCTGTCGCCGACCGCGATCGCCGGTCGGTAGATCGTCGCCGGGAGTCCGTCGGCCGTCCGCTCCCGCACCGCGACCTCCGCCCGGTACTTCGACGCCTCGTAGTGGTTGTTGAACGACTGTCCCTCCCGCAGGTGGTCGGCGGTGAAGACGCCGTCGTACCGGCCGCTGACGTAGCAGGTGCTCACGTAGTGGAGGCGGTCGACCCCAATCCGCTCGCACGCGTCGAGGACGTGTTCGGTCCCGCGGACGTTCACGGCCTCGGCGAGGTCGGCGTCGACGCGCAGGTCGTAGACGGCGGCGAGGTGGTACACCTCGTCGACGCCGGCCAACAGATCCGGATCGTCGAGCGCCGAACCGAGCCCCAAATCCGGTTCCGTGATGTCGCCCTCGTAGAGGTGAATCGCCGCTTCGTCTGCGGAATCACTCTCGATCGCCGGGACGATCTCCCGGGCGCGCTGTTCGGCCAGATCGCGGTACTGCGGCTGGATCAGGCAGGCGATCGGGCCGTCGCCGCGATCGAGGATCTCCCGGAGGAGCGCCGAGCCGAGGAACCCCGGAAACCCCGTGAAGAGGACCGCTGGCGGCGCGGAGCCGTCTGCGGCGCCGTCGGCGAGATCGGCCGCGGAACCGTCGGCGGGGTCGTCCGCCGAGGCGGTGTCGCTCACGACATCGAACCCTCCAGCGTCGCCTCGGTGTCGATCCCGTACACCGCCTCGGGCGTCCCAACGTGCGCGCGCCGGACCGCCTCGTCGTACCCCTCCTCTAGCATCCAGCGGACGCGGCGCGGGACGGTCTTCGGGCCGAGCACCATTCCCGGCTTCTCCGGGTCGTCGACGAAGTCGGTCTCCATCAGGAAGGGTTCGCCCGACTCGGCGGCGCGTTCGAGCCGATCCTTCTCGCTCATCACGCTCGGGGTCGGCCCGGCGAGCCGTCCCTCGGCGTAGTGTTTGACGACGTTCGTCGGGTCGAGCCCGGACTCCTCGGCGACCGCGGCCAGATCGGTGAGGTCCTCGCTCGCCTCGGTGTGCAGCTGGACGGCGCAGTCGAGCGCGGCGCCGAGCTCGAACGCGCGCCGGGTGACCGCGTTCGAGGCGTCCCAGACCGCGTCGCTCACCTCGTAGTGCGGACGGCCGGACTTCAGCGCGAGGGCCCGGTCGTCGTCGACGAACTCGCTCGCGACCTCTAGGCCGCCCTGCATCAGGTCGCGGGCGTCCGGGGGCGAGAAGTCCCGCTCGTCGACGAGCCGGCTTATCAGCCCGGGATGGACGCCGAGGACGGGCCACGCGCGTCCCGGGAGCACCTCGTTCGCGGCCGCGACCGCGTCGAGCGTCTCCTCGAAGACGGGCCGGAACTCCGCCGGCTCGTCGGGCTCGACGCCGAGGTGCCACGAGGGCTTGTTCACCACGAGCAGGTGGGTGCCGCCGAGTCGGACGAAGTCCTCGACGGCGTCGGTTCCGCGTCCGTGACGCGGGTCGAGGTGGAGATGGTTGTCGAGCACCGGCGTGCCGAGATCGTCGGTCATACCGGTGAGACGGGGCGGGTGGCGGTTATAAACAACGGCCGTAGGGTCGGGTTCGTTTATAAAACGCCGACCGTGGATCGCCGGTGAACGGCTCTGAAGCCCTCGGCCGCCCGGTTATCAGTACCCAGTTGCTCCGCGGGGAACACTCGCAGAGCTCTCAGCCGCGAGGCGCTGGAGTCGCTGGCAGCCGGCGGCGAAGCCGGCGGCTGCTCCTAGACTCCCGCCCCGACAGCACCGCACGGCACCTCACACCTCCCCAGCCTCGCCGCTCGCTGCGCTCGCGGCGTCCCTCGCGCGCGCTTCTCGGCCGCCGATGGCGGCCTCGAAGGCGCGCGCCACGGCGGCTGTTTTCAAACAGTCGACGACGGGTCGGCTACTCCTCTTCTTCCAGGATCTCGCCGCTCTCGCCCTGTTCGGCCTCGTCGGTGTCGGCGCGCCGCCGAACGTCGACCCGGTAGTCGGTGAGGATGTCGCGGCCGAGGAGGAGGGGGTACTCCATATGCTCGCGGTCCTCGACGCTGGCGGTGACGGTGTGCTGGTTCCCGCCGATGCCGATCACGAGGTCGACGACGGGGCGGGCCTTCCCGCCCTTCATGCTGCCCGACTTCACGCGCGTCATGCTCTTGATCGGGCCGGCGCCGATCTCGGCGGCCAGCTGGGTGTCGATGCTCGTCCGGGTCGCGCCCGTGTCCGACTTCGCGAGCGCCTGCGTGGAGCCGGAGGTGCCGGTGACGACGACCTCCTCGATGTAGCCGATGTCGGGCTGTTCGGTCGGGCTCGGCTTCGGGGCGGGCGCGCAGGAGGGCCGCGAGTCGTCGAGGGTGGCGGCGACGCGATCCACGTCGTCGTCGTCCACCTCGCCGCCGACCGTCTCGATCGCGAGCCGCGCGATGTACGGCGCCGGGCTCGTGCCCGTCGCCTCGTAGAGCCCCTTGAACCCGGCCGTCGGGTTCACTTCGAGGACGTACCAGCCGTCGTACCCCTCGACGAGGTCGACGCCGGCGTAGTCGAGGTCCATCACGTCGGCCGCGTACAGCGCGGTCTCGGCGGCCTCATTTGGCATGTCGTCGGTCGCGTCCTCGACCGCGCCGCCGAGCGCGACGTTGGTGCGCCAGTCGCCCTCGGGCGCGTAGCGGTACATCGAGCCGACGATCTCGTCGCCGACGATGTACACGCGCAGGTCGCGGTGCTTCTCGTCGTCGCGGTCGATGAGCCGCTGGAGGAACGCCTGTCGGTTGCCGACCTTCGGGTTCACGCGCTCGGTGAGGTCGACCTTCCACGTGCCGCCGCCGTGGGTGCCGATCGCGGTCTTGTAGACGCCGACCTCGCCGAAGCGCTCGCGCCCCTCGTTGAGCCGGTCGTTCGAGAGCGCGAGCAGCGCGTCGGGCACGCGGATGTTCCAGTCCGCGAGCGTCGCCGCCGTCGCGAACTTGTGGATCGACGCGAGCACCGCGTTCGGCTCGTTTAACATCGGCCTGATGCGCTCGAACGTCGCCGCCAGCCCGAGCAGCTCGGCGGGCTGGTCGGTGTTCGAGAGCAGCAGCCGGTTCGCGATGATGTCGACCGGCGGCTCCACCGAGACGTCGCCGTCGTCGACGCTTATCGCGGCGTTCTCCTCGCGGAGCCACACGGGCTCGTGGCCGAGATCCTCGACCGCGTTGCAGATCGCCTTCGTTTCCTTGCTGTTGTGCAGCGACAGCACTCCCACCCGGACCGGGTCCGAACTCATGGCCGCACGTGCGGGCGCCCACCTAAAAGGTCGCCCGATCGCTGCCGCGCTCCGGACCGCCGATAGCGGTTCGGGGCGCGGTCGATCCGCGGGTCGTCATATATATACCCCCCGCCGTGCTCCGGTCTGACATGAGCGACGATCGGGTGTTCACGTACAACGGCGGCGCGGTGCCGCCGGGTGAGACGCAGAACATCCGCTACGGGATCAGCGAGACCTACCTCGGCGATCCCGTCCGGATCCCCGTGACGATCGTCAACGGCGAGCGCGACGGCCCGACGGTGTTCCTCACGGCGGCCGCCCACGGCGACGAGCTCAACGGGATCGAGGTGGTGCGCGAGGTCGCCCACGAGTGGGACCTCGACGACCTCGCCGGCACCCTCGTCTGTCTCCCGGTGCTCAACGTTCCCGGGTTCATCGCGCAGCAGCGCTACCTCCCGGTGTACGACCGGGACCTCAACCGCTCGTTCCCCGGCGAGCCCGGCTCGACGAGTTCGAAGCGGATGGCGAACCAGATATACGCCAACTTCATCGAGCCCTGCGATTTCGGGCTCGACTTCCACACCTCCACCCGGGGCCGGACGAACATGCTCCACGTCCGCGGCGACATGACCGACGCCGGCGTCCACCGCCTCGCGATGGCGTTCGGCTCGAAGGTCATCATCGACAGCGACGGCCCGAGCGGCACCCTCCGCGGCGAGGCGACCGCCGACGGTATTCCCACGATCACGATCGAGATGGGCGAAGCCCACCGGTTCCAACGCCCGCTCATCGACGACGCGCTGGAGGGCGTGCGCTCCGTCTTCGCCGAGTACGAGCTGCTCGAAAGCGACGCGGTGCGCTGGCCCGGCTGGCGGACGATCATCGCCGGGGCTGGCGAGAAGACGTGGCTCCGCGCCGACTCCGGCGGCATCGTCGACACCCACTTCGAGAGCGGGTCGCTCGTCCGCGAGGGCGACCGGATCGCGACGATCACCAACCCGTTCAAGGAGGACGCGGTCGCCGTCGAGGCCCCCTTCACGGGGCTCCTTATCGGACTCCTCGAAAACCCCGTCGTCTATCCCGGAAACCCCCTCTGTCACCTCGTCGAGATCGACGAGGCGGTCCGGCGCGCGATCGAGACGGGCGACGAGCCGACCCCGGTCGGACAGCCGAGCGCGGCGAACTGAAGCGACTCCAGCGCCCCGCGGTCGGGGGCTTTGCGAGTGTTCTCCGCGGAGCAGTTGGGTACTCATAACCGGGCGGCCGAGGTTTTGCTAACCGTCGCCCCCGATCTGCGGTCAGTGACCGAGACACAGACGACTGAATCCCCGCCCCGCACATCGGTCGAACGCTTACGACTCGTACTCGGCCCAGACGTACCGCGTCCCGTAGCTCCGGTAGGGACGCCACGCCTCGGCGATGTCGCGCATCTCCCCCCGCGACAGCTCCGCCCCGTCGTTGTAGGTCCGCTCGATCCCCTTCCGTACAGCGAGGTCGCCGAGCGGGAGCACGTCCTCGCGTCCGAGCGCGAAGATCAGGTACATCCGCGCGGTCCACTCGCCGACACCGCGGATCCCGGTGAGCGCGTCGACGACCGCCTCGTCGCTCGCCCCCGCCAGCCCCTCGCGGGTCAGGTCGGCGTCGCCGTCGCGGAACGCCCCGGCCGCCTCGCGCAGGTACTCCACCTTCGTCCCGCTGAGCCCGGCCTCTCGTAGGGCCGCCTCGTCGGCCGCGAGTACGCGGTCCGGCGTCGGGTCGCCGCCGACGGCGTCCACGAAGCGCTCGTGGATGGCCGCCGCGGAGGCGGTCGAGAGCTGCTGGTTCACGATCGAGGTGCAGAGGCGCGCGAACTCGTCGGCCGCGGGCTCGACCGCGAGCCGACCGTGTCGATCGATCAGCGCCGCCATCGTCGGGTCCTCCCGCAGCGTCGCGGCGACTCGGTCGTTCATCGCTTCAGGCTTCGCCCCGGGGCCACACGACGGTTTCGGTCGCGACGGTGACCGCGGCTCCCGCCCCGGCTTCGGATCTTATAAACTTACCGCGAGTTTCTCGTTTGGAAGATGGAAACGTTCAACCATGACGGTTCCGACCGTTGCCGTATGCAACTCGAAGACGTCCAGCACGTAACGGTCCTCGGCGCCGGCAACATGGGCCACGGCATCGCGGAGGTCGCCGCTCTCGCCGGCTACGACGTGGCGCTGCGGGACATCGAGGAGGAGTTCGTCCAAGACGGCTACGACCAGATCGAGTGGTCGATCGGCAAGCTCGCCGAGAAGGACCGCATCGGCGACGACGAGGCCGAGGCGGCGCTGGACCGCGTCCGGACCTTCGTCGACCTCGAAGACTCGCTGGCCGACGCCGACGTGGTGGTCGAGGTCGTCCCGGAGAAGATGACGATCAAGAAGGACGTGTACGACGAGGTCGTCGAGCACGCGCCCGAGGAGGCCGTTTTCGTCACCAACACCTCCAGCCTCTCCATCACCGAGCTCTCCGAGGTGACCGACCGCCCCGAGCGCTTCTGCGGGATGCACTTCTTCAACCCACCGGTGCGCATGGACCTCGTCGAGGTCATCTCCGGGAAGCACACCTCAGAGGACACCCTCGAACTGATCGAGGGGCTCGCGGAGTCGATGGGGAAGACCCCGGTGCGCGTTCGGAAGGACAGCCCCGGCTTCATCGTCAACCGAATCCTCGTCCCGCTGATGAACGAGGCGGCGTGGATCGTCGAGTCCGGCGACGCGACGATGGAGGCGGTCGACTCCACGACGAAGTTCGACATGGGGCTCCCGATGGGCTCGTTCGAGCTCGCCGATCAGGTCGGCATCGACGTGGGGTACCACGTGCTCGATTACATGCACGAGGTGCTCGGCGAGGCGTACCGGCCCTGCCCGCTGCTGGTCGAGAAGGTCGAGGCCGAGCAGCTCGGCAAGAAGACCGGTTCCGGCTTCTACGACTACGAGGACGGGGACGGCGCGCAGATCCCCTCGGACGCGATCGACGCGGACGTCCGCCGGCGCCTGCTCGCCGTGATGGCCAACGAGGTCGCCGGCCTGATCGGGAACGACGTCGCCGACGCGCCCGCGATCGACCGCGCCGTGATGCTCGGCGCCGGCTTCCCCGACGGGCCCGCGAAGCTCGCCGACAACGAGGGGCTCGCCGACCTCGTCGACGTCCTCGACGCGCTCTCCGAGGAGACGGGTGAGGCGCGCTACGAGGCCACCGACTACCTCCGGGAGGCCGCCGAAGCGGGCGGCTTCCACGGCGGAGACGGCGCCGAGGCCGGTGACGGCGAGGACGGCGGCGACGCGCTCGCCGCTTACGACACCCTCAACGTCGCCGTCGAGGAGCGCGTCGGACACGTCGAGATCGACCGTCCCCACCGCATGAACACGATAAGCGGCGAGCTGCTCGACGAGCTCGCCGACGCGATCGACCGGCTCGACGAGCACGAGAACGTGCGGGCGATCCTGCTCTCCGGCGCGGGCGACCGCGCCTTCTCCGCCGGCGCCGACGTCCAGAGCATGGCCGCCGGCGGCGCGGACCCGATCACCGCCGTCGAGCTCTCGCGGCAGGGCCAGCAGACGTTCGGGGAGCTGGAGGACTCCGACAAGCCCGTGGTCGCCGCCATCGACGGCTACTGCCTCGGCGGCGGCATGGAGCTCGCGACCGCGGCGGACATGCGGATCGCCTCCGACCGCTCGGAGCTCGGGCAGCCAGAGCACGATCTCGGCCTGCTCCCGGGCTGGGGCGGCACGCAGCGGCTCGCCCGGATCGTCGGCGAGGGGCGCGCGAAGGAGATCATCTTCACCGCCGATCGCTACGAGGCCGAGACGCTGGCGGAGTACGGCTTCGTCAACGAGGTCGTCCCCGGCGACGAGCTCGCCGAGCGCGGCCGCGAGTTGGCCGAGTCGCTCGCCGCCGGCCCGCCGATAGCGCAGAAGTACACGAAGCGCGCGATGCACGCCGGCCGCACCGACGGCGAGGCCGGCCTCGAAGTGGAGGCGATGGGCTTCGGCCACGTGATGAACACTGACGACCTCATGGAGGGCGTCACGGCGTTCATGGGCGACGGCGAGCCCGAGTTCGAAGGGAAGTAAGGCCGGCGCGGGACGCGAGACGCTTCGATCGTCGGTTACAGGGGCGCGTCGGCCGCCGCGGCCACCCGTCTCCCGACGCTGGCAACGAGGTAGGTTACGGCGACGCCGAACAGCGCGACGCCGACGGCGTCGGAGACGCCGGGCAGTGCCGGCTCGACGGATCCGGGACGCGTCGTCGCTCCGGACCGCGAGATCAGGAGGACGGCGGCGCCCCTGCGGAGGGACTGTTTCCGGGCCGGCTCTGACATGGCGTCGGGAGCGGAACGCGGAGAGAAAAATACGTACCGGTCGCGGTTCGGTCCGATCGGACGGGGCCGCCCCGTCCCGTCGCCTCAGACGTACCCTTCCTCGACGAGCAGCTCGCCGTTCAACAGCGAGGCGCCCGCCGCGCCGCGGATCGTGTTGTGCGCGAGGCAGTTGTACTTCGCGCCGGTGTCGGTCGCCTGCACGCCGCCGGCGACGATACCCATCCCGTCCGCGTACGTGCGGTCGAGGCGGGGCTGCGGGCGCTCCGGCTCGTCCTCGCCGAACACCTTGATCAGCTGGTCCGGCGAGCTCGGGAGCGAGCCGACGCCCTCGAACGAGCGCATCGCCTCGCGGAGCTCCGCGGGCGAGGGGTCCTCGGCGAACTCGGCGAAGACGTTCTCCAAGTGGCCGTCGAGGGTGGGAATCCGGTTACAGGAGGCGGCGACGTCGGCGTCGTGGAGGTGGACCTCCGCGCCGTCGAACTCGCCGAGGAGCTTCCGGGACTCCGTCTCCATCTTCTCCTCTTCGCCGCCGATGTGCGGGATCGCGTTGTCGATGATCTCCATCGAGGTGACGCCGGAGTACCCCGCGCCGGAGACCGCCTGCAGCGTGGAGACGCGGACGCTCTCCAGGCCGAACCGATCGATCGCCGCGAGGGTGGGCACCATCGTGATCGTCGAGCAGTTCGGGTTCTTCACGAGGGCGCCGTCCCAGCTCCGCTCGTCGCGCTGGACCTCGATGAGATCGAGGTGACCGGGGTTGATCTCGGGGATCGTGAGGGGCACGTCCGCCGCCATGCGGTCGTTCGAGGAGTTCGAGGAGACGACGTATCCCGCTTCCAGGAACGCCGGCTCGACCTCGGCGGCGACCCCCGAAGGGAGCGACGAGAACAGCAGGTCCACGTCGGCGTCCGCGATCCCCGCGGGCGTCGTCTCCGCGACCTCCATCTCGGCGACGCTTGCCGGGATAGGCGTGTTCACGCGCCACTTTGCGGCCTCCCGGTACGTCTTCCCGACGCTCTCCGCGCTCGCGGTGACGGCCGCGAGGTCGAACGTCGGGTGGTCGCCGAGCAACTGGATGAACCGCTGACCCACGGCGCCGGTGGCACCGAGGATGCCGACTCGTACAGACATTGCGCGTGGGTCTGTCACAGGGACGTAAGTGCGTTCGGATACGCGCCCGTTCCGCCGGTCACGTCGGCGACAGCCGCCCTGACGGTGGTCTACTCGATCTCCGATCCACCGATAAAAATCCGAACGAGAGCGACGACCGATCGCCGTTTTAGTCTCTACCATGCGATCGGTCCCCAAATACGGCTGAGGGTCGCCGAACCGACAGATATCTGCCCCGGAGAGGTATTAAATACTCCCGCACGAGTGGAGGTGATTATGACCGACTTCGGAGCGCTGTCCGTCGCCCCGCCGCTGCTCGCGATCGTCCTCGCGGTGATCACTCGAAAGGCGGTGCTGTCGCTGTTCCTCGGCATCTGGTCGGGGGCCGTCATCGTCACCGGCGGACTCGGGATCGTCCAGACGTTCGAGTGGATCGTCGCGGCGGTCTCCGACGAGTTCCAAGCGACCATCCTCGTGTTCACCCTGCTTCTCGGCTCCGGCGTCGCCATGGTGTGGAACCTCGGCGGCACCGCCGCGATCCGCGACTGGGCGCTCGAGCGCCTCGACAACCAGCGACAGGCCGGGCTCGTCGCGTGGGGGCTCGGGATCGTCCTCTTCTTCGACGACTACGCGAACACCGCCATCGTCGGCTCCGCGATGAAGGACGTCTCCGACCGGCTCCGGATCTCCCGCGAGAAGCTCTCGTACATCGTCGACTCGACGGCGGCGCCGGTGGCGACGCTGGGGATCTCCTCGTGGGTCGCGTTCCAGCTCTCGCTCATCGCCGAGGGGTACGAGTCCGCGGGCGTCGCCGCCGCGAACCGCCCGGGCACCTTCGAGGTGTTCGTCTCCTCGATCCCGTTCAACATGTATGCGATCCTCGCGATCGTGATGGTCATCCTGATCGTCGGCACCGGGCGGGACTACGGCGAGATGCTGACCGCGGAGAACCGGTCGTGGACCTCCGGGCGGGTGACGCGCGACGGGGCCGTGCCGATGCAGGACGTCGCCGGCGAGCTCGGCGAGCCGCCGGCGTCGACCCCGCGGCTCGTCAACTTCTTCGTCCCCGTGGCGGTGCTCGTCGGCGTGACGGTCGGGACCGCGCTGTGGTCCGGCGACTTCTCGCCGGTCGGCTTCGGCGGCGACCTCTTCGCCGGGGAGCTCGGCCCGGCCGGCCAGCGGCTGTGGGACGCCGCGCTCAACGCCTCGTACGAGGTGGCGCTCATGATCGGCTCGTTCGCGATGGTCGCCAGCGGGTTCGTCCTCGGACGGGCCTACGACATCTTCGGGGTCGGCGACGCGACCGAGTACACGATCGACGGGTTCGGGATCATGCTCACCGCGGCCTCCATCCTCGTGCTCGCGTGGGGGATCGGCGAGGCGATCGACGCGCTCGGCACCGGCGCCTACGTCGCGAACGCCGCGGTGGGCTCCGTCTCGGCCGCTCTCCTGCCGGCTCTCGTGTTCGTCGTCGCCGGCCTCATCGCCTTTTCGACCGGCACCTCGTGGGGGACGATGGGGATCGTCACCCCGATCGCGATCCCGATCGCGTGGGAGGTCAGCGGCGGCGGCGCGGCGGGTCACACCCTCGTGGCGGCGATGGTCGGCGTGATCTTCTCGGGCGCCATCTTCGGCGACCACAGCTCGCCGATCTCCGACACCACCGTCCTCTCGGCGACGTTCACCGGCGCCGACCTGATCGACCACGTCCGCACGCAGATCTACTACGCGGTCACCGTCGCCGCCGTGGTCGTGCTCCTCCTCGTCGTCTGGGGGCTCACCCGGGTGACGCCGCTCGCGCTGCTCCCGCTCGGCGCCCTGCTGCTCGCCGGGCTCGTCTACCTCCTCTCGGAGTTCGACGCCTCTCGCCGCGGGATCGACCCGGTGTCGGTCTCGGAGCGGCAGGACGACGACGGCGACGCCGTGATCGTCGCCGGCGCCGAGCAGGACGACTGAGGTCGCCGGTCCGGCCGCTTATATACGCCCGCCGGCTACCCTCGGACGCGCGCCCTCAGTCCCCGCCCGAGTACTCCCCGATGGGAGCGATGACAGCGCGGAGAACCCAGGCGCGTCACATCCGGTCGCTGACGCGACCCGCCCGTCGCCGCGCAGGCGACCGCCCGCCACGAGGGTTTCCCGGTCGACGCGGCACGCCGCCGGAGATGAGACCGGTCGTTAGTGTTGCGGGCGACATTTCCCCGACCCGAGAGCCGCCGCGCTCGGCTACTCTGAGTTCTCCGATTCCCCCGACCCCCCCGAATCCCGCAACACCAACGGGCCGATCGCGAGCGTCCGCTTCGCGAGCGTGAGGATCCGGAGGACGTAGGCGACGAACAGCGCGAACGGGAGCTGCGTGACGGCGAACGCGCCACCGACCGCGAGCGTGAGGTGGCCGACTCCGAGCGTGCGGCCCGGGAACGTCCCGACGTCGACGACGGCGACCATGGCGCCCGCGACGAGCAACGCCGGGACCGCCGCGTACAAAATCAGCCGCGAGAGGTCGATCAGCGCCCACTGGAAGTACAGCGTCTTCACGTGCTCCCGCGCCGGGGCGAACAGCGACAGCGACTCCCGGAGCTCGGTGAGGAGCGCGCGCTCCCGGTCGGTGAGTCGGTCCCCGTGTTCGTCCGTGAGCCGCTCGATTCGGGCGATCTTCCGCCCGTAGTCGAAGTTCAGTGCCGCGAAGACGACGTCGAACGACCCGAACCGCGCGCCCTCGATCTGGCCGCGAACGTCCTCGGCGTTCTCGACGACGCTCCCGGCGAGGTCGCCGATACCGCTCCGTAGGGCGGCCGCTCCGTCAGATTCCTCCTGTCCCGCGTCGGCGTCGGTCCGCGAGTGCACCGACTCGCGAACCGAGCGCGCTCGTCCCGACGCGGCGCCGAGGATCGCGCCGAGGAACCCGGCCGGATCCGTGGGAGCCGGAGCGTCGGTCAACGCCGCGATGGTGTCCCTGACGTCCATCGAGCCGGCCATGCGCTCGTGCTGGTCGCCGAGCGGGCCGTTCTCCTGCGTGAGCACGAGCTGCCCGATCGTGACGACGAGTGTCGCTCCCGTGACGATGGCCGTGATCATCGCGGAAAACAGGGTCTCGATCGGGTCGCTCGCCCCGGCTTTCGCCGGGAGCGACGGCGAGAGTCCGGTGCCGACCGCGACGAACGCGACGAAGACGACGACCGTCAGGACCCCGGCGACGACGAGCCGGTTCGCCCGCAACAGCAGCCAGATCTTCAGTCGGCTCTCGCCGGCCCGCCCTCGCATGGTCTCCGCGGTGTCCGTGTCATCGACGTCCGAGGCGGGCTCGACCGCGACGGCGTCGGTTTCGGTCGCGTCCGGCCCCGATCGGTCGTCGTCCGTCATTTACGCGACACACGACGCTCGACCGACAGATAAGTACACGGGGCGATACCCGACGAGGCGCGCGGCGCAAGTCACAACCCCACGCCCGACGAAGCGGTCGGCACATGTCGACGCACGTCGGCCCCAGCGTCACCCTCGTTCGCAACGCCACCCTTCTCGCGACCGTCGGCGACACGACGTTCCTCGTCGATCCGCTGTTCGCGTCGCGGGGCGCGTTGCCGCCGATCGACGACACGCCGAACGACCGCGCCAACCCGCTCGTCCCGATGCCCGACGTCGACCTGTCGCACGACGCCGTGATCGTCACGCACCGCCACCCAGACCACTTCGACGACACGGCGAAGTCCGAGCTCGATGCGGACATCCCGCTGTTCTGTCAGCCCGCCCAAGCCGACGCGTTCGTCGAGGACGGGTTCACCGACGTGCGGCCCGTCGAGGACGCGGCGACGTTCGAGGGGATCACCCTCCACCGGACCCCGGGCCGTCACGGCCACGGGGAGCTGGCCGAGAAGATGAGGCCCGTCTCCGGGTTCGTCCTCAAGGGCGAGGCGACGCTGTACCTCGCCGGCGACACGGTCTGGTACGAGCCCGTCGCGGAGACGCTGAACCGGTTCGAGCCCGACGCGGTCGTGCTCAACGGCGGCGCGGCGCGGTTCAATCAGGGGGAGCCGATCACGATGGGCGTCGACGACGTCGGCGCCGTCCGCGAGGCCACCGACGCCGCGATCGCCGTGGTCCACATGGAGGCGATAAACCACTGTCTGCTCTCTCGGGAGGAGCTGCGGTCAGAGACGGAGGGCGTGCTGGTTCCGGAGGACGGGGAAGAGATCGGATTCTAGTCTGGTGCGTGTGCGGAAAGCGACGTTTCGAAGGAGGTCCGGGTGCGAGAATCGAACCCGCGTCTCAGCCTCCACAAGGCTGAAGGATAGTCCACTACCCTAACCCGGACACGCGTCGATATCTATCCCGCTTTGATAAATAACCGTTACGACTCCCGGACGGGCGTGTGACGGGGTGCCGTCCGTCGACCGACTCGGGCGCCGGGAGGCGGTCGACGCGCGGGCGACGCCGACGACCACGTCGCTTTTACTGCCAGCCGGCGTATCTCGGGGTAACCGTGGCGTTCACCGACAAGATCTACGTGAAGAACCACCGGCAGCTCGCCTCTCAGCTGGAGACGAACGTCCCGAAGGGCGCGTTCGCCGGCGCGACCCTCGACATGCTGTTCACCGGTGACGGCCTCTCGAAGCTCGACTCCACGACCCAGGACCGCATCCTCGACTTCGCCGAGGACTTCCTCGACTGCGACTGTCAGGCGAACCCCTACTGCGGCTGTCCCGAGGAGAAGTTCATGCGGTACGTGTTGGAGCTCCGCGCCGAGGGGCTCGGTCCGCAGGCGATCGTGGACGTGATGACAGACGATTACATGGTGTACGCGTACACCGGCGACGTGCTCTCGTTCCTCGATGACGCGGTTCGGAACCTGGAGGCCGTCGAGACCCTCGCGGACGTCGAGGGCAACGAGGAGATGTCCGAGCGAGCGCGACGGGCGAAGCGGGAATTGTCGGGATAAGACGCTTATTCGTACCGCGGTTCCGTTGGTGTCGTCGGTTAGTTATACCCCGTCGCTGGCGACTGCGCGATGTACGGCTACAGGGTCCCAGCCGCTCGCTTATAAGTGAGTGATCGCGGATCGACGGTGACCACTTCCAAAGCCCCAGCCGCTCGCTTATAAGTGAGTGATCGCGGATCGACGGTGACCACTCCCAAAGCCCCAGCCGCGACGACTCGGGGGCCTCGTTGCGCTCCTCGCTCGTTCGCTCCGCTCACTCGCTGCGGTGCTTACTTCGGCCGCCTTCGTCGTCGCGACTGCCCCTTTGAGTCCCACCCCACACCGCTCCGCACCGCACCTCACACCTCCCCAGCCTCGCGGTTCGCGCTCTTCGAGCGCTCACCGCGTCCCTCGCACGGTCGTTCGCGGGCCTTCGGCCCGCTCACGGCGTGCGCCACCGCACAGCACCGCGCCGTTCATTTATAAGCAGTCGGCGCTGTCGGGCGGTCGCGACACCCGTCCTCTTCGTTCGGTCTCGTTCCCGTCCGCGTGGAGCGTCCGAACGGTCTAAGTGCACTCGCGACCGAACTCGGGTAATGAGTCTTCGGCCCGCGTGGCTGACCTTCAGGCGATACGCGGCGGCGACGACGGGGATGACGCTGACGCTGTTCGCGCTCGGTGTCTACACCGCGGCGACCGGCTCCGGACTGGCGTGCGAGGCCCAGTGGCCGCTCTGCTCCGACCAGCTCATCCCCGCGATGACGATCAACCCGGACTTCATCGAGTGGTTCCACCGGGCGTGGGCGATGGTCACCGGGTTCCTCATCATCGGGACCGCCGGCTGGACGTGGCTCGGAAGCTTCGACCGACGGACGCGGCTCGCGGCGACGCTCGCGGTGCTGATCCTGCCGCTGCAGATCACCGTCGGCGCGATCACCGTCACCGTCGGCGGGCTCGTCCCCGGCGGCTACACCGTCTCGACGCACGCGGCCCACCTGATCGTCGCGCTGACGATCTTCACGCTGCTCGGGCTGGCGACCATCTGGGGCGGCGGTCGCGGATCGACCCGGCTCCTCCGGACTGCCGCGACCGTCGGCCTCGCCGGAATCGTCGCCAGCGCGGTCTTCTCGCGGGCGGTTCCGTTCGTCACGTACTCGCCGGGCGCGCAGGCCGGCTTCTACGCGACCGGACTCGCGGGGCACCTCGGACTCGTCGCGACGGTCGCGTTCGCCACCGAGGCGGTCCGCTCGGGCTACGCGGGCGTGAGCCGCTCCGCGGCTCGGAGAGTCCGCTTGCTCGCCGCCGGCGCGATGGCCGCGCTCGTCGCGACGCTCCTGCTCGGCCGCGACTTGGTGTTGTACACCGCGGTTTGGGAGCAGGTCAACCTCGTCGCGCTGGGCGTCGGCGCCGCGCTCGCCGCCGGCGCGGCGTGGGTCGCCCGCGGCGCCGACGACGCCGGGACCACGACGGAGCCGATCGGCGGCGACTGAGCGCGACCGACGGTTGGGGCTCGCGGCGACCGGCTCGGTCAGCCCCCGGACCGACGGGCAGAATTCGAATCAGGGCGGACGAGCGGATCCGTTCGCGGAGGAAAGGTTGAAATCAGTTCCCGTTCTCCCACCGATATGCCATACCGCACGGAAACCGACGTGAGCCGTCGGACGTACCTGAAGCTGACCGGTGGCGCGACTGCCGTCGGGCTCTCCGGAATCGCCGGCTGCCTCGGCGACGACAGCACAACGATCACGCCCGGCACCGCGCCCGGGTTCCCGCCGTTCGAGATGCGCGAGGACGGCGAGCTCGTCGGCTTCGACGTCGACCTGCTGGAGGCCGTCGTCGACGAGACAGAGTACGAGCTCGGCGAGTGGGCGACCTTCGAGTTCGACTCGCTCATTCCGGCGCTCACCCAGAACGAGGAGATCGACGTGATCGCGGCCGCGATGACGATCACCGCGGACCGCCGTGAGACCATCGCCTTCTCCGATCCCTACTGGGAGTCCGACCAGGCCATCCTCGTGCGCGAGGGCGGCGACTTCCAGCCGTCCGCGTGGGAGGACTTCGACGGCGCCCGTGTGGGCGCGCAGTCGGGGACGACCGGCGCCGACCAGGTGCAGTCGAACCTCGTCGACCCCGGAGTCATCGCCGAGGACGACTACTCCTCGTACGACAGCTACGTGTTCGCCGTCGAAGACCTCGAGAACGAGAACGTCGACGCCGTCGTCATCGACAACCCGGTCGCCGAGACGTTCGCGGCCAACCGGAACGTGACGATCGCGTTCATCGAGGAGACCGGCGAGGAGTTCGGCTTCGGCCTCCGGCAGGGCGAGTCGGAGTTCCAGTCGGCGCTCAACGACGGCCTCGCGACCGTCCGGGAAGACGGCACGTACGAGGAGATAACCAACACCTGGTTCGGGCAGGAGTAGGATGTCGGCCGCGGGGACCCTCGCGCTCGCGGCGGTCGAGAGCTTCGGCGCCACGGGGCCGTCGCTTCCGGCCGGCCCGCTTCTCGCCGCGACAGCCGAGTCGGTCGGGGCCGGTCCCGCATTCATCGGCGAAGGCCCCGCGTTCATCGGCGAGGGCGCCGACTGGGAGTTCGTCTTCCGCAACGCCGACTACCTCGGCGTCGGCGCCCTGCTGACGATCGGACTCACGGTCGCGTCGATCCTCCTCGGCTTTCTCGTCGGCTTCCCGGCCGGAGCCGTCGAGGTGTACGGCGACGGGTACCTCAAGCGGGCCGTCAACGTCGCGGGGATCGTCCTTCGGGGGACGCCCATCGTCGTCATCCTCATCGTGATGTACTTCGTCGTCGGCGTCCCGCAGATCAACCTCGGCGTCGTTTCGATCTCGTCGGCGATGACCGCCGGAATCCTGGGGCTCGGCCTCCGAAGCGCCGCCTACCAGTCGCAGATCTTCCGGGCGACGCTGTCGAGCGTCGACGCCGGGCAGCTGGAGGCGGGCCGATCGATCGGGCTGTCTCGGTTCGAGGCGGTTCGGTACGTCGTCGTCCCGCAGGCGCTGCGCCGGTCGATTCCGGGGTTCCAAAACGAGTTCACGATCGTGTTGAAAGACACCAGCATCGTCTTCGCGATCGGGCTCGCGGAGCTGCTCACCCGAGGGTACGACCTGTTCTCGGAGCAGACGACCGCGGTGCTCGAAGTCATCCTCTTCATCAGTGCAATCTACTTCGTCCTCACGTTCACGACGAACCGCGCGCTCGATTACCTCGGTCGCCACTACGCGATTCCGGAGGGCGAGTCGGCGTGAGTGACGGCGACTTCCTCCGCGTGACCGACGTCTCGAAGTGGTACGGCGACGAGCGGGTGCTCCACGACGTCTCCTTCGAGATGGATCGGGGCGACGTGACCGTCCTCATCGGCCCGTCAGGCTCCGGAAAGTCGACGATGCTGCGCTGCGTCAACCGGCTCGCCGAGGCGCAGGAGGGGTCGATCCGGCTCGACGGCGAGGAGGTGCTCTCGCCCGACCTCGACGTCGACGAACTCCGCCGCGAGGTCGGCATGGTGTTTCAGGGGTTCAACCTGTTCGCGCACCTGACCGCGGTCGGCAACGTCGCGCTCGGCCCCCGGCGCGTGCTTGGCCTCTCGGAGGCCGACGCCCGCGAGCGCGCTGAAGAGCAGCTCGACCGCGTCGGGCTCGCCGATCAGCTCGACTCCTACCCCGCGGAGCTGTCCGGCGGCCAACAGCAGCGCGTCGGCATCGCCCGCGCGCTGGCGATGGAGCCGAAGCTGATGTTATTCGACGAGCCGACGAGCGCGCTGGACCCCGAGCTCATCGGCGAGGTGTTGGAGGCGATGCACGGGCTCGTCGACGAGGGGATGACGATGCTCGTCGTCACGCACGAGATGAGCTTCGCCCGCGAGGTCGCCGACGAGGTCGTGTTTCTCGACGAGGGGCACGTGGTCGAGCGCGGCCCGCCGGACCAGCTGTTCGAACGACCGGAGAAGGAACGGACCGGCCGCTTCCTCGAACGGATCGCGAGTCACGACTGATGGCGAGCGCGACGAGACCCGCGACGGTCCGGGAACGCGTGGCCGCCTCCGACCGCTCGATCGGCCGGCTCCTCCTCGTCGCCGCCGGCGCGCTGTTCTGGGGCTGGCTCCTCGTCAGTTGGGTCAACCGGTGGCTCGGCGGCGTCCTCGTCCCGATCGGCGAGCCGCTCGTGTCGGCGGCGGCGGTCGAGGCGACGCTCGCTGCGCTCCCCGGGCTCGCGGCGTACGCGGCCGACGCCGCGTTCGTCGTGGAGCTCACGCCCCAACTCGCGCGCGGGACGTGGCTCACCGTCGTTATCACCGCCGTGAGTCTCGTCGTCGGCTTCGTCATCGCCGTCCCGCTGGCCGTGGCCCGCGTGTACGGTCGGTTCTCCGCGTGGCTCTCGCTCGCGTACACCGAGCTGTTGCGCGGGACGCCCCTGCTGGCGCAGCTGTTCGTGCTCTACTACGGTCTCAACCTCGCGAGCTACGTCCCCGGCGCGCTCTCGGGCGTGTTCGCGCGGGGCGTGGTGTGGGTGGCGATCCTCGGGTTCACGCTCAACGGAGCCGCCTACCAGGCGGAGTACATCCGCGGCGCCTTGGAGAGCGTCGAGGAGGGACAGATCACCGCCGGGCGCGCGATCGGTCTCTCGAAGCTGGAGACGATCTACCACGTCGTGCTCCCGCAGGGGCTCCGCTACGCGATCCCCTCGTGGACCAACGAGTTCGTCTACCTGATCAAGTACTCGTCGCTGGCGGCGTTCATCACGGTCCCGGAGCTGTACTACCGGGCGGACCAGGTCGCCTCCGAGACGTTCCGGTACACGCTCATCTTCGTCGTGACCGGCGTGACGTACCTCGCCTTAGTCCTCACCGCCTCGAAGCTGATGGGGCGCGTCGAGGAGGCGGTCGCGATTCCCGGGTTGGGCGTCGAGCGGGAGGAGTGAGTCGCGGCCTCCGGCGAACTCGGACTACCTCTCGAACTCGGTGACGACCTCGACGCCGCGCACGTCGTACTCGCCCAGCGCGGCGAGCCGGTCCGAGACCGCCGAGAGCCCGACCTCGTCGCTCACGAGCGCGCCGGGGTCGACGTCGGTCGCCTCGACGAGCGCGAACAGGTCGTCGTAGCTCGTCGGCGGCATCCCGCGCGAGCCGAGGAACGACACCTCCCAGCGCGTCATCCAGTCGGTCGGGAGCGACACCTCGCCGCGCTCGGCCTCGGTCGTCAGTCCCACCTGCACGTGGGCGCCGCGGGGGCGCACGGAGCGGACCGAGTTCCGGCAGGTCTCGGCGATCCCGAGGGCGTCGACGGAGACGTCGGCGCCGCCGCCCGTGAGGTCCCTGACGCGCTCAGCCACGCCGTTCTCGCCCGCGCCGCTATCGGACTCGACCTCGGTCGGGTTCACGAGATCGTCGGCGCCGAGATCGCTCGCGAGCGAGAGCGCGTCGTCGTCGACGTCGACGGCGACGACCCGGGCGCCGAGCGCGTCGCCGAGCTGGACCGCGGGGCGCCCGCCCCCCCCC
>NZ_JARANT010000035.1 GCF_029889805.1 Halorubrum sp. Boch-26 | reverse complement strand
TTCATGCTACTGGTGGGTACTCACGCGTGGGACGCCGACTCGGGTACCGTGCCGGCGCGGGCGGCCACCGTGCGGGCGGCCGCGCTCGCCCGCGAGCGCGACCCCGACCGCCTCGTCGCCCACTACATGCAGCCGCACCACCCGTTCGTCACGGATCCCCTCGCCGGCGACGACGGCATGGCCCGGACCGGGAGCCACAGCAACGAGGCGAACCCGTGGGTGCTGCTCCGGCGCGGCGAGGTCTCGGTCGAGCGCGTCTGGCGGGCGTACGAGGCGAACCTGCGGCACGTGCTCGCCGAAGTGGCGACGCTCGCCGACAACGTCGACGGCCGCGTCGCGATCACCGCCGACCACGGCAACCTGTTCGGCGAGTGGGGACTGTACGGGCACCCGATGCACACGCCGGTTCCCGCCCTCCTCGCGGTCCCGTGGGCGGAGACGACGGGCGTCGACCGCGGGACGCTCGTCCCCGAACTCGACCCCCCGGAGCCGCTGCCGGTGAGCCGGGTCCACGGGGAGACGGGCGAGCGGGAGCGGCTCGAAGCGCTCGGCTACCTGTGACGGCTACCATCCCACCACCCCTCCGGATTTAGGTGCGTCGCGCCCGTGGGTCGGCCCATGTACGCGACGACGGTCCTGACGGACTTCGTGGCCCAGCACTACCTCACCGTCCCCGATCCCGGCCCGGAGGGCGTGCCGCACTCCCACCACTTCGAGGTGGAACTGACCTTCCGCGGCCCGGAGCTGAACCGGTACGACTACCTCGTCGACATCGACGACGCCGAGGCGGCGCTCGCGGACCTCGTCGACCGCTACCGCGACGAACTGCTCAACGACTTCCCCGAGTTCGAGGGGCACAACCCCAGCGTCGAGCGCTTCGCCCGGGTGGTCTTCGAACGCGTGACCGACGCGGTGACCGACGACACCGTCGCCGAGCTGGCCGTGACGGTCTGGGAGGACGACGCGGCCGCCGCGACGTACGACGCGCCGGTATGAAAGTCGGGCTCGCGCTGTACGGGAGCCTCGACGAGCAGTCCGGGGGGTTCCGCTACGACCGCAAGCTGGTCGAGGGGCTCCGCCGGGCCGGCGACACCGTCGAGGTCGTCGAGCTCCCGTGGCGGGCGTACCCGCGCGGGCTGCTCGACAACGCCGATCCGGGGTTCCGGGACCGCCTCCGCGTCGACGTCGACGTACTGGTACAGGACGAGCTCGCACACCCCTCGCTTCTCCGCGCCAACCGCGATCTGCCGTACCCGATCGTGAGCGTCGTCCACCACCTCCGCGCGAGCGAGCCCCGGCGGCTCGCCCCGCTGTACCGCGCCGTCGAGCGCCGGTACCTCGCGACCGTCGACGGTGTCGTCTGCAACAGCGCGGCGACCCGCGACGCCGTCGCCGCCCTCGGCGCCGACCCCGACAGGACCGTCGTCGCCCCGCCCGCCGGCGACCGGTTCGACCCCGCGATCGACGACGCCGAAATCGCGGCGCGGGCCAGCGAGAGGCCGTTGCGGGCGATATTCGTCGGGAACCTCGCACCCCGGAAGGGACTGGACACGCTCGTCAAGGGAGTGGCCCGGGCCGACGCCTCCGTCGACCTCACGGCGGTCGGCCGGACGGTCGACGAGGATCACGTCGCCGAGGTTCGGCGGCTGGTCCGGGAGCGCGGGCTCGGCGACCGCGTGCGCTTCGCGGGCCGGCTGTCGGACGACGCGCTGGCCGACGTCCTCCGCGAGAGCCACGTCCTCGCGGTCCCCTCCCGGTACGAGGGGTTCGGCATCGTCTACCTCGAGGGGATGAGCTTCGGTCTGCCGGCGATCGCCTCCCGGGCGGGCGGCGCGAACGAGACGGTCACCGACGGGGAGACGGGCGTCCTCGTCGACCCGGACGACCCCGCGGCCGTCGCCCGCGCGCTCGACGAGTTCGCGGCCGACCCCGATCGGACTGCCGAGATGGGCCGCGCCGCCAGGCGGCGGTACGAGCGTCACCCGGGCTGGACGGAGTCGACGGGTCGAGTCCGGCGACTCCTCGCCGACGTCGCTGACGCGGGCGACGGCGTCGACGCGATAGACACGGAGGTGGCGACGTGACGGGAGACCGCGACGTGACCGGAAGCGGCGACGAGTCCGCCGAAGCGACCGACGAAGAGGCCCCCGCCGACGACGCTCTCGCCGACGACGCCATCGCCGACGACACCGACGCCTTCCGGCGCTACCTCCGCGCGAAGCGGACCGTCGACGACCGGGCGCTCGACCGCCGGCTCGTCGGGATCCTCCGCGAGCGGCTCGCCGACCGCGCCGCCGCGAGCGCCGGGCCGCTGCGCGTGCTGGAGGTCGGGGCCGGCATCGGGACGATGGTCGCCCGCCTGATCGATCGGGAGGTGCTCCCGCCGGGCGAGACGCGGTACGTCGTCGTTGACCGCGACGCGGAGACGCTCGCCGGCGTCGGTCCGTACCTCCGGGAGTGGGCGACGGACCGAGAGGGACCGGTCTCCGTCGAGACCGCCGACGGCGACGCGCTCGTCGTCGAGACCGACGCCCGTACGGTTCGGGTCGAGCCGGTCGCCGCCGACGCGGTCGCGTACGCCGGGGAACGCCCGGGCGAGTGGGACGCCCTGATCGGGATGGCGCTGCTCGACGTCCTCGACCTCGACGGGCTCGACGCCCTGCTCGCCGCGCTCGGCCCCGGCGGGACCTACTACTTCCCGATCACCTTCGACGGCGGGACGCGCTTCCGCCCGGCGCATCCCAACGACCGAGTGGTCGAGCGGCTGTACCACCGGCACATGGACGAGAAACCCGACGGAGACAGCCGCGCCGGCGGCGCCGCGCTCTCGCGCCTGCGCGAGGCGGACGGCTCGACGCTCCTCGGGGTCGCCGGCTCCGACTGGGTCGTGCGTCCCGCCGACGGCGAGACCGGCTATCCGGCCGACGAGGCGTTCTTCGTCCGGCACATCCTCGACACCGTCGAGCAGGCGGTCGGCGAGGTGATCGCCGTCGAGGGCGACGGATCGCTCTCGGCCGCCGACCTCGACGCGTGGCTCTCAGAGCGGCGGCGACGGGTCGACGCCGCCGAGCTCGTCTACCTCACCCACCAGCTCGACCTGCTCGGGCGGGTCGACGGCGACGCCTGACCGACAGAACGCTCGGGTCGCCGACCGCGTTCGACGGGGCGGTCAGCTCGCCGCCTCGATCGAGTCGAGCAGGCGGCACTTCCGGCAGACGTCGCGGCTCGTCTTCGAACCGCAGCGCTCGCACTCGCCGAGGTCGGGGGCGCCGTCGGCGGCGTCGCCGCCCTCGCGGTACGCCTCGGCGGCGAGCGCGGAGAGCTCCTCGTATCCGGCCATGATCGAGTGGCGGGCGCCGGGGTGGTTCTCCTCCAACTCGTGGATCGCCGACTGGATCTCGCCGCGGTACGCCTCCGAGGAGTGCGGGCACTCGGCCATGTGCGTCGGGAGGTCGCGCACGTGGCAGTAGAGCGCGATCTCCTTCTCGGGCACGTCGCGGAGGGGCTTCGCGCGCGGGACGAACGCGTCGGTCTCCTCGCGCTCGTCGAAGGGTCCGAGAGAGGCGTCGAAGTGCTTCGCCACCTGTCGCACGTCGCCCTCGAGGAAGTTCATCATCGCCGTCTGGGCCTCGTCGTCGAGGTTGTGGCCGGTGAGCAGCTTGTCGGCGTCGAACTCGGCGGCGTACTCCTCGAGGAGGTCGCGCCGGAACACGCCGCAGTAGGCGCAGGCGGCCATGTCCTCGGGGTCGCTCTCGACGACGTCGTCCATCCGCACGTCGAACTCCTCCTCGTATGAGACGACCTCGTGGCGGAGCGAGAGCTCCTCGGCCAGCTCGACGCAGGCGTCGAGGCTCTCGTCGCGGTACCCCTCTATCCCCTCGTGGATCGTCAGCGCGAGCATCTCGACGCGGGGGTCCCTCCCGAACACGTCGTCCAGAATTCGGGTCAGCGCGACGCTGTCCTTCCCGCCGGAGAGGCCGATCACCCAGCGGTCGGGCTCCTCGGGCGTTGCATCCGGATCGAGGAGGGAGTCCTCGCGGACCCGGCGTTTCACGCGCTTCTCGACCGACTGGCGGAGGTGCTCGCCGCAGAGGTGCGCCCCGGAGTAGGCGGCGTGGTGGACGGCGTCGGCCCCGCACTTGTCGCACTCCATCGGTGTCGGGTTGCGGACGCGCGCGGATACCCGTTTCGGGCCGAGATGCGGTGAGCGCGTCCGCGTGATCGAATTCGTCCGGATCGACGGCGACCGCCTCCGGCGACGCCGTCACTCGCTTATAAGTGGTTGAGAACGGATCGACGGCGAACGCCTCCGAAATCCCAGCCGCTTGTGAATACCTGATTGAACGCGGATCGACGGCGACCGCCTCCGAAACCCCAGCCGCTTGTGAATACCTGATTGAACGCGGATCGACGGCGGACGCCCCCAAAAGCCCCAGCCGCGACGACTCGCGCGGCTCGTTGCGCTCCTCGCTCGGTCGCTAACGCTCCCTCGCTGCGGTGCTTACTGCGCCGTGCTTCGTCCTCGCGACTGCCCCTTTGAGCCCCACCCGACCGCACAGCGACCGCAGCCTCACGCCTCCCCAGCCTCGTCGGACCGGCGCGACTGCGCGGTCCGACTCCCTCGCACGCGCTCCTCGCGGCCAGGGGCCGCTCGGAGGCGCGCGCCACCGCCGTCGGTTTAAATACGCATCCGACATCGACGCCGACAACCCCGGGCGCGTTGTCGCCGGTTCCGACACGGGTTTGTCGCCGGGGACGCCCCGGTCGAACGTGACCGACTCGCCGACCGGCGTCGACCGCGACCCCGATCCCAGTCCCCTCCGCGAGGACCCGCCGGCGGAGAGCCTCCGGACCCGCCTGTGGCGGCACGGCTTCAACCTCCTGCCGGCGTACCGCGGGACCGGCGCCCGCGTCGACCACATCGGCGCCGACTGGCGCTTCGTGCGGGTCCGCGTCCCGTTCAACTGGCGCACCCGAAACGCGGTCGGCACGACCTTCGGCGGCAGCCTCTACGGCGCGATCGACCCGGTGTACATGACGATGCTTCGGCAAGTCCTCGGTGACGGCTTCACCGTCTGGGACAAGTCGGCCGCGCTGGAGTTCATCGAGCCCGGCCGCGACACGCTGTACGCCGAGTTCGACCTCCCCACCGCCGAGACCGACGCGATCCGCGACGCGCTCGGCCCCGGCGAGTCCACCGACCGAGAGTACCTCGTCTCGCTCGTCGACGAGTCGGGGACCGTCCACGCGGCCTGCGAGAAGACGCTGTACGTCAGGCGGGACGAGTGAGACGCGGGTCGGCGGGTTGGCGGGTCGGCGTCGTCGGTTTCGCTCGGCCGACGCCGTCGACCGCGCAGCCGTCTCAGTCGCTCGCAGTCCTCCCGCCCGCGACCGCCGCGACCGGCGACACCGAAATCACGAGTCGGCCGTCGCTGGTGGTGCTCACCAGCTTCGACTCCGCGAACGTCGTCCCGTCTGCGCGGAGCCCCTCGCTCGTCCCCGTCCACTGTTCGCCCGCCATCACCGCCGGAATGACGTGGGTCCGGATGTGTTCGACCTCCTCGTCCGGATGGAGGCGCTGCCAGCGCTCGCCGACGAGCTCGTCCGGATCGTAGCCGTACAGCCGCCCGTACTCCTCACCGACGAACTCGAAGGTGCCGTCGGGAGCGACCGTACAGACCCCATCGAGCGCGACATCGGCCGCGGGGTCGAACCGGTCGCCTTCGATCCGCTTCTCGCCCGGCTCGAAGCTCCCGCCCCCGCCGTCGACCGCGTGCTCGACGCGGCGGAGGAGCGCGGTGTACCCGTCGACGTTCCCGCGCTTGCGGACGTAGTCGCTGACGCCCGCGCGGACCATCTCGGCCGCGATGGCGTCCGGCTCGGTCGCGGAGAAGAGGAGGAACGGGAGGTCTGGGTCGGCCTCTCTCGCCGCTGAGAGGAGTTCCACGCCGGTGCGGCCGGGCATATCGTAGTCGCTCACGACGCAGTCGAACGCCCCGCGCTCGATGCGGTCCAGCGCGGCCTCGGGGTCAGTCTCGGCGACGGCCTCGCAGTCGATCCCGTCGTCGCGTTCGAGGTACTCGGCGACGAGCGCGGCGAGCCCCGGCTCGTCGTCGACGCAGAGCACTCGAAGTGGGGCGTCGGTCATGCCCCGGAGTCGACAGCCCTCAGATAAACCGGTTACTCCCCGATACTCACGTCTGATACTCCGATGGCCACCGCGCACGGCCGAGACTCTGCGCGGGAGCGCCGCGTCAGGCGGTGGCGCCCGCCACGAGGCTCTCCCGCACCGTCTCGACGAACCGATCCGGGTGTTCGACGTGCGGGAGCAGCCGCGCGCGGTCGAAGACGACGAGCCGAGCGCCGGACTCGTCGGCGAGCTCGCGGCCGTCCGAGAGGGGGCTCACTTCGGCCTCGCGCCCCCAGACGATCGTCGGCGGCACGTCGAGGGCGCCGAGCGCGGCCGCCAGGTCGAGGTCGCTGTTGAGGTACCCGGAGACGAACGAGGCCGGCGCGAACCGGGCGTTCTCGACGTGGGTCGTCCGCCACTCGTAGTCGATCCACTCCTCGCTCGGGTTCGTCGGGTCGTCGTAGCCGTGGTCGGCGTTGAAGTAGCGGATCGACGGCTTCGACGCGATGACGTTGAAGAGGGCGTCCCCGACCAGCGGCGACCGGAGCAGCTCGCGGAGCCACGACTTCGGCGGGCTCGGCCCCGCGACGCTCGTTGGACAGACGCCGACGAAGCCGCGCAGGTCGACCGCGTCGCCCCCCGACCCGTCCTCGGTCGCCGCCCCGGCGGCGTACGCGGCCGACAGCGAGGAGGCGACGACGGCCGGCTCGTCGAGGTCGGCGAGGAAGTCGCGGACGAAGTCCTCGTACAGCGCCGCGGAGTACCGTAACGGCGGCCGATCGGAGCGGCCGTACCCGGGGAAGTCCGGAGCGATCACGTGGTAGTCGGCCGCCAGGTCGTCGAACACCGCGCGCCACTCGCCGGCGGAGCCGGCGGCGTTGATCCCGTGGAGCAGCGCGAGGTCCGGGTCGTCCGGGTCTCCCGCCTCCGTGAACGCCACGTCCATCCCGCGCCAGCGGAAGACGCCGCCGTCGCCGTCGAGCGGGGCCTCCAGCTCCCCTTCGTACCGGAGCCCGGTGTTGAGGGCGGCGAGCGCGCCGACGCCGAGGAGGGCGGTCCCGGCGAGGTTCCTGAGCTTCATGAAAACCTGTTGGTCCGCGGGCGACTTATAGCTCGTGGCCCGACCGGGCGGCCGCGCCGCCGCCCGCCCGTCGTCGCTCGCTCGGTCACTCTCGGCCCGTCTCCACGCAGTCGACGATGGGAGCGACGACCTCGGCGGCGACGCTGTACGGGTCGGTCTCGCGCCTGCGGACCGCCTCGGCGAGCCGGTCGACCCCGCCGCGCCGCTCGATCTCGTCGGCCGCCAGCGCGCCCACGTCGGAGCGCACGAGCGTCCGGATCTCCTCGGCGTAGCGCCGGCGCTTCGTCGCCTCGATCTCGCCCGACTCCCGGAGGTGCGCGGAGTGGGCGTCGAACGCCGCGATCAGGTCCGCGACGCCCTCGCCCGTGTTCGCGACGGTCCGGAGCACTTCGGGGGTCCACTCTTGGGGGGACGCCTCGCTCTCGTCGTCCGGATGCTCCGGGTCGTCCGGATGCTCCGGGGCGTCGAACCCGTGGTGGCCCGTGTCGAGCCCCGTCGTCGGTCCCTCGCGCCGGTGGACCATCTCCTCCAGTTCGGCGAGGGTGCGCTCCGCGCCGTCCATGTCGGCCTTGTTGACGACGAACACGTCGCCGATCTCTAGGATGCCGGCCTTCAGCGTCTGCACGTCGTCGCCGGAGCCCGGCTGGACGAGCACCGCGACCGTGTCCGCGGTGCGCACCACGTCGACCTCGTTCTGTCCGGCGCCGACCGTCTCGATGACCACGACGTCCTTCCCGAAGGCGTCGAGCGCCTTCACGGCGTCCGCGGTCGCCATCGAGAGCCCGCCGAGCTGGCCGCGCGCGCTCATCGACCGGAAGAACACGTCCATGTCGCCGACGTTCGACCCCATTCGGATCCGGTCGCCGAGCACCGCCCCGCCGGTGTACGGCGAGGAGGGGTCGACGGCGACGACGCCGACCGTGTCGCCCCGCTCGCGGTAGGCGGCCGCCAGCTTGTCGACGAGCGTCGATTTCCCGGCGCCGGGCGACCCCGTGATCCCGATCACGTCCGCGCCGCCGGTGTGCTCGTGGAGCGCTGAGACGATCGCCCGGTGGCCCCCCGCGCGGTCCTCGATCCGGGTGATGACGCGAGCGAGCGCGCGGTGGCTCCCCCCGAGCAGCTCCTCGACGAGCTCGGCGTCGCGGCCGCTCAGCTCCGGCGCTCGCGGGGTCGCCGACCCGTCGCGTTTCTGCCCGCCCATCTACGCCCGCTCCGGCACGTTGTTCCGGATGAACTCGATCGTCTCCTCCATCGGCGTGCCCGGGCCGAACACCTCGGCGACGCCGAGCTCTTTGAGCTCGGCTTCGTCGTCGTCGGGGATGATCCCGCCCACCAGAATGAGGGTGTCCTCGAACGCGTCGTACTCTTTCAACCCCTCGATCACCTTCGGGACGAGGGTGTTGTGGGCGCCAGAGAGGATCGAGATGCCGAGCACGTCGACGTCCTCCTGTACCGCCGCCTGCACGATGTCCTCCGGCGCGCGGTGGAGCCCGGAGTAGACGACCTCGAAGCCGGCGTCGCGGAACGCCCGCGCGATCACGTGTGCGCCTCGGTCGTGACCGTCGAGCCCGACCTTCGCGACCAGACACCGGATGGCCCGCTCCTCCTGTTCGACGCTCATATCGGGTACTGCGTCGCCCCGCCGCTTGACTCTAACGGACGATCGGGTGGGATACTCCGACCCGAGCGCGGCCGGTCGCTCCGGAACTCCCGGCTTCCGCGACCGACGCGTTGAACGCGCGGGCGCCACTCAGTGGCGACATGACCGACGCTCCGTCCGCCGACCGCACCGATGCGGACCGCTCATCGAGCGATTACCTGCCGGCCGGAACGCGGATCGGCCGCGCCGCGCTGCGCGTCGCCGACCTCGACGAGACGACCGCTTTCTACCGCGACGTCGTCGGCCTCGCTGTCCTCGACCGCGACGGCGACGAGGCCGTCCTCGGGGTCGAGGGAACGCCCCTGCTCGTCCTCAAGCGCGACCCGGACCGCCCCGAACGCGGGCGCACCGAGGCCGGCCTCTTTCACGCCGCGTTCCGGGTGCCTTCCCGGGCCGCGCTCGGCGATGCGCTGGCCCGGGTGCGAGAGCGGTGGCGGCTCGACGGCGCCGCCGACCACCTCGTCAGCGAGGCGCTGTACCTCGACGACCCCGAGGGGAACGGCGTCGAGATATACTGTGACCGTCCCCGCGAGGAGTGGCCCATCGACGACGGAACGATCCGGATGGCGACCGACCCGCTCGATGTCGAGGGCGTCGCCGGGGCGGGCGATTCGGACGGTGGCCCCGCCGACCACGCGCCGCCCGGCACCGATATCGGTCACATGCACCTCGAAGTGACCTCGCTGTCGGCGTTCGAGACGACCTACGTCGACGGACTCGGCTTCGAGGTCGGAACCACCGGTCCGAACGTCCGGTTCGTCGCGGCCGGCGGCTACCACCACCACCTCGGCGCGAACACGTGGCAGGGGCGAACGACGCCGGCGTCGGGACGAGGGCTCGCGTGGTTCGAGGTGGTCGCCCCTGACGCGGCCGCGCTGGACGGGGTTCGGACCCGACTTGACGCGGTCGCGGCCGACGGCGACGTCGAGTTCGGCGTCGACGAGCGGGAGGACGGGATCGTCGTCACCGACGCCGACGGTATCGAAGTTCGCGTTCGGACGGAGTGACGGGCGCGAACGCGGGACAACCGCAGCCACTTGTAACCGAATCCGGTGGCGCGCCTGCGAGCGGCCGCCATCGGCGGCCGACGAGGCTGGGGAGGTGTGAGGCGCGGGACGGTGCCGTGCGGGTGGGACACAACGGGTCGCGAGGGCGGCGAAAGCGAAAGGAGCACCGCGACGAGAGAGCGAACGAGGTGAGCGACTGAGTGAGGCGCACAGCGAGCGTCCGCCGCCCTCGCTGCTGGGGCTTCGGAGGGCTTCATCGTCGATCTACCACCAACCGCTTATAAGTAAGAGCTCGGGAGTCGGAGGTGACGGTTGCTGCTCCGAGTTCGACCATTTATACGTGTGTTCGATTCACTGTCGGCCGTTCAAAACCGATCGCCTCGCGGACCGGACCGGCTCACAGACCGATCACGTGACGATCGTCCGGAGCGTCGACTCGGTCAGCAGCGCGGTGATTCCGAGCGCCTCGGTCGTCATCCAGCCGAGGAAGGCGACGTACATCACGAGGAGGGCGTACCCCTCCTCGGTGGTGACCTCGAACTCCGTCGCGGCCAACACCACGACCACGAGGGTGGTGTAGAACAGGAACAACATCAGCGGCACGGACGTGAGGAAGCCGATCGAGACCCCGCCGGCGAGGATGACGCCGATCGGCAGCGCCGCGACGAGGTTGAACGTGTTCGTTCCGAAGACGTTCGCGATCGCCGCCCGCTTGTCGCCGGACTTGCCCATCTTTACGCCGACGAGCAGGTCGGGGAACGAACTCAGGACCGACAGCACCGTCACGGAGATGAGGAACGACGGCGCGTCGAGCGCCTCCGAGATCTGAACCGTCATGCTGACCATCGACTCGACCCCGACGAGCACGACCACCAGTCCCGCCGCGAACAGCCCGGCCTGCTTCGGGACGTTCGTCGACTCGGCCCGCTTCAGGTCCGACGCGCCGCTCTTCCCGCCGACGAGTAGGATGACGTACACGCCGTACAGCACCAGCAGGCCGACGCCCATCTGCGGCGTGATCCGCGCGAGCTCCCGTCCGTCGGTCCCGAGGACGCCGAGCGCGATCACGCCGAAGAGGGCGAGGACGGCGACCATGTAGAAGATGGCGTCGCGGTAGACGATCCCCTCCGTCGTCGTCGTGTCGCCGCTCGTGATCGCGACCGCGGCCGGGATGACGAGAATATTGAACACCGCCGTCCCGATGAGCGCCCCCGCACCGACACCGAAGTCGCCGAGCACGACCACCGAGATGACGATGATCGCGAGTTCGGGGAACGACGTCGCGGCCGCGACGATGAGTCCGCCTTGGATCGCCTGCGAGACGCCGAAGTGGTCGCTGATCTTCGACGTCGTCGACTCGACGATGTTCGCCCCCTTCCAAGTCAGCAGGAACCCGATCGCGCCCAACACGACCCAGACGACGAGCGACTGGTCCCCGATGAACTCCTGCAGTATCGTCATGTTCCGTCACTGAGTGCGGAGTCGATTAGCGCTTCCGGAGTCGATACCGCCTGCGGCGACGCGAAGCCCCTACTCGTCGACGTACTCGCCGAACCGCTCGTCGAAGACGGCGATCACGCGGCGCTCGATCTCGTCGCGGATCTCGCGGACCTCCTCGATCGGACGCTCGCCGGGGTCGGCGAGGTCCCAGTCGTCGGTGTCGACGCCGTCGAGCTCCAGCGTCGAACACCCCATCGTGGCGACGAAGTCGGACGCGGCGAGCGTCTCGTCGGAGACGTGCCGCGGCGTCCGGCCGTTCACGTCGAGGTCGACCTCCGCGAGCGCCTCGACGACCACGTCGTGAACGCTGTCGGCGGGGGCGGTACCGCCCGTGACGATCTCGACCGCGTCGCCGAGCCCGCGCCGGTCGCGCTCGTGCTCCGCGAACGCGGTCGCCATCTGGCTCCGGCCGGCGTTGCGGACGCACATGAACGTGAGGGTGGTCGTCGTGCCGGTGGCTCCGTCGTCTGCGGTGTCTGTGGTTGTCATGGTTGCTGGCGCGTGGTGGACCGCTTCTCGTCGCCCGTTTCGATCCGCGTGTCGCCCGCCGCTCAGTAGATCAACTCGTCGTCGCTCTCTATCATGTACAGCGTCCGCGCGGCGATGTTGACCCCGTGGTCGCCGACTCGCTCTACGTCGCGAACCGCGAGTAGGGCGCGAGAGACGTCGTCGAGCGCGTCGGCGAGGTGCTCCGAGTCCGATTCGGAGCTCTCGTTCGCCGCGGTGCGGGCGCGGTCGGCCTCGAGCAGGCTCCGCACGACCGCCTCGCTCGCCCGGCGGCAGCGCTCGTCGAGGTCGTCGTCGCGGACGTCGATCTCCCGACAGGCCTCCGGGTCGGCGGTCTCGTAGGCAGCGATCGCGTCCGAAACCATCTCTCCGGCGGCCTCGCCGAGTCTGCGGAAGTCGACCGCCGGATGGACCCCACCGCCCTCGCCGCCGTACTCGGCGATGTTCGTCGCGAGGTCGGCGACGCGTTCGAGGTCAGTGATGATCTTGAACGAGGCCGTCACCAGCCGGAGATCCCCGGCCACGGGTTGCTGAAGCGCGAGGAGTTCCGTGCACTCCTCTTCCAGTTCGAGGTACCGGTCGTTGACCACGTGGTCGGTGCCGATCACCTCGTCGGCGAGGGCGTCGTCGCCCGCCTCGACCGCGCGGAGGGCGCTCTCGTACCGGTCGAGGACCAGATCCCCCATCGCGACCACGTCGGCTCGGAGCTCCTCGAGCCGCTCCTGGTAGTTCTCGCGCGGCATCTATCCGAACTTCCCCGTGATGTAGTCCTCGACGCGCTGCTCCTCGGGGTCCTCGAAGATCTTGGTCGTGTCGTCGTACTCGACGAGCCGCCCGCCGGTGAGGAACACCGCGGTCCGGTCGGAGATGCGCGCCGCCTGCTGCATGTTGTGGGTGACGATGATGACGGTGTACTGCTCCGCCAGATCGTCGATGAGGTCCTCGATCTTCGAGGCCGCGACGGGGTCTAACGCCGAGGTCGGCTCGTCCATCAGGACCACCTCCGGGTCTGCCGCGATCGCCCGGGCGATACAGAGCCGCTGTTGCTGCCCGCCCGACAGATCGAGCCCCGAGGAGTCGAGCTGGCCTTTCACCTCGTCCCAGAGCGCGGCCCCTTTCAGCGCATCCTCGACGCGCTCGTCGATATCGCCGTCGTACCCCTGAATCTTCAGGCCGTACGCGACGTTGTCGCGGATCGACTTCGGGAACGGGTTCGGCTTCTGGAACACCATCCCGATCTTCCGCCGCAGGGCGACCGGGTCCACGTCGTCGTCGTACACGTTCTTGCCGCCGAACTCCACGTCGCCCTCGACGCGACAGACGTCGATCATGTCGTTCATCCGGTTGATACACCGGAGGAACGTCGACTTCCCGCAGCCGGAGGGGCCGATCAGCGCGGTCACCCGTTTTTCGGGGATCTCCATCGACACGTCGTCGATCGCCTGCTCGTCGCCGTAGAACACGTTCAGGTCGCGTGTGGCGACCGCGGTCCGATCCGATGTCGCGGTTCGGTCGTTCGATCCGGTCTCCACGTCCGTCGTGATGAGCGAGTCGGCCGCGTCCGACTCGGCTTCGCGTTCTGTTTCCGTGTTGCTCATGTTAGCTCCCCCGCTCCGCGCGGTTCCGCAGCAGTATCGCCGTCCCGTTCATACCGATGAGGATGATCAGCAGCGTGATAACGCCTGCGGCGACGACCCCGTACCGGAACTCCGCCTGCGGGAAGTTCGCCCACGCGTAGATCTGCATCGGCATCGCGCTGAACTTGCTGAACAGGCTGCTCGGAGCGCTGAACACCGTCGTCGCCGCGCCGACCATGATGAGCGGTGCGGTCTCGCCGATCGCCCGCCCGAGCGCGAGGATCGTCCCGGTGAGGATTCCGGGGAACGCCTCCGGGAGGACGACGTTCTTCGTCGTCTGCCAGCGAGTCGCGCCCATCGCGTCCGACCCTCGGCGCAGGTCGTCAGGCACCGACCGGATCGCCTCCTGTGCGGAGATGATCGTGATCGGGAGGATGAGCAGCGACAGCGTCAGCGACACGGTCACCGCGGTCCCGAACCCGAGCCCGAGGAGATTCGCGAACAGCCCCAGTCCGAGCAGCCCGTACACGACCGACGGGACCGCCGCCAGGTTCGCGATGTTGATCTGGAGCAGCCGCGTCAGCGCCCCGACGAGGCCGGTGTCCGCGGTGTACTCCTCTAAGAACACCGACGTCGCGACTCCCAGGACGAACGACAGCAGTGCGACCATCGCGATGATGATAACCGAGCCGACGATCGCCGGGTAGAGTCCGGCTTCCCGGGCGTTTCGGGACGGCGCTTCGGTGAGGAACGTTTCGCTCACCCACGAGTTCGGCGTCGGGATCCCGAACGTCTCGACGACGAGCGCTCCGGCGAGCGCCCCGGCGACGAGCAGGACGGGGAGAGCCAGTCCCGTCACCCCCTCGCCGACGTCGACCACGCGCTGGAGGTAGGCGGCGGCCGGGACGCCGGTGACGGCGACGACCAGCAGCGCGTTCGGCCCGCCGACGCCGAGCCCCGCGGCCCGCCCGAACAGGCCGACCGCGGCCGCGAGCGCGAGCGGAACACCCCCCGCGGCCAGCGCCGCCGTCCGGCTCCCCCGGGCGTTCACCGCGAGGGCGCCGGCCGCGGCGATCGGGACCGCCAGCGTCCAGAGGTAGATGAACGTCGTCGTCGGGTACGTCCGGAGCGCTTCCCGGACGAACACGGCGAGCAACACTCCGAGAATACTTATCGGAAGGGCGGCCGTCACGGCGGCCGACGCGTCTCGGCGTCGACCGTACGCGTACGCGAGCAGCGCGGGGACGATCCCGAGCGTGTACGCGAGGAACCACAGTCGTTCGTCGAACACTAAGAAGAGGACGCTGAACGCAAGCCCGATGGCGGTGCCGCCGATCAGCCGTCCGACGAGCCCGAAGCCGACCGATCCGGGTCGGCCACGGGCGCCCATGTACACGAGATATCCGGTGAGCGGGATGATGACGACGAAGAGATAGGTGAGCTGCCAGTTGAGCCGCGGTACCTGACCGATGACCGTCTCGATCAGCGTGAAGGCGCCGGCTACCGCGACGAGTCCGCCGCCAGCGACGGCGACCGCCCGCCGAGTCAGCGCCCGATCCCGGGCGCTGTACAGGCAGAACCCGAGGAACGGGACGACCAGCGTGAGGAAGTACGTCAGCAGCCACAGCGGGCTCGCGCCCGCTAAGTCGAACGCGTCGATCGTGACGTAAATGAGGAGCACCGCGAGCGCGAAGATGCCGAGCACGCTCGCCCCGAGCGAGAGGTACTCGAAGACGATCCCTCGGACGCGGCTCACCTCTCCGAACTCCCCGACGCGCGCGTTTTCGGTGTCGGTCGCCATCAGTACTCCTCCCGGTATCGTTGCGCGATGATGTCACTGAGCACGTTCATTACGAGGGTCACCACGAACAGCGTGAGTCCGAGCGCGAACATCGCGTCGTACGGGGTCGTCCCGCCCGTCAGGTCACCGCCGGCGATCTGCACCATCGCGACGGTGATCGTCATCCCGGACTGCAAGAGCGTGTCGGCGGGGTTGATGAACGGGACCCCGAAGAGCCCCTCTTGAACCGCAGGCATCCGCGCCTGTGCGCCCATGGCGACGACGACGATCATCGTCTCGCCGATCGCGCGCGAGACGGCGAGGATGTACGACGAGGCGATCCCCGAGATGGAGGCCGGAACCACGATCCCGGTCGACACCTCGAACTTCGTCGCGCCGAGGCCGTAGCCGGCCTGTCGCAGGTCGTCCGGCACGGCGCTCATGGCGTCCTCGGAGATCGACGACACCATCGGGATCGTCATGATCCCGACCATCAACGACGCCGACAGCGCGTTGAAGGTACTCATCTCGGGGAACAGGGTCGCCTTCAGTGCCGGCGTGACGTACACCAGCGCGAAGTACCCGTACACGACGGTCGGGATTCCTGCGAGGATCTCCAAGAGCGGTTTCAGTATCGATCGCGCGCTCGGTGTCGCGTACTCGCTGAGATATATCGCCGTCAGCGTTCCGACCGGAAGCGCGACGAGTCCCGCCGTGATCGTCACCGTGAGCGTTCCGATCACCAACGCGACGATACCGAACGTCTGCCCGCCCCCGCGCGGGTTCGGGCTCCAGCTGGTACTGGTCAGGAACTCGGTGATCGGTACCTCGGCGAAAAACACCAGTGCGTCCGACAGCAGGGTCGCAATGATGGCGACCGTCGTTAGCAGGGTGATTACTGCGCACGCGGCGAAGAACCCTCCGTAGGTCCCCTCCTTCAGTCGTGTGAGCCCGCTCCGTCGCTGTAGATCCGGACTCTCGGTGCTATCTGTCACGGACGGTCGATGATCGAACGCTGTCGTAAATCAATACACCGGTTCATGACGCGCGGTTCAGCCCTGCGCTTGCTCGATCGCGTCTTCGAGAACCTGCATCTGCTCTTCCTGCGTGGACTCGGTTGCGGGAACGTACCCGACGTCGCCGGCGACGAGCTCCTCGTTGGTGGTCTGGCCGACGAAGTACCGAGCGAACTCCGCGACGTGCTCCTTGGAGAGCGACGACATCGACGGGTACGTGAACAGCGGGCGCGAAAGCGGCGCGTACTCGCCGGACGACGCGGTCTCCAGGCTCGGTTCGACCGGCCCGTTGCCGTTGTCGACGGCCACCGGCGTGATCTGGTCCTGGTTCTGGTACCAGTAGGCGAACCCGAAGTAGCCGATCCCGTACTCGCTGCCCTCGACTCCCGCGGCGATGGTGTTGTCCTGTTCAGTCGCCTGGTAGTCGTCGGTGTGCCCGCGTTCCGCGCCCATGACGTTCTCGAGGAAGTAGTCGTACGTCCCCGAGGTGTCGGCGGCGCCGTAGCGCTCGATCTCCTCGTCGGGCCACTCGTCGCGGACGTCGCTCCACAGCTCCGCGGCGTCGGACTCCCAAATCTGGGCGATCTCCTCGACGGTCATCTCCGTCGCGAAGTCGTTGTCGTTGTTGATCACGACCGTGAGCGCGTCCGTCGCCGCGATGAGTTCGACGTATTCGACGTCGTTCTCCGCGCAGAGCTCCTGTTCTTCCTCTTTGATCGGCCGGCTCGCGTTGTTGAAATCGGTCTCGCCGACGCAGAAGAAGTTCGCGAATCCGCCGCCCGAGCCCGTCGAGCTGATGTCGATCGAGACCTCCGGGTTGTCCTCGGCGAAGTCCTCCGCGACCGCGCTCATCAGCGGGAAGACGGTCGAGGACCCGGCGATGTTGATCGAGCCCGAGAGGCTGTCCGACCCGTCGGAGCCGTCGGAGTCGTCGGTGCCATCGGAGCCGTCGGAGCCGTCGGAGCCGTCGGAGCCGTCTCCGGAGCCGCCGTCGCCCCCCTCGGTCTCGGTACATCCCGCGAGCGCAAGCGCGCCTGCACCGGCGAGCGCTGCAAGCGATTTCCGCCGCGTAATGCCGTTGGCGTCCGCGTCGTGGCTTGATGCCATCACCTTATCGAGGGAATCTTCGATATAAGTAGTATGCTATGAGGGGTACCCCTCCGTCAGTATTACTTGGGTGATATATATACACTATATAGATCTCTGCCGACCGACGACCGCGACGCCCGGACCCCCGTTCCGCACCTCCGGCGTATCTTTAAGCCCCTCCGTGCGAAGACCCCGACCATGACCCCTCCGACGAACGGGGATCGAACCCGGCTCTCGCTCTCTCGCGAGGAGGCGTGGGTCGCCCACGCCGCCCTGCTTGACGCCGGCGCGGCCGCGGTCGACGCCGGCGACGACGCCCCCGCGCAGTGCCGACCGATCCGCCGGATCGAGCGCGACCGCGCGCTCGCCCCGGACGGCGCCGAACTCCTCCGCGACGCGCTGATCGACTACCTCGCCGACGCCCCCGTTCGCGACCGGGCACCGGGGCGAGCACTGCTCCGGCGGGTCGACGGCGCGGTCGAGTCGCGGCCGGCGCCGAGTCCGCGGGACGCGGGTCGCGGCGCCTGAGGCCCGGCGTTTATCTCGACCCCGCCTCCACCGCCTCGATCAGCAGCTCCGCCACGTCGACGATCTCCACGTCGTCCTCGAAGTCGCCGGTCTTCCGGCCGTCCTCGAACATCGTCGTGCACATCGGGCAGGCGACGACGAACTTCTCGATCGCGTCGCCCGCGTCCGTGTCCTCGACCGCCTCGCGGAGTCGCTCCTCGCTCGGCTTGACCGCCTCGTCGTGCTCGGTCCAGAGGCCGCCCCCGCCGCCGCCGCAGCAGAACGAGTCGTCGCGCGAGCGCGGCATCTCGTGGAGGTCGGCGCCGGTCGCCCGGATCAGCTCGCGGGGCGCCTCGTACTCGTCGTTGTACCGACCGAGGTGACAGGGGTCGTGGTAGGTGACGGTGTAGTCGAGCTCGTCGCCCGAGAGGCCGAGCCGCCCCTCGTCGACAAGCTCCTCCACCACCTGCGTCCAGTGGAACACGTCGACCTCGCCGTCCGCGTTCCACGGCTCTTCGCGGTCGAACGGCATCATGGGATCGTCGGCGAACTCGGCGAAGTCGACCTCGGGGTACTCGTTTTTGATGGTGTTGTACGAGTGCGGGTCCGTACAGACGATCGAGTCGAACTCGCAGTCGGCGAACGTCTCCACGTGATGGCCCGCCAGCTCGAGGTAGAGGAACTCCTCGCCGATCCGGCGGACGTCGTTACCGTCGGTCTTCTCGTCGTCGAAGAGAATTCCGAACGACACGTCGGCCTCGTCGAACAGCCGAGCGAGCGCGCGGGCGACCGTCTTGTTCCGGTCGTCGAAGCTCGGGTAGTCGCCGACGTACCAGAGGTACTCCACCTCGCGCTCGCGGGCGTCCGGGACCTCCACGTCGTCCAGTTCGTCCGCCCAGTCGCCGCGGGCCGACTGCGACTCGCCGAAGGAGTTCCCCTTCTGCATGACGTCTTGGAACATCCCCTGGAGGTTCGAGTCGACCGCCCCCTCGTCGACGAGCTGGCGGTTCATCTTCGTGAACGAGGTGAGGTGTTCGATGTCGACCGGGCAGGCGTCCATGCAGGCCATACAGGACATACAGGACTCCATCGACTCGCTCGCGATGACGCCGCCCTCGTCGGCGACGATGGGGACGGAACCCCCATCCGCGCTCGCGACGCCGCCGTCGGTCGCGACCGATCCCCCGCCACCCGCGCCCGCCACCGGGTCGTCGCTCACGGACTCGCGGTACGCTTTTAAATCGAGGATGACGTCTCGCGGGTCGAGGTTCCGGCCGACACCGTCGGCCGGGCAGGCGTCGGTACACCGCCCGCACTTCGTACAGGCGTCGCCGTCCATCAGCTCCTTCCAGGTGAAGTCCTCGATGGATTCGGCGTTGGTGTGGTCGAGGTCCGCGGGGACGTTCGGGAGCCGCGCGCCCGCCTTCTCGTCGCGGGCGACGACGTTCGCGAACGAGGAGATCATGTGGAACGGCTTCGCGTACGGGATCCACGCGATGAAGGCGAACGCCAACAGCGAGTGGCTCCACCAGACGACGCCGTAGATCGCCTCGGCGCCGGCGGGCGTCAGCCCGACCCACTGGAACCCGGCCGCCATCGCCATGCCGATGAAGCTCACCGTTTCGTCGGCTCTCGCGGGCTGGCCGACGATGCCGAGCGCCTGCACGACGAACCCGCCGACGCCGAGAGCGAGAAGCGTCCAGACGAACGCGTCGTCTTCGAGCGAGGTGTGTTTCCCCCAGAGCCGCCCCTCGCGGTTCCGGTACCGGCGGTACATCGCCATGCCGACGCCGACGACGAACAGCAGACCGAACGCGTCGACGACGAACTGGTAGGCCAAGTAGAAGTCGCCGACCCAGAACGACTCGCCCGCGATCGGGCGGTACACGTCGATGTCGAACCCGAGGATCGTCGTCGCGACGAGCAGGGTGAGGAAGCCCCACAGGACGAACGTGTGCATCACGCCGGCGTACAGGTCCCCGTCGAACTGATTCTCGTTCGACATGACCGTCTTGGTCGCCGCGACGACCCGCGACGGGAGCTCCGACAGCCGGTCGCGCGGATCGGCGCTCCCGCGAGCGTACGCCGCGAACCGGGCGTACACCCCGTACAGGAGCACGAGGATCGCGACCGCGGCGAGCCAGTAGAACGCGGCCTTCCCGACCGGACCGATCGTCCAGAACGTCTCCCGGGTGGCCGCCTGCAGGGGAGTCATGATCGATCAGCCGGATACGGTCCGGTTAAAACTTGCCACAACGCGGAGCGCGTCGCCGATCGTTTCGTCGGCTTCCCTCGCTCACGTCCCGCCCGACCGCTCAGACGACGGTCACCAGCGCGGCCGCGAGCAGTCCGACTCCGACCGCCAGCGCGGCCGCGTCCGCCCGCCCGAACGCGAAGCGCGGGAGCGTCGGGTTCCACGCGAAACAGCGCGCGTTCAGCGCCGTTCCGAGTCGGTCCGCCCGCCCGAACGCGCGATCGACGCCGGCGACGGCGACGAGCCGAATCCGCTCCCGGGTCGGGAGCGCGTCGCCGCCGCGGGCGCGGACCGCCTCCCGCGCAGTCAGTAGGTCACGCTTCAGGAGCGGGAGAAAGCGGAACACGAGCGCGACGCCCACGCCGAGAAACTGGCCGGGCTTCCCCGGAACCGTCCGCTGGAGCGCCGCCCGCGACTCGCGGACCGGCGTCGACCGGACGTACCCCGCGGCGACGACGAGGATGAGCAGGACCCGATAGCTCGCGAGCCCCGTGGTCGCGGCGCGCTCGGGCCGGAACCACGGCGCGCCGAGCGTCGCGCCGGCGACGAGGGGGGCGAGGGCGAGCACCGGGAACGCGAACCGGTAGGTCCACACGTCGCGGGCGCCGCCCCCGGCGAGCCGCAGGCACCCGACCGCGAGGAGGGTGAGCGCCGCGAGCCCGCGGGGGGTCGTGTACGCGTACGCCGCGGCCGCGAACCCGGCTTGCGCGAGCAGCTTCGACCGCGGGTCGAGCCGGTGGGCGAGCGAGTCCCCGGGGACGTACGAGAGCGTCACGGGTCCGAGGCGGCGACGTCGCCGGGCCGGTCGGCGACCGCGGGCTCCGGGACCCGAACCTCCAGTCCGGGCAGGTCGGCGACCGCGGCCTCCGGAGCGGCGTCGACCGCGATTCGCCCGTCCGCCAGCCCCACCACGCGGTCGGCGAGCCCGAGCACGTCGCGGAGGTCGTGGGTGACGGCGATCACGCTCGTCCCCCCCGCGTGAAGCTCGCGCAGGCGGTCGAGAACCGACCGCCGGGCCGGCTCGTCGAGGCCGGCGAACGGCTCGTCCAAGACGAGGTGGTCCGGCTCCATCGCCAGCGCGCCGGCGACCGCGACGCGCTCGCGCTCGCCGCCCGACAGCGACGCGATCCGGTCGTCCCCCCGCCCGGCCATGTTCACGGCGTCGAGCGCCGCCGCGACGCGGCGGTCGATCTCGTCGTGCGCGAGCCCGAGGTTCTCCGGGCCGAACGCGACGTCGGCGCCGACGGTGGCCGCGACCAGCTGGTCGCGGGGGTCCTGAAACACCATGCCGATCGCGGTCCGGGCGGCGACGAGGTCGTCGGCGACGGGCGTCCCGTTGACCGCGACCGTCCCCGAGTCCGGCGTCGCGAGCCCGTTGAACGTCCGGACGAGCGTCGTCTTTCCGGAGCCGTTCGCGCCCGCTATCACCAGGAACTCGCCGTCGGGAATCGAGAGGGAGACGTCGTCGACGGCGGTGACGCCGGCGTCGTCGTCGCCCGCTCCGCCGCCGTACCGGAAGGTGACGCCCTCGGTGTCGATCACGGCGTCACCTCGGGATCGATCACGCCGGTCACCTCACGCGGCCGCGATCGCGTCCGAGCGCACGATGCCGACCGCGGCGGCGATCTTCAGCGCCTCCGCGGGGAGGAACGCGACCGCGCCCACGGTCACCGCCTCAACGGGTCCGAGCGAGAGCACCAGCGCGAGGCCGGCGACGCCCAGCGCGTAGATGATCGCGGTGCCGAGGATCATCGCGCCGACGAGCGTCGGGACGCCGACGGAATCGAGGTCGCGGAGCGTCGCGCCCCGGTGGACGACCGCGCCGACCGCGGCGGCGGCGAGCGGGTACGACCAGAGGTAGCCCGCCGACTGACCGACGAGTTGGCCGACGCCGGCGGAGCCCCCTTGGAACACCGGCGCGCCGAGCGCGCCCGCGGCGAGGTACAACACGAGCGACGCGCCCCCCCACACCGGCCCGAGGTAGATCCCGGCGAGGAAGACGCCGAGCACCTGGAGAGTCACCGAGACGGGCGAGACGGGGTTCGGGAACGTCACGTACGCGAACGCGCCGACGAGCGCGGCGAACAGCGCCGCGCGAGCGAGGTTCGTCGCGGCCTCGTCGCCGACGAGATCCACCGACTCCGTGTTGGTTGCCATGTCCACGACAGGCTCGTAAACCGACTTGAATATACTGGTTGACGACGAGGTCGGGCGCTGTCGGGTGTCACCCGGTCGCCGCGCACTCCTCAAGACGATCCGGTGGCATCGCGCCCGAAACGTCCGAAACCGGACGCGAGGCTTTTCTACCGGGAGTACGTACGTTCGGGCCCATGGACGAGAAGACCGCCGATCTCCGCGATATCTTCGTCGAGACCACCGGGTCCGACACGGTCACCGAGCGGCAGGCGGAGTCCCCCGGAACTCTCACCGACCGCGACGAGGCCGCCGTCGGCGAGCGCGTCCGCGAGCTGGTCGCCGCGATGCGCGAGCGGTACGACTTCTCGACCGCCCTCGACGACGCGACCTACGCCCGAATCGCCCGCGGGCGCTTCGAGCTGGACGACGACGCGGCGCTCGCCGCCGCGCTCGCCGATGCCGACGACGCGGTTTCCGTTGGTGACGGAGCCGACGGCGACGATGCGACCGACGACGGGAACGACAGCGGCGACGCGGCCGCCGGCACGCCCGAACCGACCGACGTCGACCCCGCGACCGTGCGCGACGCCCGGCTCGACCTCCACCTCGTGCGCGAGGCCGACCGCGAGGTCGACGGCGCGCCGTTCGAGTACGCGGACCTGAAGTCGCTCACCGCCGAGGGCCGCTCGATCGTCGAGTGCGCGGAGGCGCTCGACGCCGAGCCCGACGCCGTCGCGAAGTACGCGCGCGTCGCCCGCGTCGACCTGACATCCACACGGGCGAACGACCGCTTCCGCGACGGGTTCCGCGACCTCCTCACCGACGCCGCGATCGAGGGCAACCACGCCGAAACCGCCCGCGAGGACGGGCTGAAAGAGGCGACGGAGGACATCGAGACGAACGTCTCGTTATAAGTCCGACCGTTCCGCCGACGCGGTGTCCCTTTCGGCCCGACCCACGTGCCCCGTTATAAGCCAACGGCCGCGATGCCGTAGATCACCGCCCCACCGCCGACGGCGACGGCCAGCGATTTCGCGTTCAGCCGGACCGCGCGCTTCCGGTCGGCGGCCAGCGCCGCCTCGTCGAGGACCTGATTAGTCCCGTCGCCGACGTCGAAGACGCCGATGCCGGCGAACCCGACGCAGAACCGTTCGCGGTACTGGAAGTAGCCCATCGCGGCGCCGTACAGCGGGAACGTCGCACCGAGCAGCGCCCAGCGCGGCCAGCCGATCGTCACGACGGCGGCGACGAAGACGACGGCGAGGAGGAGCGAGCCGATCCCGAGGAGGAGCCGCCGTCGCTGTTGAGCCGGTCCGATGTTGCAGACGCCCGGTTGGTACTCCATGCGGTCGGGTAGGCGCGCGGCGAGGAAAGCGCACCGGATCCGCACGGAATCGCCCGTTTCCGGCGAGGTAGCCGACCGGACCGAAACCGAGAGAGCGGACGACAGCGACGGCCCATTTATTACTGAACAGGTGAAACGAGCGCACGGGAGGAGCAATGATGGACAAGTCACGTCGGGAACGAGAGATACGCCGGTACGAGACGATCCTCGAGTCGCTCGACGACGCCGTCTACGCCGTGCGTCCCGACGGAACGATCGCGTACGTCAACGACCGGTACGCGGAGATGAAAGGCGCGAGCCGCGAGGAGCTGATCGGGTCGCAGATCTACGACTGGGTGACCGAGGAGGCCGCGGCGAAGGTGACGCAGGTACGCCGCGAGACCGAGGCGAGCGACCGCGACGCCGGCTCCGTCGAGTACGAGTTCCTCACGGCGGACGGCGAGCGGTTCCCGGTGGAGATACGGTTCACCCGGTTCGGAGACGACAACGGTGAAGACGGCGAACCGCTCGACCGCGTCGGCGTCATCCGCGACGTCAGCGAACGGAAGCGGCGCGAGGAGGCGCTCCGCCGCAAGAACGAGCGGCTCGAGGAGTTCGCGAGCATCGTCTCACACGATCTCCGGAACCCCCTCAACGTCGCTACCGGATGGCTCGACCTCGCCCGAGAGGAGTGCGACTCCGAACACCTCGACCACGTCACCCGGGCGCACGAGCGCATGAACTCCCTCATCGACGACCTCTTGACGCTCGCTCGCGACGGAGAAGGCATCGACGAGACGGATCGGGTGCCTCTCCGCGAGCTCGTCGAGGCGTGTCGGGAGGGCGTCGAGTTCGTCGAGCCGTGTCGGGAGGGCGTCGACACCGCCGACGCGACGCTCCGCGTCGACACCGATCGGGTCGTGCGTGCCGACCGGAGCCGGCTCAGGCAGATGATCGAGAACATCGTGCGGAACAGCGTCGAGCACGGCGGCGCGGGCGTCACGATCACGGTCGGCGACGTCGACGGCGGCTTCTTCGTGGCCGACGACGGCCACGGAATCCCGGCGACCGACCGCGAGAACGTGTTCGAGACCGGCTACTCGACGACCGATGACGGAACCGGATTCGGGCTCGCGATCGTGGAAAGCGTCGCGGCGGCCCACGGCTGGGAGGTGCGCGTTACCGACAGCGCCGACGGCGGCGCCCGCCTTGAGTTCACCGGCGTCGACGTGCTCGATTGAGCGGCCCCCGGAGGCGAGGCCGCCGGCGTCGACGCCGATCGAACCGACGCGATTTCCGCGGAGGCAACCCTCAAAAGCCCTCCCGACGACGGGACGGTGTGAACCGGATCCAGCTCGGAAACACCGTGTTCGAGGGCGAAAACGACGTCTACCTGCTCGACGGCGAGACGACCGCGCTGGTCGACACCGGCGTCGCGCTCCCGGACGTCCGCGCCGACTTGAAGACGGGGCTCGCCGACCACGGCGTCGCCTTCGCCGATGTCGACGAGGTCGTCTTGACCCACTGGCATCCCGACCACGCGGGGCTAGCCGGCGAGGTCCAGGCCGCAGGCGGCGCCGACGTGTTCGTCCACGAGGCCGACGCGCCCCTCGTCGACGGAACTGAGACGTCGCTCATGGTCGACCCCGAACTCCAGCGCGAGACGTTCGATCGGTGGGGGCTCCCGGAGACGGATCAGGAGCGGCTCCGCGACTACTTCGACGCGGTGAGCGCGGGGCTCAGCGGTCCTCCCGCCGAGGTGACGACCATCGGCGACGGCGACGTCGTCGAGGCCGGCGGCGTCGCGCTGGAGGCCGTCCACCTGCCGGGCCACACCGCCGGGCTCGCCGGGTTCGCGTTCGACCCGCGCGAGGTCCCGGACCACGAGCCGGTCGGACGGTCGGACTCCGAGAGCGACGCCGAGAAGCGGACGGGCGCCCCCGAAGAGCTGTTCGCCGGAGACGCGCTCCTCCCGCGATACACCCCGAACGTCGGCGGCGCGGACGTTCGGGTCGACGCGCCGCTCGCGGCGTACGCCCGGAGCCTCGTGCGGATCGTCGAGCGCGATTTCGACGCGGCACACCCGGGCCACCGCGAGCGGATCGACGACCCGAGCCGACGGGCCGCGACGATCCTCGACCACCACCGCCACCGGACCCGGCGGGTACTCGGGGTCCTCGCCGACGGCGGTCCCGCGACGGCGTGGGAGGTGTCGGCCGAGCTGTTCGGCGACTTGGTCGACATCCACGTCCTTCACGGCCCGGGCGAGGCGTTCGCGCACCTCGATCACCTCGCCGACGCCGGGGTCGTCGAGCGCGACGGGACCGACTACCGCCTCGTCGACCCGGACCGCGACGTGGACGCGCTGTTCCCCACGACGGCCCTCGACGACGTCGTCGACGGGGCCGAGACGGCGGAGTGACCGCCCCCGTCGAAAGCTATTCGTGCGGCACGGCGTATCCACGGACGTGAAGCGGGACACCCTCGCTGCGGTCCTCCTCGCCCTCCTCGCGGTCGTCGCGCTCGGCGTCGCCGCGGCGACCCTCGACTCCGCCGTGAGCCTCGACGGCGGCGGGCTCGGCGGTACCGGCGACGGCGGCGGGCCGAGCGGCGAGAGCGGCGACGTCGGGATCTCGCCCTCGCCGAGCGGGGGCGGGGCCGTCTCCCTTCCTCCCGCGTGCTACGAGTTCCTCCGGGAGCCGCCGGCGCCGTTGGCGTTCGCCGCGGTCCTCCTCGCGCTCGCGGCGTTCGTCTACCGAGACACCGGCTCGGCGCTCGCGACCGGCGCCGTTGTCGGATCGCTGGGACTTCCGGTCGCCGCGCTGGGGTGGTTGCTGTCGACCTGCCGGCCGGCCGACGGCGCGTTCGAGCTCGAGCTCGGCGGCGTCGGCGTCGACGAGGGGGGTCTCCTCCCGGAGGGCGGCGGCGGGGCCGGCA
>NZ_JARANT010000034.1 GCF_029889805.1 Halorubrum sp. Boch-26 | reverse complement strand
GAGGATTCGCGTTCACCGTGTCGGTGTTTCGGATACTGTCTCATTGAGTGGCGGGTAGACCGCCTCCGAAGGTCGTTCGGAATCCGCTCCGTTCCGACCTGACCTTACTTCTCTGTTGAAGCGATTGATAATTAAAAGTGAGGATTGGGAAACTCAGGCTGTGCCATCGACGGTGGAACGTGTCGGCGTTGTCGGATTCATCCCGCGCCTAAAGCCGCGGGTATTCTCCTTGCGTTTTATAAGCGATCGAGAGAACAGCGATGGCACTTATAAACGAATCTGCGGTGGCGCGTGCCCGAAAGCGGCCGTTAGGGCGCGAGCGGTACACGCGAAGGACGCCGCGAACGCAGCGAGCGGCGAGGTTGGGGAGGTATGAGGCTGCGGTGCAGTTGCAGGTGGGTGGGACTCAAAAGGGCAGCCGCGCTCGGCTCCCGCAGCTCGTTGCGGTCCTCAGTCGCTCGCGGTGCTCGCTCCCTGCGGTCCTTACGTCGCTGGGGTTTGCCGAGCGCGGCTGGGGATTTGAAGCTGTTCACCGCCGATCCATGAGCAATGGCTTGTGAACGATCGACTGATTCTTCGGACAACCGGCGAACCAGTAGCTTCAAATCCGCGCCGGACCGACCCGCGCACATGGCGCTCGAAAAGGACGTAGACTGTCCCTCCTGCGGAGAGACGCAGTCGTTCTACCGGACCGCGGCGATGACCCTCCACCTCGGCGAGAAGACGAAGTGGCGCTGCTCCGAGTGCAACTACGGCTACGTCGAGATCGACGGCATCGACACGCTCCCGGCCTGAACGACAGTCGACGAGACTCCGCGTTCCGTTCTCTTCCCCCGCTCTCGTAGATTCGCGCGCACTATCGCATAAAAAGACCGCAGCCGCGCGGATCCGACGACCGGGCGCGGTCCGGTCAGTCGTCGTCGCTCTCGCTCGCCGTGATCGGGTCGCTCTCCTCGTCGGTGAAGCCGGCGGACTCCTCGTGTCGGGCCGACGCGTCGGGGTCGAAGCGCGCCTCGATGTCCTGATACCGCGGGACGAACGAGAGCTCGTGGTGGCTCTCCGTCTCGTGGCCGAGGTAGCGGTCCTCGAGGTCGAACTGGGCCTTCTCGTCGTTCTCGGCGATGTTCTGCATGTCCTCGTACACCGCGTGGGCGCCCGAGTGGAGCCCGTACAGGGTGATGAAGATGTACTGGTAGCCCAAGTCGCCGAGCTCCGCGAACGTGAGCGGGTCCTCCTCCTCGCTCCACGCGAACGACGAAGAGTAGTTGAAGGCCAGATCGAGGTCCGGGTGGGTCTCGTGGATCGTCTCCGCGTACTCGATCGCGTCTTCGCGGGACGGGTCGGGCATCTCCGGCCAGACGAGGTCGACGCCGGCGTCGGCGTAGATCCGGCCGCGTTCGAGGTGCTCCTCCCAGTCGCCGTTCGCGGAGCCGTACGCGTCGGTCCGCGCGATGATCACCGTGTCCTCGCTCTGCTTGGCGTCGACGGCCGCCTCGAAGCGCGACCGCGCCTGCTCCCGGGAGACGATCTGCTTGCCCGCGATGTGGCCGCACCGCTTCGGCGAGGTCTGGTCCTCGATGTGGACGGCGGCGACGCCGGCCTTCTCGTACTCGCGGACCGCGCGGCGGACGTTGTGAACGCCGCCGTAGCCGGTGTCGCAGTCGGCGACAACCGGGAGGTTCGTCGCCTCGACCATCCGCTTGGCGTTCTCGACCATCTCGGTCATCGTGACCATCTCCAGGTCGGGAAAGCCGAACTGGCCGAGCACGGTGGAGTAGCCGCTCATGTAGGCGGCGTCGACCCCCGCCATCTCCGCGAGGCGGGCGTCGAGCGCGTGGTAGATCCCGGGCGCGAACGTGTACTCCTGCTCCGCGAACATCTCGCGGAGCTGCCGGCCGGCCGGGTTGTCGATATCTCTGGTGAAGACGTCGTCGTCAAGTTCGTTCGGATGCATGGATGTCACTCAGCGGTGTCGTCGTCGGTGAACCGGTCAGCCGTGTGCCGTCCGGTCGCGTATCGGTCGGTCGCGCGGCTCGTGAACGTCGTCGGATCGGGCCGGGGGCCGGCGCCGGTTCCGGCCATCGGGACGGCGCTCATCGCGACCCTCCGTCGGTCTGCGCGCGACCGGTCGGACGCAGGTCGGGGACCAGCGGCGCGTCCCGCTCCGCGTCGGTCGGTGGCGGGCTCGGGCGGCGAGGCGACCGCCGAGTCGGATCGGTGGTCGTCGTGGCCTGCTCGGCCGTCGTCGTCGGAACGAGCGGCGCGCCCGCTTCCTCGGTGATCGGCGTGCGGCCGGGGATCGATCGGCGAGAAGTGTCAGCGGTCGGCGTTCGACCCGCCGTCGGCCGGTCGGTTCCGGTCGGCGATCGGTCGCCAGCGGTCGTCTGTCGATCAGTCGTTCGGGTCGTCTCGGGTGTCGTGGTGTCGTCAGGTGTCGTCATCGGGTCGTGTGGGTGGTTGCGGTGGTCGTCTGGTGATCGGGCGGTCGGCGCGTCGTGCTGCCGTGTGTCCGCGTACGGATACTGACATTGCACTCGGTTGGTTCGGGGGGTTGGTAATAAACATAATGATTGATAATGATAATATTCGTTAATGTGTTTTACGCCTTTAAATGATTCGTGGTACCACACACCACGGCCGGTCGCGCGAGCCGGATGTCGCGCCAGCCGGGCGACGGGCGTACCGGACCGATCCCTTCTAAGCGGGTCCGGTGCGTTGGTACCGGTCGTGAACGAGCGCGACGCGCTTCGCCGACTCGCCGCCGACCTCCCGCACGCGGGCGACGACGCCGCCGTCGTCGGCGACACCGTCATCACGACCGACATGCTCCACGAGCGCACCGACTTCCCGCCGGGGACGACGCGGTACACCGCGGGGTGGCGCGCGGTCGGCGCGTCGCTCTCGGACGTGGCGGCGATGGGCGCGACCGCGACCGCGGCCGTCGCCGTCTACGCCGACGCCGCCTTCGATCCCGACCGGCTCGACCGGTTCGTCGCCGGCGCGGTCGACGTCTGCGAGACGGTCGGCGCCGAGTACGTCGGCGGCGACCTCGATTCTCACGACGAATTCACGACCGCCTCGACCGCGATCGGCGACGTCGCCGACGCCGGCCCGGTGACGCGGTCGGGCGCGGCTCCCGGCGACGCGCTCTGCGTCACCGGCGAGTGGGGGCGGTCCGCGGCCGCCCTCCGGCTATTCGATCGCGGCGACGGGGAGTCGGTCGAGCGCGCCAACGAGCTGTTCCGGTTCACCCCCCGCGTCGCCGAGGGGGTCGCGCTCGCCGGGCGCGCGGCCGCGATGATGGACTCCTCGGACGGGCTCGCGCGGTCGCTCCACCAGCTCGCGGAGGCGAGCGAGGTCGGCTTCGCGCTGGAGCGCGACCGGCTTCCCGTTCACCCCGCGGTCGACGACGTCGCCGAGGGACCGACCGACCGCTTCGAGCTCGCCGCGCACTTCGGCGAGGACTTCGAGCTCGCCTGTGCGGTCCCCGAGGCCGCCCTCGACGACGCCCGCGAGGCCTGTCCCGCCGGGCTCGTGCGCGTGGGAACCGTCGTCGACGCCGCGGACGGGGTCACCGCAGACGGCGACCCGCTCCCCGACCGCGGCTACACGCACGGGTGAGGGCCGGTCGGGCGGCCGAACCACCGATATCTTATAAATCGGCTCTCGTCACCCCGACTATGCCGACTGAGACCGAGCGGATGGTGGCTGGAGAGCCCTACGACCCCACCGACCCGGACCTCGTCGCCGACCGCGAGCGCGCCCGCGACCTGACGCGCCGGTACAACGCGACGAGCGGGGCCGAGCGGGAGCGCCGGACCGGCCTCCTCCGCGAGCTGTTCGACGCGGTCGGCGAGGACCCGGTCGTCCAACCGTCCCTCCGCTGCGACTACGGGTACAACGTCGCCGTCGGCGACGGCTTCTTCGCGAACTACGGCTGCGTCTTCCTCGACGCGACCCCCGTCTCGTTCGGCGACCGCTGCATGCTCGGACCGGGCGTGCACGTCTACGCGGTGACCCACCCGATCGACCCCGACGAGCGCGCGACCGGCCGCGAGAGCGGACGGCCAGTGACCGTCGGCGACGACGTCTGGATCGGCGGGCGAGCGGCGCTCAACCCCGGCGTGACAGTCGGCGACGAGGCGGTGGTCGCCTCCGGCGCGGTGGTCACCGAGGACGTGCCGGCGCGCACCGTGGTCGGCGGGAACCCGGCGCGGGTGATCCGAGAGATCGATTAAAAAAAGACTACTCCAGCGCGTCGGCGAGGACGGGGGCGACGCTGACGACGCTGCAGCCCCGCTCGATGGTGTCGCTGCCGACGATGCGGTCGACGCCGGCGCCGCGCAGCTTCGTCACGGCGTTGGCGGCGAGCATGGGATGGACGCAGGCCGCGAGCACCCGCCCCGCGCCCCGCTCGGTCAGCACGGCGACCGACTCGCTCATCGTCGACCCGGTGGCGACGATGTCGTCGACGACGACGACGTCCCGCCCCGAGACGGGGGCGTCCGACGGCGACACGGCGACCGCGCCCGTCTCGCGGTCGCGGTGCTTCTCGAAGTAGTCCGTCTCGCCCGCGCCGTACGCGTCCCGGACCGTCTGGGCGATGCCGACCGCGCCCTCGTCGGGCGCGAGGAACAGCGGCTCGGCCAAGTCGCCCGGCAGGGGCTCCGCGAGGGCGCCCGCGGCGTCCACCGTCTCGGCGGGGGCGTCGTAGAAGTCGGCGACGCCCGGCTCGTGGGGGTTGACGAGGACGACGCGGTCCGTCCCGGTCGAGATCGCCCGCGCCATCGCCCGCGCCGAGACGGGCTCGCCGTCCCCGAACGACTCGTCCTGCCGCGCGTACCCCATGTAGGGGACGACGGTGGTCACGCGCTCGGCGCCGGCCTCGCGGACGGCGTCTTGGAGCTGGAGCAGTTCGACCCACGCCGCGTCGGAGTCGGTCGCCGCGACGATCGTCGCCTCGTCGCCGGCGAAGTCGGGGACCGCCGCGAGCGTCTCGCCGTCCGGGAAGCGGTCGTACGTCGGCGTCGCCAGCGGCCGGCCCGTCTCCTCGGCGAGCGCGGCCGCGAGCAGCTGTGAGCTGGATCCGGGAACGATCATGGGCGTCCGTTTCCCTGACACCGGTAAACCAGTTTCCTTACTCGGGCGGAGACTGGACCGGTCTCGACCAGCGTTGTCGCCGACCCCCACGCGAGCGTGTGACGCACCACGGCCACAGGGGCGGATATTTACGCGAGCGGCGGATACGACGCCGTAATGACCGAAACAGGAGACCGAGTCGGTCTCGCCTGCCCGTCGTGTTCGCCGGGCGAGGAGACCGTCCACGAAGTGTTACGTCCCGGCGGGCAGGCGACCGTCCGCTGTACCGACTGCGACCACACGTACAAGGCCGAGATCCCGGAGGAGGAGACCGTCGGACTGAAGATCGTCGTCTCGCAGGACGGCGAGTCGTTCACCACCCGGATGGACGTGCCCGCGGACACCTACGTCGCGACCGGCGAGGAGTTCGTCGTCGACACCCCCGACGCGCTGATGCAGGTCCGGGTGACCGGGATCGAGGTCGGGCCCGAACAGCGCGTCGAGGAGGCCGACATCGAGACCGTCGAGACGCTGTGGACCCGCGCGGTCGACAACGTCACCGTCCCGGTGACGCTGCACCCGAAGGACGGGAACGCCGACGAGACGCGGTCGATCCGCGTGAACGTGCCCGGCGACTACGAGTTCTCCGTCGGCGAGACCGTCGAATTCGGCGAGGAGGAGTTCGTCGTCGAGGGCGTCCAGATCCGCGAGGACGCCCCCGAGTACCGCCACGAGAAGCTGGACCACGAGGGCGACTTCGCGTACGCCAAAGACTGCAAACGGGTGTACGCCCGCGACGAGAGCCTGACGGCGTGGTCCGCTTGGTAGCCGGAGTCGAGAGCGTAACCGCGGCGGCCGCTGTTCGGGACAGTTAGTTCGAAAAAACGGTGGCATCGATGGGGGCAACCCACATCGAACACCGTCTGTGGTACGACCGCGGCGTGGTCGGACGGTGTTAGATGACGCGGTTCTGCAGGTAGTCGAGGTGTTTCGCGTTGTAGACGATCTTGACCTCGTCGGTCGCCGGGCTGCCGATGCAGGTGAGGCGGACGTCCTTGTCTTCGACCTCCTCGTCGGAGAGGATCTGCTGCATGTCCATCTCGATGTCGCCTTCCTTCACGATCGACGCGCAGTTCGCGCAGGCGCCGGCGCGGCACGAGAAGGGCCAGTCGTAGCCCTGTGCCTCGGCGGATTCGAGGATGTACTCGCCCTGATTCACGTCGAGGGTGCCGTAGTCCTCGGCATCGAGGTCGGCGCCGGCCGCCTCCTCGAAGAGGTCGTCGTCGTCCATCGACCAGCCGTGGTCGTCGAGCACTTCGTAGTTGAGGTATTCTACTGTGGGCATCACTTGTCGGTTTGATGCCCTCCTCATTAGGCTTTGCTGTTCCTCGCCTCTCGGTGCTCGCTCGCTCGGCCGATCAGAAGCGAACCAACGCCGAATCAGAAGCGAACCAACGCCGAATCAAAAGCGAACCAACGCCGAACACGTTCGCTCGCGCCGCGCTCGGAGATTGACAGTTTGTTATCACGACTGATACGTCGTGGGTAACAGTAAATAGCGGACGGCGTCTAGGGTGCCACGATGGGAGAGTCCGTCGTCGCCGACTTCGTCGGTCGCGTCCACACCCCGGAGACCGGGAGTGACGAGCCGGTGACGGGGCGAGTGCTCCTGAGCCAGCGTCGGCTGGTACTGGCGACGGACGAGGGGAAGACGACCGTCCCGCTCTCCGGCGTGTTCGACGTGGTCGTCGGCACGGTCCCCGGCGACCTCCGGTCGTTTTTCAGCGACAGCGTCACCCTCGCGTACGGCCGACAGGGAGAGCGACGCACGGCCCTCATAGAGCGGGAGCCGGACGATATGGAGCGGTTCACCCGCCTGCTGTTCAAGGCCCTGCTGCGCGACGTGACGGTCACCGTCCGCCATCCCGCGAAGGTGGGCGGGCGCGTCACGGACGCGTCGGACCACACGGCGTCGGTGGCGCTCTCGCCCGGCGCGATCCGCTTCGTCGACTGCCCCGACCCGTTCGAGGTCGACCTCTCCGCCGTGATCGACTACGAACGGACCGACCGGACGCTCGCCGGCACGCAGCGTCCCGCGCTCGTGTTCCGCCACGTCGTCGACGGACAGACCGTGTCCTCGATCGCGACGGTCCCGAACGAGCGCACGCTGAACGTGCTCGGTCGGTACATCAAGCTTGAGTACGACGACGCCATGGAGGATCTGGAGTCGTTCGACCCGACCGAAGAGCAGCTGGAGATCCTCGTGTCGATCTACTCGGCCGGCGGCGAGGCGGACGTCGCTGACGTGGTCACGGGCGACGTCACGCAGACGTCGATGGTCCTCGACACGCTCCGCGACGAGGGGCTCGTCGTCGACGGCGAGTCGGGCGCGGCGCTCACGCGGAAGGGGCAGATGATCGTCACCTCGCACCTTGAGTCTGTCAACGCGTGAGGCGCTCGGTGGCGGCGTGAGACGACGGCGCCGAACGGGCTCGGACTTGGCCTCGGGGGAAGTTTCATGCTGATGCGGACGTAGCTATTTCACATGGCAGACGACCGCCACGGGCGTTCCACGCGGCTCGACGCCGTGGCCCGCGATCGGGGGATCGACGCGCCGGCGGGCGACCGCGGTGACGCGACGGTACCCGACCACGCGGGGCCGCGGACCAAGCGGGTGCCGGAGCCGCACGTTCACGACACGTTCTCGGTCGACGGAATCGACACGAAGCGGCGCGAGGGGCTGTTGGAGGCCGTCCTCGTGGATCGCGACGGCGTTAGCGCCGCCTCGGCGACGAGGCGGAACGGGACGGTCGGGATCCATCACGGTCCCGACGTCTCCCGCGAGGACCTCAGGGACGCCTTGGAGGCCTGCGGACTCGTGGTCGCGCCCGGCGACGCGGCGTTCGAGGTTCGGCGCGCCGCGCAGTTCGCCTCCGCCCGCGTCGCCGTCGCCGTTCTCTTCGGGCTGATGGTGGCGACACCCTACATCGCCGTCCTCTATCCCACCCGCATCGAGTGGCTATTTTACGACCCGGTCACGGTCCAGTACCTCCAGTCGATCCTCGACTCGCAGATGGCGACGCACTTCTTCGTCAACCTCGGTTCGCTGTCGGGGATCGCGTTCCTCGTCGCCTGCGGCCCGCTCATCAAGCGCTCGGTCGCCGCGGCGGCGGCGGGCAGGATCACGAACGAGAGCGTGTTCGTGGGGAGCGTGGTCGCGCTGTTCGGCTACAGCACCCTCGCCGCGTTCACGGCCTTCGAGGGGGCCGTCCACTACGACCTCGTCGCGTACGCGGTCGTCGGCGTCACCCTCTGGAACCACTTCGGCGTCGGCGAGACGACGCCCGACACCGCGAGCGTCGGAGAGCGGACCGCCGACGGGAGCGACGTTTCGGCGGACGCGACGGAAGACGAACCGGTCGCGATGACCGACGGCGGCCGGTAGTCGCCGACGGCCACTTCGCGCGAATCTTTCTAAACGGCGGCACCGGTTCGGACGCGCCGAGCGCTCAGTACGCCGCCTCGTCGAGCGACTCGACCCCCTCGATCGCCACCTCGTCGCCGACGGCGAGGGTCGACCCCCTCTCCGCCTCCGGGACGACGGTGTTCACCATCAGCCGGAAGTCGTGGTCGAAGCGGTCGCTCTCGGTCCAGTGGGGGAGCGTCGCTCGCCGGTTCTTGATAAATGTCTCGCGAAAGCCGTCGATCTCCTCGCCGGTGTCCGGGTTCCGAGACGGCACGACGCAGCGCTGACAGGGGTTGACGCCGAGCATTTCGGCGTCGCCGGCCGCGAACCGGACCGCCTCCCCGTGGTCGGCGAACAGCCGGTCCTCCCAGAACGCGGGGCACCCGTCGAGGACAACGTTCGGGCGGAGCCGCCGGCGCATCTCCGTCGCGTCCGCGACCGCGTCGAACCAGCCCGCGACGGTTTCCAGCGTCGCTCGCGAGACCACGGTCGGCCCGCGGGCGCTCCGGTCGTCGGGGAGCCCGCCGTCGGGCTCGCGCACCAGATCGACCGAGTAGCCGAGGTAGTCGCCGACCCACGCCGCCAGCGAGTCGCCGTCCTCCGGGAGCGCGAACGTCCGCTCGTCGGCGGCGGCTCCCGTCTCCGGGCGCACCGGCCGAGAGAGGGTCACCGCGGTCGGGGTCGCGTCGGCCGCGTCGGCCGGCTCGTGGCTCGCGCGGAGCCCGTGGACCGCGGGCTCGCGCTTCCCGTTGACGTAGCCTCCCCCCGCGCCGACGGAGGCCTCGTGCGGGTCGACGCCGGCCTCGACGAGCGCGTAGGTGCGGTCCCCGCGGAGCGCGCCCGCCGACCCCAGCTCCGCGCGGTCGAGAGCGGTCCCGTCGTTGGACTTGAGGGGATACGCGACGAGTTCCGCGATGCGAGTCATACCCCGTGTTCGACGGCGCCGGAGAAAAGCGATCGGCCGCGAGGGGCGGCGACCTAGCTACTCTTCGGAGTCGGTCTCGTCGTCGTCGTCCGCGTCGGCGTCGTCCGCATCGTCGCCGATTTCGGCCGCTTCGAACGCGTCGGCGACCTCGTCGCCGGGGACGGTCCGGTAGCCGTCGGCCTCGGTGATCGTCGCCACCGCGACGTCGGCGGGCTCGAACTCGTCCTCGTGAGCCGCGAGCGCGGCGAGGCCGAGCTCGACGCCGCCGGTGATCGAGAGATCGTCGGTCCACTCCTCCTCGAGGTGGCCCTGGATGTCCTGCCGGCCACCGCCGATGACGGTCGCCTTCCACTCGTTGGGGGTCCCGGAGGGGTCGGCGGCGAAGAGGCGCGGCTCGCCGTTCTCGATGCCGCCGATGAGGAGCGCGGCGCCGTACGGCCGGGTACCGCCGCGCTGGGTGTTCTCCTGGATATGGTCGGTGACGAACTTCGTCAGCGTCTCGACGCCGACGGGCTCGCCGTAGCGGAGGCGGTTCCCCTGCGACTGCCGGCGCGCGAGGTCGATCAGCTGTCGCGCGTCGGCGACGTGGCCCGCGCTCGCGGTGCCGAGGTGGTCGTCGAGCTTGTGGAGCTTCTCGATGCTCTCGGCCTCCATCAGCGTCGAGGAGGCCCGGGACATCGCGACGAACACGACGCCGTCCGCGGTGCGGATCCCGACGCTCGGCGCGCCGCGCGAGACCGCCTCGCGGGCGTACTCGACCTGGTAGATGCGCCCGTCGGGCGAGAACAGCGACGTACCGCGGTCGTACGCCTGCTGGTCGTTGCCGCCCATCATCGCCGATCACCCGCTCTCGCGGTGTCGCCTTGGCTCATTACCCGTTATTACGCCGGACGGTTGAAAAAGCATCCGTAACCGGTACGTCTCGACCGCGACCCGGGGGCCTTTCCCCGTCCGCGGTCAGCGGAGGAGAGGCGTCGTCCGGCGCGTCGTGTTGGGTCTCACCCGTCCCACGATCCCCGCCTACGACGGATATATGCCGATCGGCCTCCTAACAGGGTCGACATTGATTCCCACACGAACGACAGCCGTGCTGGTAGCCCTCCTCGCGCTGTTGGCGGCCGTCGGGGGGGCCACGGCGGTGCCCGACGCCCGGATCAGTATCGACGGGGCGGACGCGAGCACGACCGAGCCGGTCGTCGGCGAGCGCACGACGCTGAACGTCACCGTCTCGAACTCCGGCGGGAGTTCCGCCGCGGCCGACGTGACGAGCGTCAGGGTCGTCGACGCGGGCGCGGACGACGACGCGGAGCCGCTCGACGAGGCGACCGCGGTGGGCGCGCTCTCGGCCGGCGACTCGCTCGACGTCGAGCTGTGGACGCGGTTCGACGAACCCGGCGAGCGCCGGCTCACCGTCGAGGTGGTCGCCGAACAGGAGGCGACGGGCGGGGAGGAGGACGGAGGTACCGTCACCGTGACCCGCGACGTCGTCGTCGACGTCCAGCCGGACGAGGTGGCGCTCGACCTCCGGACCCGCGGGCTCGCCCCGGAAGACCTCCAGAGCGACGACGAAAGCGAGAGCTCCGGCGGCATCAACGTCGGCGGCATCGAGGGCGTCTTCGGCGGCGGTGGCGGCGGGCTCGACACGGGAGAGGACACCGAAGAATCCGTGCAGTCGGCCGATTCGCCGGTGGCAGTGACCGTGGTCAACACGGGCACGACGACCGCCGATCGCGTGAGCCTGACCGCCGTCGGCGAGCCGATCGCGGGCAGCGAGGGCGAAGTCGACGGCGTGACCGGAGCCGACAGCGACAGCGGAGACGACGAGAGCGGAGAAGACGGCGAGGCCGGCTTCGAGGCCGGCCCGTACGTCGTCGAGGACGTCGCGCCCGGCGAGGAGCGACGCGTCGTCGTCGATCTCGGCCCGCTCGACCGGCGATCGGCGGTGACGTTCGCGGCGACGTTCCGGTCTGACCTCGACGCGCAGGACGGCGCCGGCGCGGAGCGCACCGCGACGTCCACGCTCCGGTACCCGGCACACGACGCGGCGCCGACCGTCACCGACGCGGTGGTCGAGACGACCGGCGACGGCGAGGTCATCGTCGACGCAAACCTCGGCAACGCGGGCGGCGGCGAGCTGGAGGGCGTCGTCGTCTCCGTGGGTGGGGCGCCCGGCGTCGCCCCGACCCCGGCCGGCGGCGAGTACTTCGTCGGCGCGGTCGGCGCCGGCGACTTCGTCGCCTTCGATCTGCGCACGGCGGCGAACGCGTCGGTCGCGTCGGAGGTCCCGATCCAGATCGCGTACACCGAGCGCGGCGTGCGGTACGTCGAGACCGAGACGGTGGCGCTCCCCGACGCGGAGGGGAGCGTCGAGGGCGGCTCCGGCTCCGTCGGCACGCTCGGCTCCGTCGGCACGCTCGGCTCCGTCGGCACATTCGGGGCGGTCGGGCTCGTCGGCGCCGCCGGCCTCGTCGTCGTGGGCGGCGTGGTGCGTCGCCGCGATGTATAGCGTCGAGCTCCGGGACGCGACCAAGCGCTACCCCGGCGGGGGCGCCGAGCCCGTGATCGCGCTCGACGACGTCGACTTCGCGGTCGAGCCGGGCGAGTTCGTCGCGGTCGTCGGGCCGAGCGGCTCCGGGAAGTCGACGCTTCTGAACGTGCTCGGCCTCCTCGACGACCCGACCGAGGGGCGGCGGCACCTCGACGGAACGGACGTGACGAGCCTCTCCGTCGCGGAACGCACGGCGGCGCGGAAGGAGTCGATCGGGTTCGTCTTCCAGGACTTCCACCTGCTGCCGACGCTGACGGCGGTCGAGAACGTCGCGCTGCCGACCGCGTTTGACCCGGGCGACGCGAGCGAGCGCGCCGCAGACCTCCTCTCCCGGTTCGGGCTCGGCGACCGGCTCGACCACGAGCCGTCGGAGCTCTCCGGCGGACAGAAACAGCGGGTCGCCATCGCCCGCTCGCTGATCAACGAGCCGGCGGTGCTGCTGGCGGACGAGCCGACCGGGAACCTCGACACGGAGACGGGGGAGTCGATCCTCGCCGAGTTCGAGCGGGTGAAGGAGGAAGGGGTGGCGGTCGTCGCGGTGACGCACGACCCGCTCGTCGAGGGGTTCGCCGACCGGGTCGTCGAGCTCACCGACGGCGTGCTCGTCGGCGGGGTCCCGAACGGTGATGAGGAGGGCGAGAAATCGACTCCCATCGACCGGACCGCCCCCGCGCCGGAGGACAGATGAGCCGGACCGATCCGGAGACTCGGTCGGGGCTCGGCGGCCGGCTCCGCGGCTGGCGCCCCGCGGTCGCGATGGCCGCGCGGAACCTGCGTCGGAATCGAGTGCGGACCGCGCTCGCGGTGCTCGGCGTCTGCATCGGCGTGCTCGCGGTCGCGGCGCTCGGCATCTTCGGCAACGTGCTGGCGCTGGGCGCCCAGGACGCCATCGGCGACATCGGCACGCAGGTCGTGGTCTCGCCCAACGCCGACGCCGGCGTCGACTCGCTTTCCGACGCGGACGTGGCGGACATCAGGCGCGCGGTGGGTTCGCCGGCGGTCGTCCCGCTGTACTCGGACAACGCGGTCGTCTCCGGCCAGAGCGCCCAGCAGTTCGCGACCGTCTACGGCGTCGAGGAGCCCGCGCTCGCGTTCGAGGCCGCGGAGGGACGGCTCCCGGAGCGCCACCGACAGGGCGCGATCGTCGGCGCGGGCGTCGCCGAGGAGCTCGGCGTCGGCGCGGGCGACACCGTCGAGATCGCCGGGTCGCAGGTCCGGGTCGTCGCCGTGCTCGTCGAGAGCCAGACGTTCAGCCCGGTGGCGCCGGACGACGCGGTCTTCCTCCCCGAGTCCGCCTTCTCGGCGGACGGGTACGGGCAGGCCCTCGTCGTCGCCGAGTCGGGCGAGGCGGCGAGAGCCGCGGCCGACGATATTCGTACGGAGGTGAACGCCCGCGAGGAGCGCGTCGACCTGTTCGAGCTCGCCGCGATCGTCGACGAGATCAACGATTTCTTCGGCCTGCTCAGCACGTTCCTCCTCGGGCTCGGCGCTATCTCGCTCGTCGTCGCCGGCGTCTCGATCCTCAACGTCATGCTGATGAGCACCGTCGAGCGCCGGCAGGAGATCGGCGTGATGCGCGCGGTCGGCGTGACCCGCCGCGACGTGTTGCGCGTGCTGCTCGCGGAGGCCGGCCTCATCGGCGCGGCCGGCGCCGCCGCGGGGACCCTCCTCACCGTCCTGCTCGTCGCCGGGCTCGTCCTCCTGACGGCCGAGGTTGACGTCGCCCTCGCGCTCGACCCGACGAACGGCCGCTACCTCCTCCTCGCGCTCGGATTCGGCGTCGGCGTGGGACTCGTCAGCGGCGCCTACCCGGCCTGGAAGGCCGCGAACGAACGGCCGGTCGAGGCGCTTCGGAGCTGACAGGCGGCGAGCTCCCGGCGGTGCTCCGCGCAGGTGAGGCCGTCACCCCGCCCAACCGCCCCGCATGTCGTCGGTCACGCGGTCTCGCCACGTCTCGAAGGCGTCTCGACACTCCGGGCTCTCGTCGATGTGTCGCACGAATCCCGCGCCCGGAGACGCCAGCTCCGCCTCGCAGAACGGACACCGCCTCGGCTCGATCGTCGACTCCGATAATGCCATGTCAACAGATACCACACTGGGAGAACAAAAGTGTTACTACAGATAGTTTTTCTCTGATACAGTGTCGGAGTCTGGTACTTCGTCGGTTTTTACATCCCGAACGTCTACTTAAAATTGGAGAAGAGTCCCATACGTCACAGGCCGATCGGTTCGTAGGTGACGACCGCGAGGCCGTCGTCGCCGTCAGCGTCGGCGTCCGCGACGACCTCGCGGTCGACTTCCCGCCACGCGTCGCGGTCTCGGTCCGGAAAGTGCGTGTCGCCGTCGGGACGCTCGGGGATCTCGGTCACGACCAGTCCGTCGGCGCGTTCGAGGAACAGCTCGTAGACCGCGGCGCCGCCGATCACGTAGGCCTCGTCGACGCCGCGGTCGGCGGCGTCGGCGGCGGAGAGCGCGACAGCCTCGTCGACGTCGTTCGCGACGACGGCCCCCTCGGGGAGGTCGGGGTCGCGCGTCGTCAACACGACGCTGGTGCGGTCGGGGAGCGGACCGCCGATCCGGGCGGCGATGCTCTCGTACGTCGTCCGACCGACGATCACGGGGTGACCGGTCGTGAGCCGCTTGAAGTGCGCGAGGTCCGCCGGGTAGTGCCACGGCATCCCGCCGTCGTCGCCGATGACGCCGTTCTCGGCGACGGCGGCGACGACGACGAGGTCGACGTCGGCGTCGGCGGAACTCGGATCGACGCCGGCGGACCCGGCATCGGCGTCGTCGTCGGTCATCACTCCGCGACCGCGAACGAGAGCCCGTCCGCGGAGTCGTAGTCGACGAGTTCGACGTCCTCGTACGTCAACTCGTCGAGGGGCACGTCGGCGATCTCGATCCGGGGGCGCTCGCGCGGCTCCCGCGAGAGCTGTTCGAGGAGGCCGGGGACGTGGTCGTACCCAGCCTCGCCGTCCGCCTCGTCGGGGGCGGTTCGCTCGACCCAGCTCTTCACGTCGAGGTAGTCGGCCTTGCTCTCGACGTTCGCGAGGCGGTCTTGTACGTACGGGAGGTTCTTCGCGTACCACTTTCCGCGGTCGCCGCGGCCGCAGTAGACGTGCGCGTCGACGACGGTGTGACCGAACTCGCCGACCTCGAACCCCGTCCGTTGCGCGAGCGCGTTCGCGAGGATCGCGTACGCCGCGATGTTGAACGGGACGCCGAGCGCGATGTCGCCCGAGCGCTGCGTGAGATGGAGGTTCAAGCGTCCGTCCTGGACGTTGACGACGAACGAGTAGTGACACGGCGGGAGCGTCGAGGTCGCGGCGTTGGCGGGGTGCCACGCGTTGACGACCATCCGGCGCGAGCGGGGGTTCTCTTCGAGGGTGTCGAGCACGTACCGGATCTGATCGAACGTCCGGCGCTCGCTCCCGTCGGGGGCCTCCTCGACGGTCACCCAGCGGTGAGCGTCCTCGGGCCACGCCTCGCCGGGGAGCGCGGCGTCGTCCTCGGGGACCGGGTAGCGTCGCCAGAACCGCCCGTAGGCGGTGTCGAGTCGGCCCTCGTCGTCGGCCCACGCGTCCCAGATCTTCGTCTCCTCGCGGAGGTTCCGGACGTGCTCCTCGCCGGAGAGGTACCACAGCACCTCGTGGATGAGCGAATTCCAGCGGTAGCCGTCCATCTGTTTGGTGGTGAGGAGGGGGAACCCCTCCGCGAGGTCGACGGTGTACTGCCCGCTGAACGACGCGATCGTGTCGACGCCGGTCCGGTTCGGCTTGTACGTGCCCGTCGACAGGGTGTCGTCGACGAGATCGAGGTACTGTTGCATGGTGGTCGGCGTCGCCCCCGTCCGGCAAGCGCGGGGAGCGACTATCTACCGAGTCAAACGCGCCGCGGAAAGTAAGTGTGTCGTGACCGGAATTAAGATGAGACGTCCGCGCGCTGGCCGACGCCGCCAGCTTATAAATGCCCGAAGCGGTGGCGCGCCTCCGAGCGATCGCCGCCGGCGACCGCGAGGGGCCCGCGAGGGAGTCGGCCGGCCGAAGCGACGCGGAGGCCGGCCGACGAGGCTGGGGAGGCGTGAGGCTGTGCGGTCGCGGTGCGGGGTGGGACTCAAAGGGGCAGCCGGTGAGGAGCGCGGAGGCGACGTAAGCACCGCAGCGAAGGAGCGTGAGCGACTGAGCGAGGAGCGCAGCGAGCGTGCGCGCTCCTCACCGGCTGGGGCTTTGGAGGTGTTCTCCGCCGATCCAGTATCAACCGTTTATAAGTAGGCGACCGGAGCGTCGGAAGCCTTCGCCCCGTAGTCAACGACTTATAAACAGCCGACAGCGACACCGAAATTCAGTTCATATAGCCGTCACCCAGGCCCGGTACTCCTCGTCGAGCCCGTACACCTCGCGGAACGCGCGCTCGACGAACCCCGCTACGCGGTTCGCGTCCGAGCGCGCCGTGACGACCGCGTTCGTCCCCTCGGCCTCCTCCGGGCTGACGAGCTCGTCGATCCGGAACTCGGGGAACTCCCCCAACAACTCCTTCAACCGGTCCAGCTCGTCATCGGTGCAGTCCAAGATGAGCTCCGTGCCGGCGAGCTGGATCCACGGCGGCACCTCGCCGCCCTCGGTGACGTCGCTGTCGGGGTCGACGTCGACGGTCATCACGTCGCTCGACCGGGCGCGGTGGGCGGCCGCCGCGTCCGCGTACAGCTTCAGCCGCTCGGCCTCCGTCGCGGCGTCGAATCGGGTCATACCACCACGTCGGCGCCGACGGCTCTTGAAAGGGCGCGGTTCTCCGAAAAAAGTTGTTTAAAAGCCCGCTACCGCTCCGTCTCCGCCAGCACGTCGTCGACGATGTCGAGGGTGCGCTCGGCCTCGCGCACCCGGTCGTGGACGGCGCCCGTTTCGACGAGCTCCAGCTCCGGCTCGTCGAGCGCGTCGCGCACCTCGGCCGCGCGACGGAGCCGCTCGTACTCGTCGGCGCGCGCGAGGTCGCGGACCGCTCGCAGCGTCGCGACCGTCCCGTCGTCGGCGACCCGCGAGACCAGCGGGATCAGCTCGTCGATCTCGTAGGCGAGCTCGTCGCCGGCGGCGGGCGGCCAGTCGAGCGTCAGCGGCTCGCCGTCGAGCCGCTCGACGTAGGTGCGGTGGACCGCGACCGCCGTCCGGAGCGCGCCGGGGTCGTCGACGTAGTGCTCCAGCTTGGAGTTCGAGTAGTCCGCGTACTCCAAGAGGGTCGGGAGCGGCTCCTCGCCGGCCTCGTACTCGGCCACGTACTCGGCCAGGTCCGTCGGCGGCACGTCGACGTCGACGAACGGGGTCGCGTCCGCGCGGTCGAGGAAGGCGAAGGCGTCGCGGGCCGACGCCGACTTATAAAAGTCGTCGAACGACTCGCGGACCGCCTCGTTGTACGTCGCGATCGGCTCGCGGAGGCGGTCGACGTCGGCGTCGAGGTCCGCGTCCGCCATTCCCGCGACCTCGCGGAGCTCGTCGAGCCGCGCGGCGAGGGACTTCCGGGCCTCTCGGGCCTCCTTGCGGGCGATCCGGTAGTCGTCGACGGCGTCGTCGCGGTCGGCGAGCAGGTCGACGTACTCGCCGGCGGGTTCGAGCGCCTCGCGGGCCGCCTCGAAGTCGCGCTCGGAGAGCCGCTTCTTGTCGACCGCCTCGTCGGCGGCCGCGAAGGCGTCGGCCGCGAGCGCGTCGTCGTCGACGTCGACCGCGTTCGCGAACTCGCCCTCGAACTGGACGTAGGCCGCGAAGTCGCCGCTGCCGACCGCGTCCTCCTCGTACTGGTCGAGCACGCGGTGCGCCCGCCGGTACGTGTCCGCCGCGGCCTCGACGCGCTCGCGGCCGAGGTCGGCGATCCGGTCTTCGAGCCGGCGGAGCTCGTCGTAGCGCTCGCGGAGCCTCCCGGCCGCCTCGCCCGCCTCGGCGACGGGGTCGGGCTCCGCGTCGCGTCCCGCCGCGCCGCGGTCCGCCGCGCCGCCGGCTGCGTCGCCCATTCAGTACACCTCGTCCGGGTCGAAGACGCGCTCTCCGACGTGCTCGCCGTCGATCGTCCGGTGGAAGCAGGACCGGTGGCCCGTGTGACACGCCCCGACGTTCTGGTCGACGAGGTACAGCAGGGTGTCGGCGTCGCAGTCGACGCGAACCTCGCGGACCGCCTGCGTGTGGCCGGAGGAGCCGCCCTTGTGCCACAGCTCCTCTCTGGACCGGGAGTAGTAGTGCGCCTCGCCCGTCTCGCGGGTGCGCTCGAGCGCCTCCGGCGAGACGTACGCGAGCATCAGCACCTCGCCGGAGTCGGCGTCCTGGGCGACCGCGGGGACGAGCCCGTTCTCGCCGAAGTCGACCTCGATCGGCTCGGCGGCGTCCGCGCCCGCCTCGGGTTTCGCGCCCGCTTCCCGGTCCGCGTCGGCGTCACTCATGTCTCGGCGGAGGCGCGGGGCTCGAATAGTCCTTTTGTCTGTCCCCGTCCCGGGAGAGCCGGCGAGGGCGTCGTCCGCCCCGGGAGCACCGGCGCTACTCCCGCCGCAACACGAGCGCGTCGCCGTCGGCGTACGCGTCGGCGCGCCGGTCGACGACCGCGAAGCCGAGCCCGTCGTACAGCGCGAGCGCCCCCTCGTTGTCGGGGTGCGCCTGTAGCGTCACGGGACCGTCGGCGTCGGCGATCACGGCCGATAGGAGCCCGCTGGCGCGCCCCTCGCGTCGATGGTCCGGATCGACGACGAGCTCGGCGAGGTGGACGCCGGGCCGGTTCGGGGCGTCGACCGGCAGGAGATAGCCGACGGTCCGGCCGTCTGCGACGCTCACGAGCGCCGAGCCCACCGCGAGGCCGTACTCCAAGAGGTCGGGGTTCGGCTGTCGGAGGAACGCCTGCAGCTCCCGGATCCGGGCGGCGTCGGCCGGGCGGGCGTCGCGGACGCGCGGGTCGGGGGCGACGGGATTCTCGTCGTGCGGCGTCGATGTCACAGCAGCGCCACCCCGAGCGCGACCGCGACCGCCGCCCCGGACAGCGTCGCGAGGAAGTTCACGGCCTGATTGCCGACCCGATCGCCCTCAACTACCGCGCCGAGGACGCTGTCGGCGGTCATACCGGCGACGCCGGCGAGGACGATGATCCCCCCGCCGCCGACGAGGTCACCGATCGGCATCCCGACCGCGGCGAGGCCGGCGACGAGGAGGGATCCGGCGAGCCCGGCGATCTCGCCCTGCCACGTGATCGCCCCGTCGGTGCCGGGCTCGACCCGCCGGAGGGTCGTGACGAGCCGCGGCCCGTCGAAGAGCCCGCCGATCTCCGAGGAGAGCGTGTCGGCCATCGCGGTGGCGGTCGCCCCCGCGAACGCGAACGCGAACGGGGCGGCCGGCACGGCGACGTGGGGGGTCGCCGCGTACCCGAGGAGCGCGACGAGCGCGACCGCGGAGTTCGCGAGCACGTTCCCCGTGCCGCGGGCGCCTTCGTTCTCCTGAGCGACGCCGCGGGCCGCCTTCTCGTCGAAGCGGTACTTCGAGGCGAGCCCGCCGACGGCGTAGAAGGACATCAGCGTGAGGAACCACCCGACTCCGCCGAGCACGACGGCGAGCAGCGCGGAGAGCACACCGGTCAGCATCCCGGGGACCGAGGCGGTGCCGAGCGCGAACGAGACGTAGCCGAGCGCGGCGGTCACGCCGAGCCCGAACGCCACGAGGGGGGCGGTGACGGCGGGATCGAGCGCGACGAACCCCCAGACCGCGAAGGCGACGAGGATCACCGTAATGTGCGCGTCGCGGGCGAACACCAGCGACCGCACGAGCGCTGCGGTGAGCGCGGCCACCGACGCGAGGAAGACGAGGTCGGGGAACGCCGTCGCCAGCGACGACAGTGCCCCCGCGAGGTCGACGCGCAGGGCAGGGACGGCTCCGGTGAGGGAGAACCCCCCGTCAGCGCCGAGAAGTTCGACCTGCAGCAGCACAGCGACCTGCCCGGCGAGGGCCGCGAGAGCGCCCGCGCCGACGTAACCGGCGACGAGCGGAAACTCGTCGGCCGTCGCTCGACCGACAAGTTCCCGGCCCAATCGCCCCCCGCCGACGGCGAGCGTCGCGGCGGCGAACGCCTCGTAGGGGAGCGGGGCGCGGGGGAGCGAGGCGAACAGCGCGAGGCCCGCGGCGGCGACAGAGAAGGCGACGAGCCCGTACAGTCGCTCCTCCTCCCGGTCGCCCGGCAGCGCGAGGGTCTCGAACCACTCCCCGTCGCGGATCCCGAAGAAGGCGAGGCCGGCAACGGCGAGGAAGGGCACGACGGCGGCGTCGCCGAGCGTCGGCGCAAGGGCCGCGAGCGCGGCCACGGCGGCGAAGGTGCTCGCGCGTCGGAGCCTCCGTATCACACCTCCGGCTATCCGGGACGAGCACTTAACGGTCCCGACACCGGCCGGCGGTCGCGACGTCGGTCAGTACCGGTACTCGTTGAACTGGACCGCGTGCCCCTCGATCACGCGCACGGGATGTTCCGGGTCCTCGTCGTCGTCCCCGGTCGCCTCCTCGTGCGTGTCAACGTCACTCATGTCCCACCGAAAGCGGCTGTTTCGTATAAACCTTACCCACGGAGCGGAAGTGAGGAGAGTACCGAGAGCGGGCGAACGGTCGGAAATCGAGTGCGACGCCGCCGACCCGGTCAGCCGAGGACGTGATCGATGTCGCCGAGATCGTCGAGCACGTGGTCGGGGGTGACGCCGGCGGCGGCGAGCCGGTCTGTGTCGGTGACGCCGGACTTGACGAGCACCGTCGTCATCCCCGCACGCTCGCCGAGCGCGATGTCCGTGTTCAGGCGGTCGCCGACGACGAGACACTCCTCCGGCGGGTGCGGGAGGCGCTCGCGGACCATCTCGATCGCGGGGTCCGACGGCTTTCCGAGGACGACGTCCGGATCACGCTCGGCGACGCCGGCGATCGCGTTGATCACCGCGCCGGAGCCCGGCACGTCGCGCTTCGGGGCCGGGATCACCACGTCGGGGTCGGTCCCGATGAAGGGGACGCCGCGCTCCAGCGTCCACATGGCGGTACAGAGGTCGTCGTAGTCGAAATCGCGATCGATCGAGGCGACGAGCGCGTCGGCGGCGGCGACGTCGTCGGTCGTCGAGAGCCCCGCGTCGTCGAACTGGTCGAACAGTCCGGGGTCGCCGATACACAGCAGTTCGTCGTCGGCGTGGTGTTCGCTGAGATACCGCGTCGTCACCGTCCCGGCCGTGAACACCCGGTCGGCGTCGACGTCGTACCCCGCGGCGCCGAGCCGGTCGACGTACGCCGACGGCGCCTTCGTCGGGTTGTTCGAAACGAACAGCGTCTCGATCCCGGCCTCGCGGATCCGCCGGTAGCCCGCCGGTGCGCCCGGGATCGGATCGTTTCCTCGCACGACCGTGCCGTCCACGTCGAGGACGGCGCCGCTGAATGCCATATCCGTCGTCCGGGCGCCACGGCCCTAGTGGTTCCGGGGGCGCTGCGGGCGGTCGAGATCGCTTCGGGGAATCGAGTTCCAGAACCGATACCGGTTCCACCTTCGAGATAACGGAAGCGTAAAGCGGCGCGACTCCTAACCGAGAGCCACTGTGACGACGACCCAGGTGACCCTCGTCCAGATCGACAACTACGGGCCGTGGACGACGACACCGGAGCCGCGCCGGGAGATGGACCTGCAGACGCTCCAGTCGCGGCTCTTCGCCGACATCGCTCAGTTCGTCGGCCACCGCGACGCGTACGTCTTCTTCACGCGCTTCGACAACATGATCGCGGTGACGAACGGCGTGGACGGCGCGGCCCACGCGTCCCTTCAGGAGTCGATCGGGAACCGATACCCGGTGAGCATCAGCCTCGGGACCGCAGTCGCCGAGCGACCGGTCGACGCGCTGGAGGCCGCGAACCGTCAGCTCCAGGTGGAAGGGAGCGCCCAAGACGAGCACCGAACCGAGGTGCTCGCCGGCGAGTACCTCACGGAGACGACGAGGGCCGACCTCCAGATCGCGCACTTCGATGTCGTCAACACGACCGGGAAGTACACCGATCGGCTCAACGAGTTCGACACGTTCATCAACATCGAACGGGCGTACGCCTCCCTCATGCGGTACCTCCGCGAGCAGCACGGCGCCCTCTCCTTCTTCGTCGGCGGCGACAACATCATCTCCGTCTGCCCGGATCTCCCCGAGGGCGCGTTCGGCGACGCGATCGCGCACGTCAGCGAGGCGGTGGAGGTGGAGCTACAGGTCGGCGTCGGTCGGGGCGCTACCGCCCACGAAGCCGGCTTTGCCGCCAAACACGCCCTAGAGGACTGCCGCCACGACGGGACGAGCGTCGAACTGTTCGACGTTCCCGCCGCCAGCGACTGAGTCGAAACCCGAGTCGTGGCTCTGGACCGCGTCAACCGACCATCTTGTTATCTGATATGATAATTGCGCCTTCACGTTTATATATAATAGTCAGAAAGCCTCGGGTAACATGTCCGATGCAATAGTGTTCGTCTGCACGGCAAACAGCTGCAACGATGGGCCGTGGGAGGGATCTCACGACGCGATGGCCCACTGCGCCGAACATCCGGACCACGGCTACACCGGCCGACCGCGGAGCGAGGTCGACGCCGACAGGGTCATCCCGGCGACCGCGACCAGGAAGCGTGACAACCGGAATCTCCAGCACAAGGGCCACCCGAGGGGCGCGCTCGCGCAGAACGACTGACCGGCTCCGAGAGCCACGCACGACCGCCGTGTCCGCGATCGGCGCCGATCGCCCGCGATCGAGGCGGCCGATCGGTCGTAGTCGGCGCCGACTCCTTCTCGACCGTTTCCGCCGACCCCTCCCGCGCTCGTTCCGCCTACGCCTCCTCGAAGAGTCCGAGGTCCTCGGCGACGAGGTCGGCGAGCCGGTCTTTCAGCGCCGGGTCGACCTCCGCAATCTCCTCGCCGTCGTGTTTCCCGTCGTTGTGCTTGGCGAGCGCGTCCGCCACGTCTGGCAGGGGGACGCTGGTCTCCGTCTCGCACTCGGTACACACGATCGGGACGGACGGTTCGTCGGTGGACATACGTCGAGTAGTCGCGGGTCGGTGGTATATGCCTTCGGGAGCCCGACCCGAGCCGCCTACCCCTGACTCCGGGCCCGACCCGAGCCGCCTACCCCTGACTTCGGGCCCGACCCGAGCCGAACCGTCAGCGTCACCCGTCCCCGGGCGGTACCGGTTCTCATGCGCGTTCTCGTGACCGGAGCGGCCGGCGGGATCGGCGCCGGCGTCGTGCGAACGCTTGCGGCCGCCGGCCACGACGTGATCGGGATCGATCGCGACGCCGACGGGCTGACCGCCCTCCCCGAGGCCGCGGAGACCCACGCCCTCGACCTGCGCGACGGCGACGCCGTCGAGGCGCTGCTCTCCGACCGCCCGCTCGACCGCGTCGTCTCCTGCGTCGGCGGGTACGAGATCGCCGCGGTCGAGGACACCTCCGTCGACTCCTTCCGCCGGCAGCTCGACACGAACCTGACCGCGGTCCACACGGTCGTCCGGGCCGCCCTCCCGTCGATCCGCGAGCGCGGCGGTCGAATCGTCGTGGTCGGCTCGATGGTCGGGTCGACAGCGCTCCCGTACCACGGCGCCTACAGCGCCGCGAAGGCCGGGCTGCGCGGGTACGCCGACGCGCTCCGTCGCGAGATCGAGCCCCGCGGCGCGACGGTCGCGTTCGTCGAGCCCGGGCCGGTCCCGACCGGGTTCAACGAGCGCGCGGCAGCGGGGGTCGCGGACCGGAACGCGGACGCGGATCAGCAGGGACCCTACGCCGACGTCTACCGCGCGTTCGAGGGGTACGCGCCCGCCGCGACCGACCTCGAGACCGTGGTCGAGCGCGTCGTCGTCGCGGTCACCGCGGATCGACCGCGAGCCGTCTACCGAGTGAGCCGCCGCGCACGCTGGCTCCCGCGGCTGGCCGCGGTGCTCCCCGATCGGCTGTACGATCGGCTGATCCGCGCCGGGCTTCCCGGCGGGATACTCGGTCGGCTCATCGACCGGTAGCGGGGTCGTCGCCCTCGTCGAGGTCGATGTCGTCGCCGCCGTCAGGGGCCGCGTCGCTCTCGGAGACCTCCTCGTCGGGGGACGCGTCGTCGGAGACGGCGCCGCTCTTATCGGCGTCTCGCTCGTCGGCGTCTCGCTCGTCAGCCGTCGCCGCGTGGAACTCCGCCGGCGTGTCGTCGATCCGTTCGAACTCGCCGAAGTCGCGCTCGTGGTGGCGGATCGTCTGTTCGACGACCCACGCGCTGTAGCGCTCGGAGTACGCCCAGTCGCCGTCGGCGTCGTCGACCTCGAACCGGTCGTCCGTGGCGAGCGCGGCGTACAGGTGGTAGAAGCCGAGGACGACATCGCCGAAATCCTTCGCCTCCGAGCCGATCTCGCGGCGCTTCTCGGCCAACTCCCCGCGGCCCGCGTCGGTGAGCGCGAAGTACTTGCGGTCCGGCTCGTCTGCGCGCTCGACGCGTTCGGCGAGGCCCTCCTCCTCGAACTTGTAGAGGATCGGGTAGACGGAGCCGTACGAGGGCTCCCAGTGGCCGCCGCTGGTCTCCGTGATCTCGCCTAACAGCTCGTAGCCGTACCGGGGTCGCTCGTCGAGCAGCTCCAACACGAGATACGATATCAGTCCCTTCGGCGGCCCGCTCTTCCGCATCGTCCACACGTTTCCGGGATCGTCGTGAAAGCGTTTCGGTCGCGACAACCGACAGCGCGTCCGTGAGACCGATCTCCGTCGACAGAGGGACGTTTCGACCGGAACCCGCAAGCCCCTAAGTCGCGGGGCTCCAAGCCGACGTATGGTCGAGGCACCACAGACCGAGGAAGGGTGGTTCGCGCTGCACGACTTCCGGTCCATCGACTGGGACGCGTGGCGCGACGCCCCCGAGCGGGAGCGACGCCGAGCGATCGAGGAGGGCGAGTCCTTCCTGAAACACCGCGAACTCGTCGCCGACACCGACGAGGGGGACTCCGGCCTGTTCTCCGTGCTCGGACACAAGGCCGACCTCCTGTTCGTCCACTTCCGGCCGTCGCTCGACGACCTTTCGTCGATCGAACGGCGGTTCGAGGACACCGCGCTCGCGGCGTTCACCGAGCGGACGACCTCGTACGTCTCGGTCACCGAGGTCTCCGGCTACGTCTCCGACGCGTACTTCGAGGAGGGGCCGGAGGAGGTCGACGCCGGGCTCCGCCGGTACATCGAGGGGAAGCTGACGCCCGAGATCCCGGACGACGAGTACGTCTGCTTCTACCCGATGAGCAAGCGCCGCGGCGAGGAGTACAACTGGTACGACCTCTCCTTCGAGGACCGCGCCGACCTCATGGCCGATCACGGCGAGGTCGGCAAGGAGTACGCCGGGAAGATCAAGCAGGTGATCGCCTCCTCCGTCGGCTTCGACGACCACGAGTGGGGCGTCACCCTGTTCGGCTCGGACCCGACCGACATCAAGGATATCGTCTACGAGATGCGCTTCGACCCCGCCTCCTCGCGCTACGGCGAGTTCGGCGACTTCTACATCGGGCGGCGGTTCCCGCCCGCCGACCTCGGCGCGTACCTCGCGGGCGAGACGGTTCCCACGGGCGAAGGGGACGAGGACGGCGCGCACGCGGGCCACGCCCACGGCGAGGGCGGCCACCACGGCGACGACGGCCACGGGAGCCGCGGTGCGGGCCACGATCACGCGAGCGCCGGCGGCGGCCCCGCCCACGGCGACCACCCGCACGGCGACGGGGAGGCGGGCGGCGAGGGCGACCATCCGCAAGCGGGCGACGAGAGCGGACACGGCGAGGAGGGCGGCACCTCCGACGCGGAGATCCGCGGCGAGCTGGCCGACCTGAACATCTACGCCGGGAAGCCGAGCGGCGAGGACGTGTACGCGACGGTGCTGTACAGCGAGGCCGACATCGACGAGCTGTTCGACGAAGTCGAGGGGCTCCGCGGCAACTTCGACCACTACGGCACCCACGTGAAGACGGCGGTGTACGAGGGGCGACACACCGACCGGGCGGCTGTCGTCTCCATCTGGGACACGGCCTCCGCCGCCGAGACCGCGGCCGGCTTCCTCTCGGAGCTCCCGGAGGTCGTCGCCCGCGCCGGCGAGGAGTCCGGCTTCGGCACGATGGGAATGTTCTACACCGTCAAGCCGGAGCATCAGGGGGAGTTCACCGACACGTTCGACGACATCGGCGAGATCCTCGCGGAGATGGACGGCCACGTCGAGACCGACCTCATGATGAACGTCGAAGACGAGAACGACATGTTCATCGCGAGCCAGTGGGAGGCGAAAGAGGACGCGATGACCTTCTTCGGCTCCGACGAGTTCCGCGAGACGGTCCAGTGGGGCCGCGAGGTGCTGGCCGACCGGCCGCGGCACGTCTTCCTGGCGTAGGCGGGCGGTACGCGCGGATCGCGATTTATAAATGGTCGCTCAAGTGGTGTCGGTGATAATTCGTTGCTGTCGATCAGCTGATTCCTATGTGATTACTTATGAATAACGCCTAATGACGGGACGAGTATCTCCAAAATGCCAGGCGGTCGTTTATAAATATAGTAGACGTTAGAAATAGTTGCTCACTTTTGGAATAGAAATTTGGTCAAGAGCGGTATCGATCGCTGTTGTAAGTTCGTCGAGTGAGTCGAAGAACCGGTTGCTGAGA
>NZ_JARANT010000033.1 GCF_029889805.1 Halorubrum sp. Boch-26 | reverse complement strand
CCGTGGGGGGCCGCCGGGCCGACTGGTTCGAATCCGACGCGATGCCCACCGCCGACGGCGACGTGGTCGTGATTCACGACGCGGAGCTCTCCGGCCGCGGCGAACGCGACGATTCCGGTACCGTCGTCGACCGCGGGCTCACCGACGCGACGGGCGTCGTCTGGGAGACGGACACCGCGACCGTCACCGGCGCCGAGGTGCTCGACAGCGGGGCGACCGTCCCGCTGCTCGCCGACGTGCTCGACGCGATCCCGCCGGCCGTCGGCGTGAACGTCGAACTCAAGAACTCCGGCCGGCGCGATCTCCGCCCCGACGAGAAGCTCTCTGCCGACGCGCTCGCGGCCCGGACGGCGGTCTGGGGCCCGTTCGTCGAGCGCGTGCTCGGCGTCGCCGAGGAACACCCCCACGACCTCCTGTTCTCGTCGTTCTGCGAGGGGGCGCTCGCGGCGGTTCGGGAGCTGTCGTCGCGGCCGGTCGCCCCGCTGTTCGCCGAGTCGATCGCGGACGGGCTCGCGATCGCCCGCGAGCACGACGCGGCGGCGGTCCATCCCCCGTTCGACGCGATCCGCGGCACGCCGTTCTTCGACGCGGAGCGGTTCGGCGAGCCCGCCGAGAACGGAGAACCGGACCTCATCGCGGCCGCGCACGACGAGGGCCGCGCCGTGAACGTCTGGACCGTCGACACGTGGTATCAGGCCGACCGGCTCGCGGCGGCGGGCGTCGACGGGGTCATCGCCGACTACTCGACGCTGCTGCGCGACTGAGTCGCCCGCCGAGGCGGCGGTCGATATTTAAAAAATCGTTCGCGGCCCGGTGCGGCTCGCTTACCGCGCGGCCAGCCACTCGGCGAAGTCGCCGGTGAGGAACCCGGCGTAGTCGACGATCCCGAGGTATAGCGAGACGATCACGACGAGAACGATCGGGATCCGGACCGCCCAGATCCACGCGTCGCCGAGGCCGCCGATGTCGGCGATCCCCTCTCGTAGTTCCTCGCGGGCGGCGTCCGGAATGACCCAGCCGACGAACAGCGCGAGCAGCAGCGAGCCGAGGACGAGCAGTATCCCGTCCGCGAGCAGGTCGTACAGGCTGAGGAAGATCAGGTCGATCGTCACCGGCACGCCGAGCAGGAAGACGGCGACGCCCAGCGCGACCGACGCCGGGATCCGAGCGACGCCGATCTCGTCGATCAGGTAGGAGACGAGCACTTCGAGGATGCTGATCGCGGAGGAGAGCGCCGCGATCCCGACCATCGCGAAGAACACGATCCCGATGACGCGGCCGCCGGGGATCCCGGCGAACGCCGAGGTGAGACTCACGAAGATCGCACCGGGGCCGCCCGTTCCCGGTTCGATCCCGACCGTGAACAGAACGGGGAAGACGACGAATCCGACGAGGACGGCGACGAGCGTGTCGAGTGCGGCGATAACGCCGGCGTCCGACGCCAGATTCCGGTCCTCACCCAGGTACGAGGCGTAGGTGATCATCACGCCCATCCCGAGCGAGAGCGTAAAAAAGGCCTGCCCGGCGGCGGCGGGCAGGATCTCGGTCCAGTTCGCCGCGATCGTTCCGAAGTCCGGCGACAGGTAGTAACTGTACGCCGCACTCGCGCCGTCGAGGGTGAATCCGTAGGCGGCCAGCCCCAGCAACAACACGAGGATAGCGGGCACCATCACCTTCACGCTCAGCTCGATTCCGCGCCTGACACCGGCGGCGATGATACCGATGACGAGCGCCATGAACACGGCGTGAAAGAGGAGGGTGTCGAGGCCGGTCGAGACCGTTCCGAACAACGCCTCCGCCTCGGCCGGGTCGGTAACGGTGAACCCGTCGGTGAGTCCGATGAGGGTGTACCGGAGGAACCAGCCGGCGACGACGCTGTAGTACGACAGGATGATGAAGCCGGTGACGACGAACAGCCAGCCGGCGTACGACCACGCGCCGCTGCCGAGTTCCCGCAGCGCGCCGACGGGATTCAGTTCGGTCCGACGGCCGATCACGAACTCGACGAGGATCGCCGGGAACCCGATCAGCGCGACGAACGCCAGGTAGGTGATCAGAAACGACGATCCGCCGTACTGGCCGGTGATGAACGGGAACCGCCAGATGTTCCCCAGCCCCACGGCGCTACCGACCGCGGCGAGGATGAACCCCGCCCGCGTCGCCCATGTCTCGCGTGCCATCTGTGTCCGGAGGAATTCCGTTGCGGTCTAAAAACGTGTCTTTCCGCCGCTGAATCCATTATTAACGTCCCTGATGATTCGACGGGCGATACGAGACCGAGCGCGCCGTGCCGACGGTCGGCGCGGTCGCCCCGGCCGCCGCGTTCCGTTCGATCGGTCGGGGACCGTGAATTTAATAGCCGGAGGGTTACCTCACGGGATATGGAACGCGTAGACGTCGCTATCGTTGGGGGCGGTCCGGCCGGCGCCTCCGCAGCGCACGCGGCCGCGACCGGCGGCGCCGACGCCCTCGTCCTCGAGAAAGGGGTGCCGCGGGCCGACCGCGACCGACTCGGTCCCGACTCGACTGACGCCGCGGGAATTCTCGACTACTGGGTCGACATCATGGGGATCCACCCAGACGAGTTCGACGACGGCGTCGTTCAGCGGGAGCTGACCCGCGCCGAGTTCCGCGGGCCGGACGAGGCGGCGACGCTCACTGCCACCGGTATCGACTCGTCGTACGACAAGTTCGGCTACACCTTCCAGCGCGCCCGCTTCGACGACTGGCTCCGCGACCGGGCGGAGGACGCCGGGGCGGAGTACCGCGCCGGCGAGTCGGTCCGCGGCGTCGACACCGACCTGTCGGTCGATCCGAGCGCCGGGACCGGGGGCGCCGACGGGGGCGGCGATCCCCGTCACGTCGTCGAGCTCGCCTCCGGCGAGTCGGTCGGGGCCGACTTCCTCGTGCTCGCCGACGGTCCGCAGCGCACCCTGACGAACCGAGTGCTCGACGAATACCTCCCCGCGGACGCGGCCGCCTCCGAGCGGCTCGCCTCGCGCACGGCGAACCACATCGCGTACCAGGAGTACCGACGCGTCCCCGAAGCGGTGTACGAGGAGGTGAACGACGCGCTCGTCTTCTGGTGGGGCGTGATGCCCGGCGAGACGGCGTACCCGTGGATCTTCCCGAACGACGACCGCGTCTGCCGGATCGGGCTGACGATGCCGATCGGGCTCGACATCGACGAGTTCGACCGGGACGCGTACGCCCTGCTGGAGTCCGACGACGAGTCGGTACCGCAGGGCGGCGAGTACATCCGGCGGCTCTTGGAGTGGCAGTACGGCGACGAGTACGATATCGAGGACGACTTCCCGCTCGTCGAGCAGGCGGGCAAGCGGAACGGGACGGAGACGTACCCCATCTCCTCGACGCGCCCCATCGACTCGCCGACGGACGCCGGTATCGCGGTCGTCGGCGGAGCGATGGGCACGACCTCCGCCTTCCACGAGGGCGGCGACCACGTCGCGGTCCGAACCGGCGCGATCGCCGGCGAACTGGCCGCCGCGGGCGAGATGGCCCCCTACAATCGCCGCTGGAAGGAGGCGATCGGCGACGAGATCGTCCGCAACGTGACGATGGCCGACATGGTCGCCGACTACGAGCCCGACGACTGGAACCGGATCATCGGCGCCGCCGACGCCATGCTCGCGGCCGAGGCCGGCGACGGCCTGCTCGCGCAGCCGTACCGCTCGGGCTGGGAGTCGGTGAAGCTGCTGCTCGGCTACAAGTGGAACAAGCGCCGCGTCAAGAAGGACTACGTCGGTATCGACGAAAGCGAGTACGTCTACTAGTCCGTCGAGGCCGCCCTCGTTGCGTCCGGCGATTCCGGTCCGCAGTCACCGGATAACCGGTGCCGTCAGCTCCCGCGGTTCGGCAGAGACTCCCTCCACGTCGACCGGCTCGACCTCGTGGGTCGGCCACTGGCCCGTCTTCGTCAGCGTCTCGGTGAAATCCGGCGCGACGAGATGGGTGTCCTCGCTCTTTGCGCCCTGCACGGTCGGGTTCCACGCGTAGCCCATCGGCTGCCGGACCGGATCGTCGCTCCCAGGCGTAGCGAACCACTCGCGGCCCGCGAACCCCGCGGCGCCGCCTTGGTGGTGTTGCCGCCACTCGTCGGCGAAGCCGACGGCCTCGTACGCCTCGCGGATCGCGGCGAAGACGTCGCCGGCGGTGTCGGGGGTGGCGTCCGCGGCGTCGGAGCCGGCCGCGTCCGCGAGCCTCCCCGCGGCCGCGGCTTCGGTCGCCGCGAGCGCGGTCGCCTCGACGCGGGCCGCGGCGCGGTGGCGCTCCTCCAGCCAGTCGGGCGCGTCGAAAGCGACGGTCCGCGTCAAGGAGGCGTAGAGTCCGGCCCGCTCGGCGGTGACGGAGACGAGCGCGTAGTCCCCGAGACTCGCGTCGCTCGGGGCGTAGTGGCGGTAGCGCTGTGCGCGCTCCGCGCCGCCGACGAGCACGACGGGAGTGTCGACGTCGCGGGAGGCGAGCGAGATGTCGATCCCGGCGGCGACCTCGTACTCGGGGTCCTCGGGTTCGAGGTTGCGACAGACCGTTTCGACGGCCGCGGCGGCCTCTCGGCCCAGTTCGCGGTAGCGCTCGACGTCGTCGTCGGTGAGCGGCTGGCGCAGCCGGCTCCCGTCGACGCGCTCGAACCCCGGCACGTCGAAGTCGGCCGCGGCGGGCGCGGGCGAGCGCTCCGCGACGGCCCCGGCCAGCGAGTCGGTGTGCCACGGGAACGACTCGACGGCGACCGCCTCGGGGAGCTCCTCGTCGACGAGCCGCTCCGCCTCGATGTTGTCCGTGATCACGCGGAGCCCGCCGTCGTAGCCGGCGGCTGCCACCCCGACGTCGGCGTCCGCGTCGATGACGTTGTCGCCGCCGGTGAGCCACGCGAACCCGTTCGGCTTGGCGAACCAGACCGCTTCGACTCCGCGCTCGTCGAGGTACGCGTCGAGCCTGTCGGTGCGGGCGGCGAGATCAACCATACCGGCCGACTCTCGTCAATGCAGTAAAAACGGTCGAAAGCCGGCCGACTCGCCGTCGACGCGGCCGGGAGTTCCCCGGTATCGCGGCGCGCTATCGCCACGCGGGAGCGACGCCGGATCGGGAGACCGCGCCACGCCGTCGGCGCTCGAAACGAAAGGTTCAATTATGTCCCCCGGATACGTCGAAATGCGTCAGTAAGCCCCCTCGGGTTGGTAGTCTAGTCCGGTTATGACACCTCCTTGACATGGAGGAGGCCGGCGGTTCAAATCCGCCCCAACCCACTTTTCTCGCCATCATAACTACGAGCGAGAGCAGCGCGTGCCGGCACAACGGTGCTGCGGATTTGAAGCGGAGAACGATGCGAGCGTTAGCGAACGGCGTGACTGAGGTTCGGATCCGCCCCACCCGCTTTTGACTCCTCGCAACGGCGAGCAGAGCGGCTTGGCTTCGATTCATGCGCCCTCGCGTTGACACTGTACACTCGCGTTGACACTGTACAACAGCTCCGCACGCCGCGCAGCGTCGCGAGGCTTCCCGCTCGTGCTGGTGTATTCCCGCAGCGGAATCGCCGAAACCGATCAAGCGGTCGCCGACGTGTTTTTATACGTCCGGAGAGGCGATTACGCCAACACGATGCCACGCGAACAGTACCAGTCGAAGTTGGAGGAGCTTCGCGACGACGTGCTTTATATGAGCGAGGTCGTCGCGGAGCGGCTCCGGATGGGCCTTGACGCCTTGGAGCGACAGGACGGTGAGCTCGGTGAGGAGGTGATCGCCGGCGACGCCGAGATCAACGACTTGTACCTCGAATTGGAGGGGAACTGCACAGACCTCATCGCGCTTCAGCAGCCGGTGGCGGGCGACCTGCGGTTCATCGCCGCCTCGTTCAAGATCATCACCGACCTCGAACGGATCGCGGACCTGGCGACGAACCTCGGCGAGTACGCGAAGCAGGCCGACCGCGAGGTGTTCCCCGACGTCGACGTCCAGCGCATCGGCGAAGACACGCTGGCGATGTTGGAGGACGCGATGGAGGCGTACGCGGAGTCGGACGCGGAACTGTGTTACGCCGTCGCCGAGACCGACGACGAGATCGACGCCGCCTGCGAGGCCGCGAGCGACCTCGTCGTCCGCGACCTCATCGAGCGCGACGAGCTCCGCGAGGAGGCGGACGTGGAGGGGACGATGCGGAACGTCTCGCGTCTCCTCCTCACGATCCGCGATCTCGAACGCGTCGGTGACCACGCGGTCAACATCGCCGCGCGGTCGCTGTACATGATCGAGAACGACGACGAGCTACTGTACTGACGGCGGCCTCTTTTATTCGCCCGTTCGCTCGTAGTCGCCGACCGATCCCGACGCCTACAAATCCCTCCCCGCGGACGACCCGACATGAGCACGTACACGACCGAGATCGACGTCCGCTTCCGCGACATCGACGCGATGGGCCACGTCAACAACGCCGTCTACGCGACGTACCTCGAACAGGCCCGGACCGAGTACTTCCGCGACGTCCTCGACGCCGACCTCTCGGAGGTGTCGGCGGTGCTGGCGTCGCTCTCCCTCGACTTCCGGCGGCCGGTCGAGCTGACGGACGGGGCGGTTGAAGTCGACGTCGACGTCGCCGAGCTCGGTCGCTCCAGCGTGACGATGACCCACGAGTTCCGGGTCGACGACGCGGTCGTGGCCGAGGGCGAGGCGACGCTCGTCAGTCTCGACCCCGACACCGGCAAACCCGCGCCGATCCCGCCCGCGTTCCGCGAGGGTATGGCGTCGTACCACGATCTGTAGGCCTCTCGGACCGCGACTGACCGGTCGCGCGCCGGGGGATGTATCGCCGACTCCGTACCTTCTTGCCGCCGCGCGCCGATCGGTCGAGTATGGCAGTCCGACTCTACGCGCTCGACGGGTGTCCGTGGTGCGAGAAGGTGTCCGACGCGCTCGACGACGCCGGGATCGAGTACGAGACCGAGTGGGTCGACGCGCTCCACTCCGACCGCAACGGGGTGAAGCGAGTCAGCGGCCAGCGCGGCGTCCCCGTCCTGATCGACGAGGGGCGCGGCGTGACGATGGCCGAGAGCGCGAACATCTTGGAGTACGTCGAACGGACCCTCGCATGACGATCTACACCGGACGCGGCGACGAGGGCGACACCGACCTCCGAGATATGAGCCGCGTGTCGAAGTCGAGCCCGCGTATCGAGGCGTACGGGACCGTCGACGAGGCGAACGCCCTGATCGGGACTGTGCGCCCGACGGACCACGACGATCTCGACGAGCTGCTGGAGACGGTTCAGAACCACCTCCACGTGGTGCAGGCGGACCTCGCCAATCCGGACCCTGACCCGGGCGACCCGCAGGTCGAGCCCGAGCTCGTCGAGTCCCTCGAAGACCGGATCGACGCCTTCGACGAGGAGCTGGAGCCGCTGACCTCGTTCGTCTTGCCCGGCGGGGGCGAGTCTGGCGCGCGCCTCCACCACGCCCGGACCGTGACGCGCCGCGCCGAGCGCCGGGTCGTCGAGCTCGCGCGCTCCGAACCGATCAACGAAACGGTAGTCTCGTACCTCAACCGCCTCTCGGACCTGCTGTTCACGCTCGGCCGGGTCGCGAACGCGCGCGACGGCGAGCCCGAGGAGTCGCCGTCGTACTGACGCTCGCGTGCGGTCCTTTCTCCCGTTTCACCCCCCCCGAATCGACTGACAGGGCCACGCCGAGCCGGGGTGCACCCTATCCTGTCCTCGCGGTGTGGCCACAAAAGCTATATCCGTCGCTCTCTAAAGGACAAATATGAGTAAGCACTTCGAAGATGCACGGTACTACCTCGGTCGCGCGGCAGAACACGCGAAGGCGGGCGTGGTCGAGGAGTTGGAGCCGGTCGAGGCCCGCGTGAAGGAACTCGTCGGCGTCGAGGAGGAAGCGGAGGAGCCGGAGCCCTCGCGGCTGGATCGGATCCAGGCCGACCTGCAACAGTTAGAGGAGCGCGCTGAGGGCGAGGCCCGCGAGGCGGTCGCCTCCGCCCGAGAGCGGGTGAAAGAGTACCGCGGCCACGACGCCGCCGAGGAGTAGTTCCTCAGCTTTCCGCGGATTCCGTACCGGTGGCGAGCCGCTCGTCGGCGGGGACCACGACGTACACGTCGGTGGTCGACCGGTTCGGCCCGCTGAACAGTGAGGGGTACAGGAGGATCGCGATGACCGGCGCACGCCTCCGAGAAAACGGAGTTCGTGGGTCACGAGCGAGGCGTGAGTCGCTCGGTAGCCGGAATCCTCGCGACAAAGTAACCCTTAAGTCCCGACATCGGATACTTCGATACGAGCGGGTTGGTGGTCTAGCCAGGTTATGACGGCTCCTTCACACGGAGCAGGTCGGCGGTTCGAATCCGCCCCAACCCATACGGTCGCTTCGTGACCGTGACGGAACCGAACCACGCGCAGCCGTCGGCTTCAGCCTCGTTTTCATTACCGACAGTCAGCGCATCCGCTCCAGCAGCCCGCAAATCGGCACAAGAGGTAATTCGTTTGCTCCGAGTGAGACTGTATCGACAGCACACCGCTACACGAACGAATGGAGGCGTACGAGACGTCAGCGAGCGAGGCGGCCGAGGCGGCCAGAAAGCGCGAGGAGACGGCCGCGGAGATCGGGGAGCGACTGGCGGCGACGGTGACCGACGCCGTCGAACGGAACGGGGCGAACGTCGAGGTGACGGGGCAGTCGGCCGACGGACACCGGTATCGGTTCGCGGCGCGACTCGACCGGGCGGCACTCGTCGCCACGATGTCGGAGACGCTCCCCGACGGGTTCGTCGTCTCGCACGTCAACAACGACGGGACGCTCTCCGTGGAGTGGACCGGTAACGACCGGACCCCATCGAAGCGCGAACACGGCGCGATTCTGAAAGCCGTCATCGCCGAGGAAATGGCGCTGGCCGACGACGGATTCATGGAATCGGTGCCGACACGCGAGCGGGTGCTCTCGCGGGCGGTCGAACTGGGACTCGACGAGGACGACGCCGCCTCGCGGCTGAGTCGGTTGGCGACGCTGGATGTCGTGGACCTCGCCGACGGACACGTTTACCCGGACGAGAACTTCTCGCGGTACTAAACGCAGCCGTTGAACGCCGTGTCGGCGGGGGCGTGCCAGCGGTCGAACGACGTGACTTTCGCGCGGATGACGTCGCCCGTCGAGACGGAGGCGGGGACGCCCTCGGTGAAGAGCACGAACTCCTCAATCCCGAACTGAGAGGACTCCCACCGTTTGGGCGCGGTCCTTCGACACACCGCGAAGGGACGTTCCCTCCCCGACGAAGGGAAGGACGTGTTTCAGCCTGCAGCGATGGCGCTACGGAAGCTGATGAACGGAGAGTCCTCGTCGATGTTATCGAAGTGCACTCGCCTCGAATAGCTCACGCCGCATCCGACGTTTTCGTCTTCGGATCTTCCCCTGTCAAACTGTGACTATCGGTTTTATTTCGGGAATTTTATCAGAGTGCACTGTAGAGTTCTGGTTGTATGGCCCTCCAACTCAGCCATGCGGTTAGCGACGGCATTCGGCGTACACTCACTCGTACTGGCGGAATCCTCTTCGTTGGGTTCCTCGTGATTCAGTTCGGGATTCAAACAGCTGTCAACAGTGCTGTTCTCGGGTATCTCCCGCCCGAAGCTGCGGCGCAGTTTGGCCGCAACGCCGGGCTCGCGCTTCCGATATCCGGAACTGCCGGACTCGCTCTGTTCGGTGCGCTCATTATTCTGAGCTCGGCGTACTTTGTGATCCTCTCTCGAACGTTTGCTCAGCCACTGAGCGAGATGTCGACGTTCCCCGCGACGGCGACGCAGCGACTCGGGCGAGCCACGGCAATCGCGCTGGTCGGTGGACTGATCGTGAGCATCACGGTGATGATTGGCTTCTTCCTCCTGTTTTTACCGGGGCTGTTCTTTGCGGCCTCGTTCCTGTTTTTCATCTTCGCCGTTGCCGTCGAAGATCTCGGCATCATCGGTAGCCTCAAACGAAGCTGGGGATTGGCTCGCGGGTCTCGACTCAGGCTCGGCGTCCTCGTCGTCGTGTCCGCCCTGTTCGGCGGGGTCATCGGTGGTGTCGCACCGCTGTTGGATCTCGCTGGCGTGCCGGTCGCCGCTGATGTCGTAACGGTCGTTCTCACGACGGTGTTCTTCCTGCCGTACTACGCGATCATCGCGTCGGCGTACCGCCAACTGGGTGACGAACGAGGCGCTCCAGGACGGTCAACACCCGAGTCAGTCGATACGTCACAGGTGCCTGAACTCTAGTTGGCTCACTCGCGCCTGTTGAAACACTCGGTCGGTACCATCTCCCCTGTTCAGATGCGGTCGCTACGGGACCTCGCGGAGCAATAGCTAATTCGTTCGGCAGCCAAACAGAGGCCTTCCACGCAGCCGACGGTTCACTTGTAGTTCGAAATATGACGGTTGACGGAGAGATAGAATGAACCACACGGACGCTGATGAAACGTCGTATTCTGATTTATTTATATACCTATCGCTTTTAAACACTACTATTCTTCTTGAGGTATCTGGTGTTGGTCGGGGTCGATCAATCTTCACGACTGGATCTCCAAATCGATCTCCGGCCGGAAACTGATCGGGGTCTGAATCACGTTGCGGTTGACAAACGGTGATTCAGCGTGACGACAAAAATATTGTCTGTACTCCGCTGTCGAATTAACTCAAATAATTCGTGTTATTAACGTTGAAACGACGATATTCAACGTGATCGCGAATCCGTTTTTACCAGATCCCGGTCAAAAACGCGACGTGGATGACGCGATGTTTCGTCGTTGGCGCGGTTCCATTTCAGCGAGCCTGTCACAAACGTGACCTCTATCTCAGGTGCGAACGACGGGAAAATCGGAACGGCAGTACGTATTTGTTTTATGAGGTGACGAGTGAAATACCAGATTGAGTACTATTTTAACGACGCCGAAGCACAAACAGTTACCGAGTGGCTGAGATCGTTCGCTTTCGCACGGAATCCGCTTTTCCGAACAGTACCCGACTACCGGTCCAAGCGTATACTACCCGAGTTTGAGTCGCTCATCCACTGCGTGTCAGTAGCGGAGCCCATACGCGTCGTCGCGTATCGGAGTCGGTGATACGCTGACGCTGTGCGAGACGTACAAAACAGGCGAGTGCGGCTACGGTGAATGCAACCACAGAGAGTAGAAACAGTGGCGGTACCCGTACGACACTACCATAAGCGCACATCGAAAAACGACTTTTGTCATATACCATTTAAATTATTTTATATTATTTTGACATTTTTATGTACACGGCCGCGACCGAGGTCGCTGTCACGGGAGAGATTATATTACAGGGTCGTTGAGCTCATATCACCTCAGCGTTCACTCTTCTTCTTGGCTGCTAGCTGTTCTATGACTCCCTCTACGCCGTATCTATTCCATATTAGTTATCATATTTGGTATATTGACAGTTTTGTTTATATACATCTATCACTATCCTAATTATCGTGGTGCTTGACAAACTTCGCCTCCGCAGTATCGATCTCCGACCAAAAATTATACTCGCCTTTGTTATCGTCGCTGTTCTAGTTGCCGTTACCGGGGCAATCGGCTACACCTCGGTTGCCGACGTTGACGAAGAAGCACACATCATCGCGGAAGATGGACAGAAGATGGACGCGAGCGCGGAGATGATCGTTGCCATCGAACAGCAGCGTGGGGCGATACAGGCCGCCCAACTTGGTGATAAAAACGCGCAGCAACAGTTCGAGGAAGCTCGTCAACACTTCACCGAAGAGGCGCAACATCTCCAGGAAGCGGAGTTGAGCCCGCAACAGGAAGAGCGGTTCTCAACCCTCACATCTCAACATGAGGAGTACAATGCGCTCGGAAACGAGTTCTTTGAAGCGCAACGAGAAGGTGACACCGAACTAGCGACGCAGACGGCCAGCGAAATGGAGTCGTTGAGAACCCCGATGGAGGAACAGGCACACGCGATCGAGGAATCGGCACAAGCTGACCTGGAATCCCAAGTAGCGATTGCCGAGAGCACGACTCGGACGGCACAGATGGAGATAATCGGGCTCACAATCGGTGCGTTCGTCGTCGCACTCGTAATCGGATTGTTCGTCGCTAAGCGGATCACGTCTCCCGTCTCTCAACTCACCGAGGCCACCGTCGCCGCCAGCAACGGCGACTTCAATACCGATATCGACGACCACATCGAAAACGACGAGCTCGGTCGTATGGTCGATTCGTTCCGAGAAATGCAGGGGAACCTCGAAGCGGTGTTCGATGAAGTCGATACGTTCAGTACTGATCTGGCAACCGGCGACGATGGACTTCGAACCCGCGAACGGAAGACGAACTTCCCGGGGCTGTACGGCGAGATTATGACTAATTTGGATCACGGTGCGAATCAAGTTGTCGCCGGATTCGAAGAGATACGGATGGCAAGCGAGGACCTTCAGAACGGTAAGCTCAATCAGAATATCGACACGGATATGCCCGGCTACTACGGTCAAATACTGGTCTCACTCGACGCTGGAATCGGCCAACTCAACGAGAGTCTCGTGGCCGTCCAGCGAATCACCGACGAGGTCGCGGCGGCCAGCGAGGAGACGGCAACGACCGCGGCCGAGCTTGACGACGCGAGTGCCGAGGTCGCGACTTCCGTCGATGAACTCCAGCAGGCAAGCGAGGATGTCGCACGATCGGTTCAGGAGATCAGCGCCGGGGCCAACGAACAAAGTGACGACCTCCAACGTGTGGCCAACGAGATGAGCGACCTGTCGGCGGCTGTCGAGGAGGTCGCCTCTTCGGCCGAAGAGGTAAGCATGACCGCACAGAACGCTGTCGAACGGGGTCTCGAAGGCCAAGCGGCGGCCTCCGAGGCAACTGAAGAGATCGCCGCGATCGAATCACAGGCGGCTGAAGCTGCGACGCAGGTCAGAACGCTCGATGACAAAATCACCGAGATAAACGAAATCGTCGACCTCATCACGGATATCGCCGAGCAGACGAACCTGCTTGCGCTGAACGCTTCGATCGAAGCAGCCCGCGCCGGCGAAGCCGGCGAAGGGTTCGCCGTTGTCGCAGACGAAATCAAAACGCTCGCCGAGGAGGTGGGAGAGGCCACGACCGAAATCGAAACCCAGATTGACGACATCCAGTCGACGACGACCGAGACGGTTGAGGGGATGGAGCAGATGACCGAACGCGTCGATCGGGGCGCGGAAACGATCGAGAACGCGATCGAAATGTTCGACGAGATCGCACAGACAGTCGGCGAAGCCGAATCTGGTGTCCAAGAGATCAGTAGTGCGACCGACGATCAAGCCGCATCGACCGAGGAGGTCGTATCGACAGTCGAAGAGGTAGCAAGCGTGAGCGACCAAACCGCAAGCGAGGCGAGTACAGTTTCGGCGGCTACCGAAGAGCAAACATCGTCTCTGTCGGAGGTGGCGGAAACGGCCGATCATCTATCGACTCTCTCGGATTCGTCAACTGCGGAGCAGCTCTCGACAGCGTCAGAGACGCTCCGCAAGCAGATTGCAAAGTTCGAACTCGATACGACAGTAACAGTTGACGCGGCGACAACCGACACACCAAGCGCGACGCGGACGGTCAGTGCGACGGACGGGGGTGAGGATCAGGAAGTGACGCAGACTGACGGTCGAAATAACGAATAGTAACCCAGTGACAACTAAAATAGAACGATGAGCTGTGTCACTGATTATGCGGAGCGAAAATCACCGACACGGGCCCACCACCGCCCAACACGAAAGCGCAACACCAAGCACGGCAAGACGAATCCGGTGTAGTCCGGATACTCCAAACGGGTGTGCTCGAGGAGGGTTATCAGGTCAACGTGACTCGTGTCGATGACGACGAAAATATACTCGATCTGGCTGTAATCTTTCTCGAAAAGGAGCACGATCTACTGTCCGTTCATACAGAGAACATGTTGAGGACCCAGTCGAGCATCTCGCGGCTCATGATGTCGATTGTATCGTTTTTAGTTTCTCGAATCTGATGGCGGCGTCGGGGTCACTGTTTGAGTGCTTGTTCGAGGTCATAGACTGCGGAGTCAACGTGAGATCGTGGAGCTCGCGGTACCACGCGCGAGGGTGACAGCGGGGCCGAACCGACGCTTGACGGCCGAAGACGCAGTGTCGACCATCCAGCGCTGGTCGTATAACCCGCTGTCCGACCGTGCGTTGTGTGCGTGATCAGGGGGCGTGAACAGCCGGTGACGAACCGACGGTCGGCCGTCTCTCGCATATTCTCCGAAACTCGGTCCACTGAATTTCGCAATCGAAAATCGACGTTGCGTTTCTTCTCAGAGAACGCTCTGTGGCTCAATTCTCGCTCCGACGACTGGACTTCCACGATGTGCGTTCATAACTCCCGTTCGTCGCTGCGGTGTCAGCACTCGTTACAAATCTATGTTTGTAATGTATTGTGTAGGCGGGCTACCCGCGCGGTTCGGCATCCGCTCCCGACGGAACGGTCGTGTCGAAAGTCGTTCTCTGTAAGCGAACGAATGTGGCGCTCTCCTGTGTACTTCCGTCGTTATCCGTCTTTGTCCACGTCGACGTCGACGAAGGCGGTGTCGCGCTCCGTCACGTCGACCGTCATCGATCCGATGTCCTCGATGGTCGCGTCGATCGTGTCCCCGTCGGAGAGCGCACCGACTCCTTCCGGTGTCCCCGTGGTGATCACGTCACCCGCTTCGACGGTCGCACCGATCGAGGCGTACTCGACGACGTTGGCACACGTGTACACCATGTCTGCGGTGTTGTCGTCCTGCTTGGTTTCGCCGTTGAGGTTGAGCTCGAGCGAGAGGTCCTGCGGGTCGTCGATTTCGTCTGCGGTGACGACGCTCGGCCCGATCACGGTGAACGTGTCGTACGACTTCCGATTCGAGCGGTCCTGATCGCCTCGCACGGAGATGTCGAGCAGGATCGTGTATCCGAAGATCGCGTCCCACGCCTCCTCCGTTGAGGCGTCTTTCACGTCTTCGCCCATCACGAAGGCGAGCTCGATCTCGTGGTCACAGCGACGGTCGGAAAACGGAAGCTCGATCCCGTCGTCCGGACCGACGACGCTTGACGGGGCCTTGAGGAAGTACCCCTTGTCCTCGATGGTGAACCACTCGTCGGTGGTGATATCCTTGTCCGCGATCGCCTCCTCGATGTGGTTCTCGTAGTTCAGCGGCGCGGCGATCACCTTCCCGGGTCGACGAACCGGTGACCCGAGGTGAACGTCCGCGCGGTCGACGTCCGCCGGCTCGTCGGCATACTCGCTCGCGTCGAGGTCCCGCTCGATGTACTCAGCGAGCGGATCGTCCCTGGAGAGGTCGAGCCGGTCGGTGAGGTCCACGATCCCCTTGCCGTCGTCTTTGAGCAGTCCCAGCCGTCCGCCGTCGTACTGGACGAATCGCATATTCGCTTCTATTCGGCGAGCGGTATAAAAGGTCGCCTGTCGAGCGATCTGTACTGTCCGTGGCGCGTGGAACGTACTCGGTATCGCCACCCCGACCCACTGTGGATACCACAATAGTTAATGTGACTTATCGACGTGAGAATAGCACGCACGATAGTATGAATTGTATCGACTCATTCGACAGGTCCGTCCGGTGTCACCCCGATCAGGACGCTGTGCGGACCGACGACGGCCGACGATTCACGTATGCCGAACTCGACGAACGGACCGATCGACTCGCGTCGGCGCTCGACGGGCTCGTCGGCGACGATCGGATCGCTACGATTGCACACACCAGCGCCGAGGCGATCGAGGCGATGGTCGCGAGTCAGAAACGCGGTGCCGCCAACGTTCAGCTCCCGTTCCGCGCGAGTCCGGGAGAGCTCGTCGGTATGCTGGAGCCGACCGACGCGAGCCTGCTGTTGTTCGACGCGTCGAACGTCGAGACGGCGCTCACGGTACTCGATCGGACCGACATCGAAGTCGCGGTGAGCGTCGGCGGCGAGGCGACCGACCGCGACAACGTCCGCGACTACGACGCGCTCCTCGACGCGACCGACCCGGAACGTCCCGAATCGTGCGGAAACGAACACGGCGTGTTGTACACGAGCGGGACGACGACCGCGTCGAAGGGCGTGCTGTTCGATCAGGACCAGCTCTGGTACGGGAGCTCGCAGGTCGTGATGGAACACGGGATCGACCGGCACGACGTCGCGGTCGTGACGACGCCGTGGTATCACATGGTGACGACCGATGCGTGGATCCTCCCGCATCTTCAGGCGGGCGCCACCCTCGTCGTGCAAGAGGCGTTCAAACCGACGGAGACCCTGTCGCTGCTCGACGAGCACGACGCCACGGGACTGCTCGCGGTCCCGACGCAGCTCCACGGGCTCGTCGACGCCGCCCGCGCCGGGGAGTACGACCTCTCCGCGCTCTCGTACATCCGGACGGGCGGGTCCGTGGTCACGGAGAAGCTCGCTACCGAGGCCGGCGAGTACCTCTCCGACGGGATCTACAACACGTACGGGCTGACGGAGGGAGGACCGAACCTCGCGTTCGCCGACCCGGAGATCCAGCGTGAAAAGCCCGGAACGATAGGGAAGGAGTCGTTCACGTGGGAGCTTCGAGTGGTCGAGACCCCGGCCGACCCCGCGGCGTTCGACCCGGCCGCGGAGGTCGACGCCGGCGAGACGGGTGAGGTGATCGGCCGGTCGCCGGGAATGTGCGACGGCTACCTCGGTCGACCGGAACTCTCCGACGAGCTGTTCACCGACGGGTGGCTGCGGACCGGCGATGTCGCCCGGATCGACGAGGACGGGTATCTCTACATCGTCGACCGCGTCGACAACATGATCATCAGCGGCGGGGAGAACATCTACCCGCAGGAAGTCGAGGAGGTCATCGCTCGTCACCCGGCGATCGAGGAAGTCGCAGTCGTCGGACTGGACGACGAGCGGTGGGGGAGCCGCGTCGCGGCCGTCGTTCGAACGGACGGCGAGGTCGACGAGGAGGCTCTCGATCAGTTCCTCCTCGACAGCGACGACGTTGCCGACTTCAAGCGGCCGCGAGAGTACACGATCGTCGACGCCCCGCTCCCGCGGACAAGCACCGGAAAGATCCGGCGCGAAGAGGTGCACACGGAGTTCTTCTGAGCGGCTCGAAATCGGGAGCACGGACGGTCGGTGCGAAACTGACGCCGGTCGGCGATGACGCGGCCCGCCAGGAGTTGTCACTGTCTATTCGATCCCCGATGAAATCTCAAGGCACCATCATAATCATTAAACCCTTACAAAATAGCGTTAGCACAAAATGGATACCGGAATACAGATGATCGAACTGTTAGTCGACGGGATCTCCCGGGGGCTCGTGTTCGCGCTCCTCGGCGTTGGGATCACCGTCGTGTTCGGGCTCGGCGGCGTATTGAACCTCGCGCTCGGCGTCTTCTCGGTGATCGCTATCATCCTCGGGGTGGAACTGCTCGGGCTCACGGGAACGCTTTTCGCCGCCATCCCGATCGCCGTCCTCGCCGTTGCGCTGCTCGGGCTCGCCGTCGACAGGTCGCTGCTCTCGCTGGTGTACCGGTCCGAAGGCGACGAGCGGATCCTCCTCGGCATTTTCACCACCCTCGGGCTCGCGACGTTTCTCGACGGGCTCCTGTTCATCACGTACCCGTCGAGCTACTCGCTGAGCAGCGGGATATCCTCGTTGTCGGTGGCGGGAATTCAGATTCGAGGGTCGTCGATTGCGGTGATCGGGGTCGCGGTCGCGGTGTTCGCGGTCCTGTACTACTTCTTCAGTCGGACGTACCTCGGCGGCGCCATGCGGACGGTCCTCCAAGACGAGACCGGGGCGATACTGTGCGGTATCAGTCCGCGTCGGATGCGGACCTACGTGTTCCTCTTGAGCACGTCCATTGCCGGGATCGCCGGGATACTGTACAGCTTCACGTTCGAAGTCTCGGTCGCGACGGGCTTCGAGCTCACTATCTACGCGATCATCGTCTCCATCGTCGGCGGCGTGACGAGCGTTCTCGGCGCCGCGATTGCGGGGCTGTTGCTCGGAATCGTCGTCACGTTCACGAGCGCGTTCGTGGGCGCGTACATCTCGGAAATTGTCCTCTTCGGGGTCGCGATCGCAGTCCTGATCGTTCGCCCGGAACAGATTAAGTAAGCCAATGTCTGCACAACACACCCTCTCCGGCCTGAGTTGGGACCGCCTTCGAATACCCGTCGTCGTCGCGGTGCTCGCGGTGCTTCCGGTGTTCTTCTTCAACCCGAGCTACACGTACATCTCGCGGCTGTTCATCCTCGCGCTGGTGTTCGCCACGCTGGCGCTGGCGCTGAACATCGTGTTCGGACACACCGACCAGCTGTTCCTGTTCGTGGGGGCGCTCACCGGACTCGGCGCGTACGGAACGGCACTCACGGCGGACGCGCTCGGCGTGTCGCCGTGGCTGACGATGCTCATCGGCGCGACGCTGGCGGGCGTGCTCGGCGGACTCGTCTGCTACGTCGCCGCGCGGCGCCGGTTCACGGTCATCCTGATCGCGATCTTGACGCTCGCGTTACAGCTCGCGATCATCGAGACATTCGTTGGGGCGAGAGACATTACCGCCGGAAGCACCGGGTTCCGGTTCTCGGGGCTCGGGCTCGAGCCCTTGCAGAACGCCTTGGGCGTGTACGACCACGTGGTGTTGTACTACGTGGTGTTGGCGCTTCTGACCGGCGTTATGGTGCTGTACCACTACATTCAGCACTCGAAGTACGGGATGGCCTTCGACGCGATCCGGCAGGACGAGATCGCCGCCGAGGCCATCGGGGTTAACGTGGTGCGGTACAAGACGCTCGCCGGATTCACGAGCGCCTTCATTATCGGGCTCGTCGGACCGCTGTACGCGCAGCTCGATTCGCTCGTCCTCCCGGCGATGTTCGAGTTCAGCGTCATCGACGTCCTCGTGTTGATCATCCTCATCGTCGGCGGGATCCGGACGATGCTCGGGCCGATCGTCGGCGCGGCAGTGATCGTCTACATCAACGAGGAGCTCCAGGCCTTCGGTCAGTGGCGGACCGTCGTGTTCGGGTTCCTGCTCATCGTGTTGTTCCTGTACTTCCGCAGCGGGATCGTCCCGTTCTTGGACGACGTCCTGAACGAGCGGCTCGGACTCAAATCGACGATCAAATCGATCGTCACGGACTGAGGCCGCCCTCCTTCTCGTCGCGTCGTTCTCCCGACCCCGACCGAGCGCTGCGAACGATAGTCGCTCCCGGCGTCCGGGCCGGCGGGCCCACTACCGTCGCCGCGAATATAGATTACATAAAAACATTAAAGATAGGGAAGCACACATACTCTATCAGAAGCCCTATGACAAAAGATATCACGAATACGTCGAGTAGGAGACAGTTTCTGAAGACCACCGGGGCCGGTGCGGGCGTCACCGCGCTCGCCGGGTGCCTCGTCGGCGACGACGGCGGTGACGGCGGCGACGGGGACAGCGAGGAGTCGATCGTCGTCGCGGGCCTGCAACCGTACTCCGGCCCGTTCGCGCTGTACGGCGATACCCTCACCCTCGGGATAGAGTACGCGTTCCAGGAGGTCAACGACGAGGGCGGCATCGAGGGGCGCGAACTCGAGCACAGCGCCACCGACACCGAGTCCGACCCCGGTGAGGCGGCCTCGATCCTCACGAGCAAGGTCGAGTCCGAGGACGCCGTGGCGGCGGTCGGCCCCGTGTCGAGCGACGTCGGCGTTACGGCCTCACAGACCGCAGAGGACCTCTCAGTGCCGCTGTTCCTGCACGCGGCCGGCGACATCAGTATCCTCGACCAAGATTCGCGATACACGTTCCGTACCGCACTCCCGCCGGCTCCGGCGTTCATTCAGGGCGTGGCCGGAATCATCGAAGATCGCGGGTTCGACACCGTCGGCGCGATCAACGGCGACTACGCGTGGGGGGTCGCGGCCGAGACCGCTATCAGTCGGGTGTTCCCGGACGACCTCGACCTCACCGAGGCGATGGCCCCGGTCGGCGAGAGCGACTTCGTGCCGTACCTCCGGGACATGCCCGACGACCTCGACATCCTCGTCGGCTCCGGCCACCCGCCGGGGCTGAACGACATGTACCGGCAGATGCTCGAAGTCGACCTCGAACCGGAGGTGTTCACCGCGGCGGTGTCGCCGCCGGAGTCCAATTACGGAGCGATCGGCGACGACGTCGCCGAGGGGTTCATGTTCGGTCACCTCCCGGACGTCTACTCGGACGAGTACCAGGAGGTCGCCCAGCAGTTCTACGAGGACACCGGCGAGTACTTCGGCCCCACGCAGGCCGTCGGCTACGTGACCGGCCACCTCATCGCCGAGGGGCTCCGTCAGGCGGACGAGATCAGTCGAGAGGGGCTCAGCGACGCCATGCGAGAGATCGAGTTCGACACGATCTACGCGAACCCGATCCAGTACACCGAATGGGGCGAGCTCGACCAGTACCAGCTCATCTGGAGCGGCTTCGAGATCGAAGCGCCGGACTACTACCCCGACGGCGACTTCGACCTGACCGAGGAGTTCCGGACGGACGTCCTCGACGCGGTCGATCCGTCCGAGTACTGACGGCCGGATTCGGCAGGTCGACCGGCCGAGCGGCTCCCGTATTCGGCGGGGGAATTATTATCCGGGTGCTCGTACCCGCAAGCGTGACCTCACAATGAGCGATGACGACGTGTCCACGGTCAAAGGCGTGGAGATGACCGGCGATCAGGTGGACCGAACCCTGCGGGAACTGGGACACGGGACCCTGTCGCTTTCCGACGGCGGAGAGTCGTACGGCGTTCCCATCTCCTTCGGGTACGACGGCGAGCGCGTGTTCTTGACGCTCCTCCGGTTCGGCGAGGAGAGCCGCAAGCTATCGCTGCTCGAACAGACCGAGACGGCGACGCTGACGGCGTACGAAACCACTTCGAAGTTCGACTGGCGCAGCGTTATCGCGTCGGGACCGCTGTTCGATGTCGCCGAGGAAGACGTCGAACACATGGAAGAGACGATGGACGACAACGCGTGGTTCCCGACGATCTTCCCCCCGTCGGAACCCATCACGGGATCCCGACGGGTCGAACTCCGCGTCGAGCACGCGACCGGCCGGAAGGGAGAGGAGTACGACTGATCAGACGGCGGGAACCGGCCGAAGGGCGTGCCGGCTCCCTCGCGGTCTCGCCCTCTCAGGGTCGCGGGCGTTACCCGCTCAGGTACGCCTTGCGGACGTGGTCGCTTTCGAGCATCTCCTCGCCGGTTCCGGTCTGCGTGATGCGGCCGTTCTCGAGGAGGTACGCCCTGTCGGCGAGACCGAGCGCCCGGTCGACGTGCTGTTCGACGAGCAGGACGGTTACATCGTCGCTTATCTGCTGGATCTTCTCGAAGACGCGCTCGGCGAGCTGCGGGGCCAGCGCTCCCGACGGCTCGTCGAGCGCGAGCAGGTCCGGCTGTGACATCAGCCCGCGTCCGATCGCGAGCATCTGCTGTTCGCCGCCGCTTAGCGTCCCGGCCTCCTGATCGCGCCGTTCCGCTAAGACGGGGAACATCTCGTACACCTCTTCGAGGGTGTCTTCGAACTCGTCGCGGTGTCTGTACGCGCCCATCCGCAGGTTCTCGTAGACGGACATCTCCCCGAAGAGGTTCCGTCCCTCCGAGACTTGGACGAACCCGAGCGAGACGATTTCGTCGGCGTCGTACGCCGCGGTGTCCTCGCCGAACAGTTCGATCCGACCGCTCGTCGGCTCGACGATCCCCGAGAGCGTTTTCATCAGGGTCGTCTTTCCGGTCCCGTTCGGCCCGACGAGCGCGACGACGTCGTCGTCTTCCGCTATCGTCATCGACACGTCCCAGAGGACCTGGAGGTCTCCGTATCCGACGTTGAGATCCTCGACTTCGAGCATCGTCACTCCCCACCACCTCCGAGGTACGCCTCGGTGACGCGCTCGTCGTTCTGGACCTCCGCCGGCGGGCCGTCGGCGATCTTCTGTCCCTGATCGAGGACGATGATCCGATCGGTCGCGCCCATGATTGCGTCCATGATATGTTCGATCCAAAAGACCGAGATGCCGCGGTCGTGGCAGGTTCGCTCAAGGGTGTCGGTGAGCGTCGAGAGCTCCGCCGGAGTGAGCCCGCTCCCGATCTCGTCGACCAGCATGAACTTCGGGTCGGTCGCGAGACCGCGGGCCAGTTCGAGCAGCTTCCGGTCGGCGAGGTTGAGACCCGACACCTCCGCCTCGGCCCGGTCGGCGAGCCCGACGAACGAAAGGCAGTCACGGGCCGTCTCCTCGGCGGACTCGGGGTCCTCGTCGTTGCCGAAGACCGCTCCGACGGTGACGTTCTCGAGGACGGTCGACTCGTTGAACGTCCGCGCCGTCTGGAACGTCCGGACGACGCCCTGCTGTGCGATCTCGAAGGGTTTGCGTCCGGTCAGCTCCGTCCCGTCGAGCGTGATCGTCCCCTCGTTCGGAGGATGAACGCCGGTGATCGTGTTGAACAGCGTCGTCTTGCCCGCGCCGTTCGGGCCGATCAGTCCCACGATCTCGTCGTCGTCGACGTCGAAGCTCACGTCGTTGACGGCGACGAGCCCGCCGAAGGACTTCGTGACGCCTTCTGCCTGTAACATACTGGCATTCAACAGAGCGCAGGTTATAAAATATTTGGTACGACACACCATGATTACCCGCGCGGTCGAGCGGCGTCACCGCGGTGCCCGAACCCCGTCCGAGCGTCGCCATCACCACGCGAGGCTCCGGAGGAGCCCGCCGCAGGCCGCGGTGCCGACCAGACACACCGGAACGACGAGTAGCGCGAGGAACGGGTACAGCGCCGCCATCTGTGCGAGTACCGCCCGTTCACGGGGACGCGCGAAGACCGCCGCCGCGGCCACCGGCGTCACCGCGGCCGCGGGTAGCGCGCCGACCGGTAACGCCCCGTACCCGACGGCGAGGACGACGGCGGCGCCGGCGGCGAGAAACAGCGTCGCGGCGAGGCGGTCGGCCCGTTCGCTCCCGAGCGCGACCGGGACGGTCCGCTTGCCGATCGCTCGGTCGAAGTCGGCGTCGAGCGCGTCCACCGAGACGGTGATCGCCACGAGGGCGGTCCCCAGCGCTCCCGCGACCGCGAGCACCTCGCCTGAGACCGTTGCCGTCTGAAGGGCGTATCCGCCGACGAGCGCAAGCGCGACGCCGGCCGCGTAGTCGGTCGCGGAGCCGACCGGCCTCACGTCGAGGAAGGGCGCGTGGAGCGCGGCCAACACCCAGACCGGCCCGACCGCGAGGAGGGCGGTCGGGCCGACGGCGACACAGAGACCGGCGACGGTCGTCCAGAAGGCGGCCGTCGTTGCCGCGAACGACCGCCGAAGCAGCCGAGGGGTCGTTCCGCCCGCCGGCTCTTCCCCGCGGCGGAACCGATCGACGAACGCGTCTCGGAGGTGCGCTGCGTACACCGCCAGTCCGACCGCCATCGCGTGTCCGACGAGGACCCCGGCGTCGGGAGCGGGAGCCAACAGCCCGCCGAGAACCGCGGTCGCGACGGCCGGCGCGAGGAAAGTCGGCTGGACGAGGCGGGCGAGCGCGACCGCTCGCACTCGGCGGGTCGAGTTCGTCCGGGCCTCGGGTTCGTGCTCGCCGCGGGGTGCGCCGGTCATCGGGCGGTGTTCGTGGCTCCGGTACTTCAAGCGACCGACGGCGGTCGGCGTCGGTCGCGGCCGCATAAAGACGCGAGAAGGCGACGAACCGTGACGAATGCGGGGAGGTGACGGATCGGGAGCAACGGGACCGAACCTCGATCAGAGTCCCACGAGTCGGTCACTGGGGGGATCTCACGACGAGGGTTCCGCCTCGGCGTAGAAGTTGAACGCCTCAAGCACCGGTCGGTCGCTCATGCCGAGCAGCGTCGCCTCGTCGTCGGGCTCGTGGTGGTGCGTCGCGTCCGGCGGCACGACGAAGATGTCCCATTTCCCCCACTCGAGGGCCTCCCCGTCGACGTGGGTCGCACCCTCGCCGTCGATGACGAAGAACACCTCGGTGGCGTTGTGGAAGTGGGGGTCCGTGGGACCATCGTTGAGCAGCTGTGCGCGGAACGACATCGTGGGGAACAGCGGGTCGGCACCGGTCGCGGGGTTCACGTACGAGAGGCTGTACCCGTCGTGCGGGTCCGGATCGTCGTTGTCGGCGCGCTGATGAAGCGACTCGAGCATCTCGTCCCAGCCGAATCGATACGGCGGCGTCGGCTCCCGGATCCCCTCGAAGGGACCGGGAATGCTCCCGTCGGACTTCTCGTCGGTCGGCCGGCCGCGCCCGTACTGCGAGTCCCAGTACCCCTGCGTCTTCGTCACGGGCTGGCGCTCCAGCTCGTGGTTCTCGAAGACGTTCGACGCGTTGAGCGAGTCGAGGACGAGCGGCAGATCGAGCACGTCGAGCCACGCGGCGGTCTCGTCGGAGTCGTTGACGTGGTCGTGCCACTCCCACTGCGGCGTGGTGATCAGGTCGTTGTCCTTCATCGGGAACTCCTCGCCGGCGACGACCGTCTTCATGTCCTCGGCCCCGTCGATAGTGAAGCGGAGCGCGTTCGCCCCGTGGCGGTGCGACGGCGCCGTCTCGCCCGGCGATACCGTCTGGATCCCGACGTAGATCGTGTTCGAGATCGAGTTGCCGATCGAGGCGTTGATCGGGACGGCCACCCGTCGCTGGAACCCGGGCGGGAGGTCGGCGATCGGCACGTCGTCCTCGATGTGATCGATGGCGGTCTGGATCTCGTCCCACTTCCAGATGTCCGCTTCCAGATCGTCGATGACGGTTCCGAAATCGTCTTCGACCTCCCACAGCGGGCGTAGGTGTTGCTCCTCGAGTATCGTTCTGGTCTCGGAGCTCAGCTCTAGCAGCTCCTCGGGGTCTTTCTGGGCCATGTCGTACTATTGTTACCACAGCACAATCATAAGTGTTTTGTCGCAACTCTCGGCCAGCACGCCGCTACGCGCCGGTCACTCGGGCGTCGAAGACATCCGCGGTCCGGAACGTGCTCCGGCAGTCTTCACACACCATGCTCCTCTGCACGGCGTACTCCCAGAGCTTGCCGCCGCATTCCAGACAGTCGAAGTGCGCTTCGACGAACGGATCCTCGGCCGCGTACGGGTTTTCGAACTCAGCCATACTCCCATTAACGACTTGGGTCGCAAAAAGATGTCGGCGAGGTCCGGCACAGCCCGCGTCTCCCGCCGCAACTCGTGTCAGCCACTGGAACCCCCGTCTGCCGCCGCTGCCGACACGGGAAGATTGAACAGCTCTCCGCCGCGACGGTGTGGTGATGACGAAGACCTCCGAAGTCGTCCCCGACGTGTACGACGTAACGGTTCGAGAGACGAACGGCGGCCGATACCGAGTGTTCGTCGTCGACGGCGAGGTCCCGACGATCGTGGACGCGGGCTTCGGCGACACGGTGGACACCGTCGTCGACGCCGTGGACGACCTCGGGATCGATCCCGAGCGGATCGCGGTCACGCACGGGGACGGCGACCACGTCGGCGGGCTGGCGGGGCTCGTCGACGCGCTCGACCTCGAATCGTGGGTCCCGGCGGAGTGTCAGGCGGCCCTCGGCGTGGAGCCGGACCATCGCTTCGAGGACGGAGACGCGGTCGGCCCGTTCGAAGCGGTCCACGTCCCGGGCCACACCGAGGACGCGTACGCGCTCGTCGACGAGTCACGGGATGTCGCGGTGCTCGGTGACGCGGTGTTCGGCGCGACCGCCCGGGGACTGCCCGCGGGCCACTTCGTGTTGCCGCCCGGCTTCTTTTCCGCGGACCTGAACCGTGCGGACGAGAGCCTCGAGCGCCTCCTCGACTACGAGTTCGAGGCCGGGCTCGTGTTCCACGGCGAGAGCGTCACGTCGGGCGCGAGCCGGAAGATCGAGCGGTTCGTCCGGTTCGACGGGCGACCCGAGTGACCGACGACGTTCGTTTTCGGCGACGATCGCCCTCCACCGGCGAGTAAGGTTGACGCCGTCGAAACAGCTAACGGGCCGGTATCTGTAATGGGTCTATGGATATCGAAACGCTGTTTCACCCGCGGTCAGTCGCGGTGGTAGGGGCGTCGTCCTCGCCCGAGAAGGTCGGTCACGAGGTGATGTCGAACCTCGAACGCTTCGACGGACGGGTGTACCCGGTGAACCCGTCCGGAGAGGGAACGCTGTTCGGCGAGCCGTTCGTCGAGTCGATCGCCGCGATCGACGAGCCGGTGGATCTGGCGATCCTCGCGGTTCCGGCGGCCGCGGTCCCCGATGTCGTCGAGGACTGCGCCGCCGCCGGCGTCCGAGCGGTCGTGATCTACGCCGGCGGCTTCGCGGAGTCCGGCCCCGAGGGAGCGCGCCGGCAGCGCCGGATCGCCGAGACGGCGGCCGAGAACGATCTGGCCGTCCTCGGTCCGAACACGAGCGGCTTCGTCGTCCCGGGCGACGGGTTGTTGGCGTCGTTCGCCAGCGGCATCGAAGAGCTCGGGCCGGGGGACGTCGCCGTGATCGCCCAGAGCGGCGGCGTCGCCCACGCGCTCGCCTTCCAGACCCTCCGGGAGGGACGGGGGCTCTCGGCGATGGTCGGGCTCGGCAACCGCGCGACCGTCGGGTTCCCGGAGGCGATCCGGTACTTCGACGCGCACGCCGACACCGAGGCGATCGTCCTCCACGTGGAGGGAACCGACCGCGGTCGCGACCTGCTCGAAGCCTGTCGGGAAACGGATGTCCCGGTACTCGCCTACAAGGTCGGCGAGTCCGACGTCGGCGATTTCGCGGAGTCGCACACGGGAGCGCTCACCGGCGATCACGACCTGTACGTGGCCGGGTTCGAACAGTACGGCGTTCCGACCGTGTCGTCGACGACGGAGCTGCTCGACGCCGCGAGCGCGCTCGCGGGCGGTCCCGTTCCTGACGGGCCGAACGTCGGCGTCGTCACGGCGCAGGCGGGGCCGGGGATCATCGTCGCCGATCGGATCCAGCGCGCCGGCGGTCGGCTCCCGGACCTGAGCGACGCGCCGGCCGCGCGCCTCGCGGCCCTCCACACCGGGGT
>NZ_JARANT010000032.1 GCF_029889805.1 Halorubrum sp. Boch-26 | reverse complement strand
CGCCGCGCGCGGGCCCGCGGGGCCGGTCGACGCGCGAGAACCCGCCCGCGCCGAGCGCGCTGCCGGTGTACGCGTAGACGCCGGCGTCGAATCGGTGCTCGCCGAGCGCGCCGACCGCGACCGTGGCGGGAGCCGCGAGGTCGACGAGGAGCGTGTACGTGCCGCCGCCGGAGTCTCCGAGCGACGCGTCGCCCTCGGGGTCGCTTCCCCCGCTTCCGTCCCCGCTCACGACAGCGCCTCCGGCGCGTCGCTCGCGGCCGGCCGGAGATTTTCGACGAGGTCGCTCGCGGCGTCGGTGAGGCGATACACCTCGTGGACGTCGGCCGGATCGCGGCCGCGGCCGGACAGCGTCCCGACGACGTCGGCGATCCGGTCGTAGTTGTCGCGGACGAGCCCGCCCACGATCCCCGGGGTGCCCGCGCGGTCGGCGAGCTCCTCGGCCGCCGACCGACCGGCGTACACCCGACGCTCGCGCGGGTCGACGAACACCATCGCGAACGGGCGCGCGCCGAACTGCGCGTCGAGGAACGGGCCGACCGGATCGGCCTCCCACGGCACCGCGACGACGCCCTCCAGCCGGCGGAGCGCGAGCGCCGCGACGGAGCAGTACGGGCAGTCGCCGTCGAAGATCAGCACCGGCGCGTCCGAGTCGGAACTCATGGACGAACGTACGTCCCGCGCCGGCTTAAGCGGCCGGCCGGCCCGGGAAACGGGTGCGAAAAGCGGGGGAAAACGCGGGCGCGTCTCAGTGCGAGTGGCCGAGCGCGTCCTCGAGCGACTGCCCGAACCGCTCCTCGAACAGCTCCGCGGCCGTCTCGTTCATCTCCGCGATGTCCTCGGGCACGTCGCCCTCGCTGTGGTGGACGATGACGTGCGCCTGCTGGGCCATCGCCTGCACCACGACGTCGCTGACGACGCGGGTGCCCTGCTCGCCCTGCTCGCTGAGCACGTCGACGAGACCGGCGGGCAGTTCGAACGACTCCTCGTCACCGTCGGGACCGGTGATCGTGTAGGTTTCCGTCTCTCCCATACCGTCAACTGGCGGTCGGGATATAAGGGTCTGTGGAAAGCGCACGCCGGGGGCGCACACGCGGCTCGGTATCGACCGTCGCGCCGTCGCTTCCGGGACTACCCGTGCGCGGACACGGCCGTCACCGAGAAGCCGGAGAGAGCGATCGTCGCGAGGTAGACGGCGATCGCGGTGACGACGATCGACCCGCCGGAGGGGAGCCCGAGGCCGATCGAGACGGCGAAGCCGCCGAGCACCGAGAGCTGACCGAAGATCACCGAGAGGTACGTCGCCTCGCGGAAGCTCCGGGCGACCTGCGAGGCGGCCGCGACGGGGACGACGAGCATCGCCGCGACCAGGATGACGCCGAGCACCTGCATCGCGCCGACGACGACGACCGCGGTCAGCACGACGAGCAGCGTGTTGTGGCCGGTGACGTTCAGCTGGGCGACCCGCGCCGCCTGCTCGTCGAAGGTGATAAAGAGCAGTTGCTTGTACGTCAGCGCTATCCCGGCGACGACGAGCACGGAGAGCGCGCCCATCAGTCGCGCGCCCTCGGCCGTGACGACCGCGAGGTTCCCGAAGAGGTACCCCTCGATGTTGATCGCCGTCAGCCCGCGCCCGTAGCTGACGATCAGGGTGCCGACCGCGAAGCTCCCGCTGAGCATGATCGCGATCGGCACGTCGCCGTACGCCTCGGTGCGCTCGGTGAGCCACTGGACCGCGAGCGCCCCCGCGATCGCGACGACGAGCGCGACGAGCAGCAGCGAGCTGTCCCACCCGGTCGAGGCGTTGACGAGGATGCCGATCGCGACCCCGGCGAACGCCGTGTGCGCCAGCGTCTCGCCGATCAGCGCCATCTCGCGGTGGACGAGGAACGACCCGACGAGCGGCGCGACGACGCCGACGAGCACGCCGACCGCCATCGACTGCCACATGATCGGGTGGCGAAACACGTTCGTCCCGAACGCGGCGTCCATGCCCCGTCCGAGCGACCGGAACGCGGCGTACAGGTCGCCGGCGACGGGGAGGCCCTGCGCCCAGTAGAGGAGGAGGAAGGCGAGCATCGCGACCGCGACGACCGCCGTGAGGCCGATCCCGGCGAGCTCCGCAGTTCGGCGAAGTTCTCGGCCGCTCGTCGGCGATGCCCCGCTCATCAGTGGTGGTGGTGGACGACCTGGCCGGTCGCGCCGTACGCCTCGGCGAGGGCGTCGCTCTCGACGAACGACTCGGTGTCGCCGTGGTGGTACAGCTCGGTGTTGATACAGGCGATGCGGTTCGCGCGGTCGGTGACGACGCCGATGTCGTGCTCGATGAGGATGATGGTGATCCCGTCGTCGTTCAGCTCGTCGAGCAGCGCGTAGAAGGCGTCGCGCGACTCGGCGTCGACGCCCACCGTCGGCTCGTCGAGCGCGAGGAGGTCGGCGTCGCTCGCGAGGGCGCGGGCGATGTACGCGCGCTGCTTCTGGCCGCCCGACAGCTCGGTGACGAGCCGGTCGGCGAGGTCGCCGATCCCGACCGTCTCGATGGCGTCGTCGACGGCGGCGCGGTCCGCGTCGGCGAGCCGCCCCCGACCGGCGTGCGCGAACCTGCCCATGGTGACGCACTCGCGGACCGTGACGGGCATCGACCCGCCGCGGCTCGTCGCCTGCTGTGAGACGTAGCCGATCCGACCGCCGTCGTCGAACTCGTCGATCGGCCGACCGAACAGCTCGACCGTGCCCTCATCGGGCTCGTGGAGCCCGAGCATGAGGTGGAGCAGGGTCGTCTTCCCGGAGCCGTTCGGCCCGACGAGCCCGAGGAAGTCACCCTCCTCGACAGTCAGAGAGACGTCGCTCACGGCGACGGTGTCGCCGTAAGCGAACGTCACGCCGTCGAGGTCGACGATTGCGGTCACTGCGTGTCTCGTGTCTGAACCGCCCGAGGCTTTAGCTCTTTTACTCCTCGTTCGTCGCCGTCGCCCGCGAGGTGGCGGTCGACCGGCGACGCGCTGAGGAGTCGGGTCATTGGACCCCGAACGCCCGCTCGAACGCCGGGAGGTTGACCTCAGTCATCTGCTCGAGGTAGCCGTAGCCGGCGTCGTTCCACTCCTCGGTCGTTCCGCCGGCCGGACTGACCGCCCGCATCTCCGTGGCGTCGCTGTTCTCGACGACCGTCTCGGCGAGCGTCGTCGACTCGAAGCGGTCGTAGAGGACCGTGTCGATCCCCGCCGCGTTCACCAGTTCGATGGTGTCAGCGATCTGGCTCTGGCTCGGTTCGTTCTGCGGCGAGACGCCGACCGGCGAGTGGAGGCGGAACCCGTAGCGCGCCTCCAAGTACTGGAAGGAGTTGTGCCCCGCGATGACCGCCACGTCGCGGTCGGCGTCCGCGGCGATCGACTCGAACCCGGAGTCGACCGCGGCGAGCTCCTCCCCGTACGCGGTCGCGTTGGCGGCGTAGGCGTCGGCGTTCTCGGGGTCGGCCTCACCCAACCCCGTGGCGATGGTCTCGACCATCCGCGCCGCGAGGACTGGATCGACCCAGACGTGGGGATCGTACTGGCGGTCGTCCCGAGTGTCCTCGTCGTGTTCGTCCCCCTCTCCCTCGTGTCCGTCTCTTTCCCCCTCGCCCTCGTGCGAGCGGTCCCAGTCGAGGAGGTCGTCCCCGACGTCGGCGAGCGCGTCGACGACCGCGACGGAGTCGTAGTCGGCTTCGAGCGTCGCGGCGAGGTCCTGCGCCCACGCGAACTCGAGGCTGTCGAGATAGACGAACGCGTCCGTCGAGGCGACGTCCGCCGCGAGGGTCCCGTCGGGCGTCCAGCCGTGCCCGAGCCGACCGACTTCGACCGGATTCTCGAAGCTCGCGCGGTCGCCGACGACCTCGTTCGCCCAGTCGTTCAGGGTGAAGAAGGCCGCATAGCCGCCGTCGAATCCGGCGGCTTCCCCGTCCGCGGCGCCCGAACAGCCGGCGATCGAGGTCGCCGCTCCGGCGGCCAACAGGCCAGCCCCGCGCGTCAGCACGGACCGACGTGAGTGGCTCATACCGATCCCTTTCGGCCGTTAATAGTAAAAAGTTGTTATTTCACAACTCTAAATTAATAAAACAGGTCGCGGAGAGCGGGGGGAGTTAACAACGGCGGGCGGGCCGTCGACCGTCGTGGTCGAGGACGCTGTCGACCGCCGCAAGCGGGGGGCGCCGCCGATCGCCCTCACTCGGTGAGATCGACGGTCGTCGCGTTCGCGAGCGCCGCGAGCCGCTCGGGGTCGATCGCGAACACCGCACTCGGCGTCCCCGCCGCGCCGTACACGGTGTCGTACTCGGCCAGCGTCGGATCGAAGACGGTCGGGAGCGCGGCGTCGTGACACAGCGGGGGGACGCCGCCGATGCTCCAGCCGACCGCCTCGCGGATGCGCGCCGGGTCCGCCATCGCCGCCGCCGCCGCTCCGAAGTGGGCCGCGACCGCGTCCAGATCGAGCCGGTTCGCGCCGCTGGTGATCGCGGCGACGAGGCGGTCTCCGTCGGTCCCGTCGTCGGTGTCGCCGTCCCCGTCCGAGAGCGACACCACGATGGTGGAGGCGATCGCCGCGGTGTCACAGCCGACGGCGTCGGCCGCCGCGGCCGCCGTCTCCGTGCCGGCGTCGAACTCCAGCACGTCGAGGTCGACGCCGTACCTGTCCCGCACCCGTGCCGCGAACTCCGCCGCGCGCTCGTGCATGCCGGAGAAGAGGTCAGCCGCGGGGCATGAAGCTCCCGGCCCCGGCACGTATGACGGTCGGTCAGAAGGCGGTCGGTCCGGGCGCAACAGTCGGCGCGCCCGCGACGCGCCGACCCTACCGCGTTCGCAGTTCGTCTTTGTCCTTGATCACGCGGGCGTCGCCCTCGCCCGAGGTGACCTCGTTGACGAGGTCGTACAGGTCGTTCTGTAAGCCGGCGGGGAAGGTGAGCACGCCGACCCACGAGCCGTCGTTCTGCCACTCCTCGCGCTCCAGATCGCCGAACTCGCGGATCTGTGCTTGGCCCGAGCCAGCGTAGTCCGCGGGGAGCTGGACCGCCATCGTCACCTCCTCGAATCGGATCGGAATGACGGGGCGGAGCGCCTCCAGCGCGTCGTCGACCTGGTTCTCCACGGGCTCCATCGGGTCGATCTGGAACCCCGCCTCCTCCAGCGCGCGCTCGATCCGCTCGGGCGGGTGCGGGGAGTCGTCCATCTGCGGGTTCACGGCGTTGCGGGTGATAGTGGTGACGAGCTGGTTGTGCTTCCGCTCTTGCATCTCTTCGCGCTGCTCGGCGGTGATCTGGATCTCCCCGCGCTCGACGACCTCGGGGATGATCGAAAGCGGGTCGGTCGTACCGAACACGGTCTCTAAGTCCTCTTCGGTCGGGCGGTCGCCGCGCGAGGCGTTCTCGAACACGTCCTCGGCGGCGATCACGTCCTCTAGGTCGCCCTCGAACTCCCCCCGTTTCATCGCGAGTGCCGCGTCGGGGTCGATCAGCACCTCGAACCGTTCGCCGTGCGACTCAAGTCGGGCCGTCACGGCCTCGTCGAGCGATATCATACCTGCGGATACCACCCCCGTACTGAAAAAGCCTCCCGCGAGAGGTTGTTCGTCAAGCCCGAGTCCGCTGAGCCCGGGTCCGCTGAGCCCGAGTCCGCGCGATCCGCCGATCACTCGGGTCGGCCGTCCGCCTAGGGGCGCTCGTCTTCCCAGTCGTCGCGACAGGCCTGCGAACAGAAGTGTCGATGTACGACGTCGGCGCCGTCGACCCAGGTGACGGTTCGGCGACCGACGCCCAGCGCCGGCCCCCCGCAGGTCACGCAGCGCGGCGCGGACTCCTCGTCGACGTCCTCCTCGAGGTCGGAAGTCGGATCTACCATACCCGTCCGTGCGTCCCCGGACACTTGAACCTGCGAGGGGCGGCAGTTCTGGCCGGGCGATTGCGGTTCGCCGTCGACGTCGACGCCGCCGTCTACCGCCCGAGCGACCGGTCGCCGCGGATACGGCCGCTCTCGCTCGGCGACAACTGCCGCTTCGAGGGGTGCTCGACCGTGATCTCCGCGTCCGGCGCGGGGTCGGACAAAACGCGCTCGCGGCCGTCTGGCCACCGAACGACGGCCCGACGCGGCGTCGCCCCGCCGAGCCCGAAGTGCGCGACCGGCTCCGTCTGACAGAGGCAGCCGCCGCCGGCGTCGATGGTGCGGCGCTGGGTCCCGGCCGTCGTCTCCAGTCTGACCACGGCGCCGCGGGCGGGCGCCCCGTGACGCGTCGTCGGCCGGACGCGGAGCCACCCGGCGTCGGCGGCGCCCGGGACCTCGTAGGTCGCGATCGGCTGTGCGGCGACCTCGCCGCGGACTACGAGGAGCTCCAAAACGCCGTCGCCGTCGAGGTCAGCCGCCACCGCGCCCGTTCCGAAACCGTCCGGATCGGCGGCGGATCCGGGGTCGACGGGCTGCCAGCGGGAGGCGTCCGGTCCCGCGTTCGACCCGTCCCGGCCGACCCGCTCGTAGAGCCGGTTCGGCTCGCCCGAGACGTTGTAGAACAGCTCCTCGCGGCCGTCGTTGTCGAAATCGGCCGCAACGACGGTCCGGACGAGGTCTGGCTCGGTGAGCGCCGGCGGTGCGACGTCTTCGAACCCGCCGGCGGGCGTGTGACGGAGGAGGCGGTTCGATCCGTTCTCGTTGCCGACCGCGAACGCGAACGTCCCGCCCTCGTCGACGAGGGCGGCGCCGCGGGTGTCGCCCGCGGGGTCGGCCAGCGCGCCTCCGCCGGTCGGGTCGTAGTGACCGTTCTCGTTCCGGAACAGCCGGTTCGGGCCGCGCTCGACGCCCGCGAACAGGTCGCCCGCGCCGGAGCAGTGCGGGACCGCGAGCAGCGACCGGCAGCCGCCGTCGACCTCTAGCCCGACGGCGTCGGCCATGTCGGTGATCTCGCCGTCGTCGCCGAGCTCGTAGAACGCGAGGGGCGCGGCGTACCCGGAGACGGCGACCCCGTACCGACCGGTCCCGAGGCGGTCGAGCGCGGCGACGGACCGGCCGGCGCGCACGTCGAGGCGGTCCGCGTTCACGTCGAGCGCGAACACGTCGGTCCAGCGGTAGCCGTCCGATTCGAGCCGGCTCAAGAGGAGGTCGGGGTCGCCGCCGCCGTCGACGCCCTTGGTGCAGTTGTGGACGTACACCTCCTCGCAGCCGTCGGCGTCGAGATCGGCCGCGCAGACGCCCATCCCGTGGCGGGTTCCGTCGGCGACGATGCCGCAGGCCGTGTCGACGAGGCGGTCGCCGTCGCGGGCGTACAGCCGGTTCGGTTCGCCGTACCCGGCGACGAAAACGAGCGGTCCGTCTCGCCCCGGCGTCACGGTGACGCCGTACCCGCGGATCGGGTCGTCGTCGCCGACGAGGTCGGACCGCTCCGTGAACATGCTCCCCCGTCACCGCTCGGAGAATATGAACTCACGGGTTGGATTCGGTCCGCGAGAGAGACAGACGGGTTCGCGACCCGCGTTGGCTACGTTTCGTCGACGTTACAGATTCCGCTCGATGTAGCGGTTCAGCGCGCGGACTCGCCCCGTGTCGAACGTCCACATCCCGCGCCAGACCCGCGGCTCCGCCTCGACGGCGAAGAGACCGACCCCGCCCTCGATGCCGCGCTTGAGGTCCGGGCCCGCGTCGTCGACGACCGATTGCGGCCCCGCTGGGGGACGATATACGACGAACCAGCTACGGATGAAATCTCGTTTTTCGCCCCCGTGAATCACCGCGTCGAGGCCGCGGGGCACGTCGTCCGGCACTCCGTACAGGTGGGTGTCGACGCCGGCGTCGGCCACGCTCTCGTACACCTCGCGCGTCCCGGCCTCGTCGTCGATCCGCGAGAGCCGCTGGAACGACGACCGCAGCGTCCCGTCGCCGGCCATCCACGCGGTGCGCTCGATGAACCGGGAGATGGTGATGAGGAGGAGCTTCTGTCGGTTCGACTCCGGGTAGCCGCGGAGGGTGAAGGTCGTGTCGCTGAGCCGGCTGATCACCGACGGGAGGTCGACGTCGTCCAGCGTCCGGCTCCCGGTGACGTACAGGTCCGAGTTCACGAACAGCACCGCGTCCCCGAGTTCGGAGAGCGTCGAACCGGCGACGACCTCGTCGCCCTCAATGAGCAGCACGAGGTTCTCCACCGACTCGGGGTCGTCGCCGTCGAACGGGACCGCGTCGTTCCGCCGGAGCGCGTCGATGTCGATCGCCAGCTCCTCGTCCGCGTCCGCGGAGCGCATCGTCAGCCGCTCGGCGGAGAGCCCCGCCCCGCCGGCGACAGCCGCTCCGTCGGATCGGGCGTCGATGCGGTCGGACCGAACCCCGACGCGACCGGATCCGGTATCGGCGTCGCCCGCGAGGTTCTCGTCCGCCACCTCCACCGCGTTCTCGCCGAACGTGTCGGTGAGCATGTTGAGAACGGGATCGGGGTCGGTGCGGTTGACGACCACGATAGATCGCTCGACCCCGTCGAATCGATCGAGGAGCTGTTCGAGAGCCACGTGCGACGACTCCGGAACTCCGACGAATAAACGTTCGTCTGTGGTTATCCGGGTTGAAAAACGGAGATGTCGGCGTCGTGCTGTCGGGGTGTTCCGGGGCGGGGACGGTGCCGCGGACCGGAAGCCGGCCGCGCCGATCGAAACGCGAGAATCGGGCGTGACGCGATCAGGCCGCGACCGTCTCTTCGAGCAGCTGAAGCGGGTGTTTGATCTCGTAGCCGGTGCCGTGTTCCATCTGCATCGCGCAGGTGGGGCACTCCGTCATCCCCACGTCGCCCTCGGCGTCCTCCATGTGCTCGAACATCTCCTCGCCGATCTTCATCGACTTCTCGTACTTCTCCTCCTTCCAGCCGTAGGTGCCCGAGATGCCGGAACAGGAGTCGCCGACGTCTTCCATGGTCACGTTGTCGACGTCGCGGAACGTCTCGACGGCCTGCCGGGAGAGCCCCTGATTGCGGGCGTGACACGGCGCGTGGTAGGCGAACGACTGCTCGTCCGCGAGCTTCGTCCCAGCGAGTTCGCCCTCCAAGTCCTCGTGGATCCGGAGGTACTCTAACGCCTCGTAGGTGTGCTCCGAGAGGTCCTCGATCCCGTGGATGTCGAACAGCTCGGGGTACTCCTGTCTGAGCGACAGCGAACACGAGGTACAGGAGGCGATCACGTCAGCCCCCTCGCCGATCGCCTCGACCATGTTCTCGACGTTCGTCTCCGCGTGTCGGCGCGCGTCCTTCAGCATCCCGTTCGCGAACATCGGCGTGCCGGAGCACTTCTGCGGGGGGACCATCACCTCGTAGCCGAAGTGCTCGTACACGCGGACCATCGCCTTGCCGACCTCGGGGGTGTTGTAGTTGGAGTAGCAGCCGTGGAAGTACGCCACGCGCTTGTCCGAGCTCTCAACCTGCGCGCCGCCGCGGGCCTTCCACCACTCGCGGAACGTCTCCGTGGCGAACTCGGGGAAGTCGCGCTCCTTCGGGATCCCGAGCGTCTTCTCCATCGCCCACCGGACCGGCCCGAAGTTCATCGCGAACGAGGCGGTCCGCGGGAACATACTGGCCAGCCGCGCCGACGTGCGGTAGTTCGCGAGGATGCGGTTCCGGACGTACTCCACCGACAGCTTCTCCATCTGCGCTTCGACGAACTGGCCGCGCGCCTCGTTGTGCATCTGCGAGAGCGGCACCGAGGAGGGGCAGGCGTCGTCACAGCGCATGCAGTTCGAACAGGAGGTGATCGACTCGTCGATGTCGTGGTCGTCCTTGCGCTTGAGCCGCCACTGCTCGGGCCCTTGGAACTTCGGGCCCGGGAACTCGTCGTCGACTTCGGCGACCGGGCAGGAGGTGTCGCAGCTCGTGCATTTGTAACAGGAGTCGGCCCCCTCGCGGAGGTCGAGGTCGCCGCCGGGGAAGACGTCGACCGGGTCGTACGCGCCCGGGTCGAGCTCCGCCGAGTCGGAGCCGCCGGTCGCGCTCTCGACGCCCCCGTCGGTGGCGGCGGCTTCCCCGCCCGATCCGTCGTCGGGGACGAAGATCGACGGCTGCTCGTCGCGGCCGGTCTCCGGGACGCCGGGGCCGGTCGACGGCTCGCTCACGCCGCCGCGCTCTCCGTCGGTACCGTTCGCTCCGTTCGCGTCCTTCCCGTCTCCGTCATCCGTGTGTCGTGTCATTGTGTTGCCTCCGTCGCCGCCTGCCGCCCGGCCACGAGGCCGGTCGCGAGCGACACCCCGCTCGCGGACTTCTCTCGCGCCGCGTCCGCGCCGCCGACGACCCCGCCGGCCGCGAAGACGTTCGCGTACTGTGCGCCGCCGTCACCGTCGAGCGGGCGCCCGCGCTCGTCGGGGCGGACGCCGAAGCGCGCGTACGGCTGGTCGCCGAACGCGTCGTCGACGAACCACTCGTAGCGGTCGTCGGGCTGCTCGACGTGCAGGTCGAGGACGGGCTCGCGGACGCCCTCGCGGTCCGAGTCGAGCCCCTTCCCGACGAGCCCGCCCGTCGCCAGCACGAAGGCGTCGGCGCCGTACGGCGTCTCCCGGCCCTTCCGGTCGACCGCGACCGTCTCGACCCGGCCGTCCGTCTCGGTCTCGATCCCGACAACGGGGTTGCCGGTCTCGAACTTCACGCCCTCGGCGTCGAGCGCGTCGAAAAGTCGGTCTTCCAGCCGGAGTCCGGGAAGGCTCGGCGGTCCCATCGGTATCTCGAACACGTCGGCGCCGAGCCGGTCCGCGAGCTCCGCGCGGACCTCGTCGCCGCGGTCGTCGCCGAGGAACGCCGGGAAGCCGACGCGCTCGACGCGGTCGACGCCGCCCGCCTCGTCGATCACGTCGTGGAGGTGGGGGCCGACCGCCTTCGCCAGCGCCTCGCGGGCGGGGACCCCGTCGATCGCCTCGTCGTGGTCGAGCGCCTTCGCGAGCCGTGTGACCTTCGCGTCGGCCCGGAACGCCTCGGCGAACTCTACCTCCACGCCGGCGACGTCGAACGGGACGCCGGCGGCCTCCAGCCGACCCGCGAACGCCCGCGCGTCGTACTCGGTCAGCGACCGGAACCCCACGATGAGCGCCGGCCGGTCGTCGCTCGCGAGCCCCGCCTCCGCGGCGGCCGGGTACCGCGCGGTCGGCTTGACGGTCCCGCCGAAGGTGGGCACGAGGGCGTTGCGGTCGGTGTGGCCCCCTCGGTACGCGTCGCCCGCGAGTTCGTCGAACAGGTCCAGCCCCTCGCGGAGCGCGTCGGCGCCGACGACCCGGTAGGGGTGCGTCTCGGGGAGCCGGTCGATCCCCTCGAAGGGGTCCGCGAGGGGGCCCTCCGGGTCGGGCCACTCGTCGCGGTCGAGCTCTCGGCCCGCGGTCGGGGGCCCCTCGCGGAGCGGCTTCGCGGGCTCCGTCGCCGGGACGTAGCCGAGCGCGTCGATCAGTCCGGAAGCCTGCCGGAGCGTGCTCGCCTTGTGCGAGACGAGCCGCACGTCGGCGCCCTCGCGGGACGCCGAGATCGCCGCCGTGATCGCCGCAAGCCCGCCGCCGACGACGAGGACGTCGCTGTCGATCGCCATCAGCGACCCCCATCCGTGGCCGCGTCGTCGTCTGCGCGGCCCCCATCCGTGGCCGCGTCGTCGTCTGCGCGTCCCCCGTCGGTGGCGGCGGTTCCGGCGTCGCCGCCGCCACCGGCGTCGGACTCGGCCGGGCCGCCCGGCGAACCGGCGTCGAAGGCGCCGAAGTCGACCGCGGCGTCGAGGTTCGCCGGGTCGCCGTCGCGGTTCATCGTCGTCGCGTGCAGCAGGTGGTTCAGCATCGCCTGCGAGAGCTGGCGGCCCCAGAGCGCGTGGCGCTGGCCCTTCCAGCGCTCCTGATACAGCTCGTCCTCGGCGTCGCGGACGACGGGCTCCGGGTACTCCTGTGCCAGTTCGGCGGCGATGCGGTGGCTGCAAAAGCCGCCCTGACAGTTGCCCATCGAAGCGCGGGTGCGGAGCCGGACCGCGTTGAGGTCGCTGCCCGCATCGCCGATCGCGTCCTGCACCTCGGCGCGCGTGACCCCCTCGCAGTTACAGACGACCGGGTTCGGGTCGTACTCGTCGAGCACGTCGTCCGCGCGCGATCCGAGCCGCTGGCCGGAGCGGCGGGCCACCGGGGAGCGGAGGCCGAACTCGTCCATGAGCTCCTCCATCCGAGCCTCGCTCTCCGATCCCGGCAGCGGCACGTCGGCGGTGTCGCAGGTCGCCTCGTGGTCGAGGGTGTCACAGACGTGGTCGGAGATGGACTCGGCCATCATGCGATAGGTGGTGAGCTTCCCGCCGACGATGGTCGTCATCCCGGGGAGGTCGTCGCGGTCGCCGTGGTCCAAGAGGAAGTAGTCTCGCGTGATGTCCGTCGGGTCCTCGGTACCGGTCCCGGGCGGCTCGTAGAGGGGGCGGACGCCCCAGAACGACCGCAGCGTCCGAGCGTCCTTCAGCGCGGGCACGAGCTCCGAGAGCGTCTCGATCATCAGGTCGACCTCCCACTCCTCCTCGGGGTAGTCCTCGGGGTCGTCGACCTCCTCGTCGGTCGTCCCGAGGATGCAGGCCGTCTCGTGGGGTACGACGATGTCGGCGTCGCCCTTCGGCCGGCACCGGTTGATCACGGTGTCGACCTGCCGGGTGTTCATCACCGTCATCACCCCCTTCGAGGGGCGCACCTCGACGTCGACGCCGGCCATCTCGCCGACGTTGCCGGCCCACGCGCCGGTCGCGTTGACGACGTGGCGCGCGCGGATCTCCTCGGTCGTCCCGGGCTCGCGGTGGACCTGCTTGCCGGGGCCGGTCTCGTGTTGGATCTCGACGCCGACGACCTCGCCGTCCTCGACGAGCACGTCGGTCACCGGGGCGTGCGTCTCGATCCGGGCGCCGTGATCGCGGGCGTCGGCCGCGTTGGAGACGCAGAGCCGGAAGGGGTCGACCGCGCCGTCGGGGAGCGCGATCGCCTTCTCGACGTCGCGAGCGAGGTACGGCTCTCGGCGGCGGGCCTCCTCGCCGTCGATCACTTCGGCGGGGATGTCGCACGCGCGGCACCCCTCCAGCTTCTCCTGAAAGTACTCCTCGGAGTCCTCCGGGCGCTTGACGAACATCCCGCCCGTCTCCTCGACGCAGTGGGCGGCGATGTCGCGGAGCACCCGGTTCTCCTCGATACACTCCCTCGCGCTCTTCTGGTCGGAGACCGCGTACCGACCCCCGCTGTGGAGGAGCCCGTGCATCCGTCCCGTCGTGCCGTGCGTCAGGTTCCCCTTCTCGACGAGCACCGCGTCGAGCCCCCGTCGCGCCAGGTCCCTGACGACGCCGCAGCCGGTCGACCCGCCGCCGACGACCACGACGTCCACCTGTTGGTCCATAGCCAACCGCTGGGACGCCGGACACTTTACTTTACCTCCTCCTTGCGGGTTCGCATAACTATCAGGGACGTTCAAGTGGTGCAAGCGTTGGCAGAAGCGATTTGTTTATATGTTACCTTTTTGAATCGCGCTCAGAAGCGGATTTTAACAGTTAGATTATTATGGTAGTACATTATGTTCACGAACGGCGTGGTAGCTTCCGTGAAGATATACCGCGGCGACGCCGGTGGCGACTCCGGAGCGAGGACCGTGCGGCCGGCACGCGGGCCGGAAGCGGTCTCTCGGATCGGCCCACCTCGCGAAGCCGGCTCCCGGTCCGACCGGGACGCGTCCCGGTCGGGGGTGGCCCGATCCGGGATCGGTGACGTCGCCGCGTGCGGACCAGCGCCACAGGAGGGATCCAAAACATGACACAGTACGTCGGTGCGATAGACCAAGGGACGACTGGCACCCGATTCATGGTGTTCGACCACGAGGGCCAGGTCGTCGCGAACGCTTACGAACAGCACGAACAGATTTACCCGAACCCCGGTTGGGTCGAGCACGACCCGATCGAGATCTGGGAGAACACGCAGCAGGTCGTCCTCGACGGCCTCGCGGACGCGGGGCTGGACGCGGACCAGCTCGATGCGATCGGGATCACCAACCAGCGCGAGACGACGATCGTCTGGGACAAGGACTCCGGCAAGCCGGTCCACAACGCCCTCGTGTGGCAGGACCGGCGGACGACGGACCGCGTCGAGGAGATCCAAGAGGCGGGCAAGGTCGAGGAGATTCGCGAGAAGACCGGCCTAGAGTGCGACGCCTACTTCTCCGCGACGAAGACCGAGTGGATCCTCGACAACGCGGAGCCGCTCAAGATGCAGAGCTCCCGCGGCGGCGACCTCCGCGACCGCGCTCGCGAGGGCGAGCTCGTCATGGGCACGATCGACGCGTGGCTCATCTACAACCTGACGGGCAACCACATCACGGACGTGACGAACGCCTCCCGGACGATGCTGTACAACATCCGGGAGATGGAGTGGGACGACGAGCTCCTCGAGGAGTTCGACGTGCCCAGAGAGATGGTACCCGAGGTCCGACCGTCCTCCGACGAGGACTACTACGGCCACACGGACGCCGACGGCTTCCTCGGAGAGGAGGTCCCGGTCGCCGGCGCGCTCGGTGACCAGCAGGCGGCGCTCTTCGGACAGACCTGCTTCGACAAGGGTGACGCTAAGAACACCTACGGGACCGGCGCGTTCTACCTGATGAACACCGGCGAGGAGGCCGTCGCGTCCGACAACGGCCTGCTCACGACGGTCGGCTTCCAGATGTCCGGCGAACCGGTCCAGTACGCGCTGGAGGGATCGATCTTCATCGCCGGCGCGGCGATCGAATGGCTCGAGGACGTCGACCTGATCAACAACGCCGCACAGACGGCCGAGCTGGCGCGCTCGGTCGACACGACGGACGGCGTGTACATGGTCCCGGCGTTCACGGGGCTCGGCGCGCCCCACTGGGACGGCCGTGCCCGCGGGACCATCGTCGGGATGACTCGCGGCACCGGCAAGGAGCACATCGTTCGGGCGACGCTCGAGAGCATCGCCTACCAGACTCGCGACCTCGCGGAGGCGATGGAGGCGGACTCCGGCGTCGAGATGACGAGCCTCCGCGTCGACGGCGGCGCGGTCAAGAACAACTTCCTCTGCCAGCTCCAGTCCGACATCATCCAGACGGACATCGTCCGTCCGGAGGTCGACGAGACCACGGCGCTCGGCTCGGCGTACGCCGCCGGCCTCGCCGTCGGCTACTGGGACACCGTCGACGAGCTCCGCGACAACTGGCAGATCGATCGCGAGTTCTCCCCCGAGAAGGAACAGGAGGACGTCGACAAGCTGTACAGTCGGTGGGACGACGCGGTCGACCGCTCCCGCGACTGGGCGCAGGAGGAAGCATAAATGAGTACTCCGATCGCGGCGGACCTGCTCATCCAATGGAACGCGGGCTCGATCGGCGCGGTGCTCGACATCCTGCTCGACCCGACGATCTGGCTCGGCGCGGCGGCCGGCGGGGCGTTCGGCGCCGCGCTCGGTGCGCTCCCGGCGTTCATCTTCACGGGCTTCCTCGTCATCGCCGGCGTGTTCGGCGGTGACGCCGCTTCCGGAGCCGGCGTCGGCGTCGGGTTCGGTCCCGTCTTCGGGCCGCACATCTCCTTCGCCGGCGGTGCGGCGGCGGCGGCGTACGCGGCGAAGAACGGCGCGATGGAGTCCGGCTTCGACTACCACAACGCGAAGGACATCGGCTTCGCGCTGGGGAGTCGTCCCGACATCCTCGCGGTCGGTGCCGGGTTCGGTGTCTTCGGTATCGTCCTCGAACAGACGCTCCGGAACCTGGCGATCCCGACGGACCCGATCGCGTTCACCGTCGTCGCCAGCGCGCTGCTCCACCGGGCGGTGTTCGGCTACTCGGTGATCGGCAACGTCAGCAGCAAGGCGAGCGGCTACTTCGACATGGGGCCGTTCGAGCGCGAGGAGATGCGCGACTCCGGTGAGGTGCCCGGCGACGGCGACAAGTCCAGCGAGGACCGCCTCGCGGTCGAGCCGTGGCTGCCGAACATGTACAAGTGGTCGCACGTCGCGGCGATCGGCGCTGCCTCCGGGCTGGCGGCTGCGTACGCCGCGATCCAGACCGGAAACGTGTTCCTCGGGTTCGGTATCAGCGCGGCGACGCTGCTGTTCCTGAACCTCGGCGTCGACCGTATCCCGGTCACCCACCACATGACGCTACCGGGCGCGACGGCGTGGGCGGCGTTCACGGGAGCGGGCTTCAGCGGCACGATCGGACTGATCGCGGGGGCCGGGTTCGGCCTCCTCGGCGCCGTGATCGGCGAGGCCTTCCAGCGCGTCTTCTACGCGCACGGGGACACTCACGTGGACCCGCCGGCCGCGGCGATCTTCATCACGTCCTCGATCCTCGCCGTGCTGGCGATTCTCGGCATCCTCGGTTCGATCTGGGTGCCGGGCGCCTGAACGCGGCCTTCCGATTTTTCACCCGGTCGGAAGCACCGAGGAAAGTCCCACATACGAAACGACACCAGCGATGATCCCGACACCAACCGAGGTAACGAACCCTTGAGTGAACGCGAACGCGACGACGGCGACGATCGACAGCACTACCAGCCCGATTCCGGCGGCGCCGTGATGGTACGCACCGACCGTCGGGTGGTCGCTGAGCGACGTCCGATCGGACGCCGGGACCCGGACGCTTGCGTGATACGGGATGTACAGCCGGACGCCGATGCCGGCGGTCGCCGCGACGATCGAGGCGAACTGGACGTCGACGACGAGCTCGCGGGCGAGGAGGAACGCGGCGATCGCGACGATCAGCGCGGCCACCTTGCTCCGCTTGTCGGCCCTGATGATCGACTCGTCGAACTCTGGTTCGGACATACTCCGCGGGAGGCGGGCGGACGGGTTAAGATTGTGGACCGCGCGGCGACTACCGCCGTCGCCGACCGCTCCGTCGCTGACCGCCCCGTCGCCGACCGCTCCGTCGCTGACTGCCCCGTCGTCGCCTCCCGCGTCCGCGGGTCCGACCGACGCCGGGCCGAGGCGGTCGGGATGGATTTAACGTCGCTCGACGTGAGGCATCGGTATGAACGTGGGTACGCTGGGGCTCGAGAGGCGGGACGGTCGCAACATGCTCGTCGTCGCGGCGATCGTCACGCTCGTCGTGACGGTGACGGCGGAGGGCCCGGTCGGCGCGCGCGTCGTCGCCGGCGCGATCGTCGGCGTCGTCGCGGCCGTCGTGTTCGTCGTCTCGACGCTGCTGATAAACCGGTACAAGCCCGAACACTGGTGAGACTGCGGCGGTCGCCCGGTCGCCGTCGGCGGCGGTCGCGGCACCGTAGTTCGTGCCAGTTTTATCCGGACGCGCAGGAGGGACGGCCGTGAACATCGACGACCGGATCGAGCGCCGGTTGGGATACGACGCCGGGGCCGGCGTTCTGGTCGACCTCGACGCCGTCTCCCCCGTCACGCACGTCGACTCACCGATCGGTCGGGGACCGCTGTTCGAGCGGCTACTCGACGCCTTCAGCCCGACGTTCTCGGGATCGCTCCCGCCGAGCACCTACGTGCACGGCCCGAAGGGGAGCGGGAAGTCGGCCGTCGTCTCGGCGCTGTTCGACCGCCTTGCGTCCCACAGCGGTCCGCGTCGAGCGATCCAGACCGCAACGCGGGCGGTCGAGCCGACGCTCCCGGGATTCGTGTACGTCGACGCGCGGCGTGGCTCGACCCGATTCCGGCTCTACCACGACATCCTCTCGGAGATAAGCGACGACCCCGTCCCCGAGCACGGGATCGGCACCGACGACCTCGCCGAGAAACTCCGAGACGCCGTCGCCACCGGTCCGGACGTGGTCGTCGCGGTCGATCACACCAACGAGCCGGAGACGCCGGACGCGACGACCGTCGTCGGCTGGCTCACCGACGTCAGCGAGCACGTCGCGCCCGTGTGTCTCGGGCGGGACCCGCCCGACGCGATCGAGTGGGAGCCCGACGAGCGCGTGGCGTTCGAGCCGTATCGCCGGCACGTGCTCGTCGAACTGCTGACGAGCCGGTGTTCGACCGGACTCGGCCGCGACGCGATCAGCCACGACCAGATCCGCGAGGTGGGCGAGTGGGCCGAGGGCGACGCCCACGACGCGCTCGCCGCGATCGCCGGCGCGGCGATTCACGCGGAGCGGGCCGGGGCCTCGACGATCCGACCGACGGACCTCGACGCCGGGATCGAGAGCGTACCGAGGCCCGGCGTGGCGTTGGGACGCGTCCTCGCGCTCTCCGAGAGCCGGCGGCGGCTGCTGTACGAGCTCGTCAGCCTGCCGGAGGACGACCGCTCGTCGGTGAGCGCGGCGACCGAGACGATCGCCTCGCGGCCCGCCGTCGACCTCTCGGCGTCCACGGTGCGCAGGGTCCTCTACGAGCTCGCGGACGCGGAGCTGCTCGACCGGGTGACGGTCCGCCGGAGCGACGGCAAGGGCCGCCCCCCGAGTCGGCTCGTCCCGCGGTTCCCGACGCTCGTGTTCCGCGAGCTGTTCGACCGGCCGTCGTGGTCGGTCTGAGCGGTCCGATCGACCAAGCCGCCGCGGGCGACGCCCGCGGTATCTTTTCTCGCCGCCGCGCGCGAACGAGACGCCCGCCGTGGCGAACGAACGCAAGACAGTTGCGCCCGGCGGCCCCACCACCGGTATGGTGCCGCCCCTCGCGCTGGATATCGACGGGACGCTGACGACGCCGAGCGGCCGGATCGACCCCCGCGTCTTCGAGCTGCTGGCCGACTGGGACGCGCCGGTCGTCTTCGCGACCGGAAAGGCGTTCCCCTACCCGGTCGCGCTGGCGCACTTCCTCGGCCGGCCGGAGACCGTGATCGCCGAGAACGGCGGCATCGCGTACGTCGACGGCGAGACCGCGGTCCTCGGCGATCCGGCGGTCCCGCGCGCCGTCGTGGCGGCGTTCGAGGCGCGCGGCGGGGAGGTCGGCTGGGGCGCCGGCGACGCCGTCAATCGCTGGCGGGAGACGGAGATGGCGCTCTCGCTCGACGCCGACGAGGCGCTGCTCCGCGAGGTCGCCGCGACCGCCGACGGCGACGTGGAAGTCGTCGATACCGGCTACGCGTACCACGTCAAATCGCCCGACTTGAGCAAGGGGAAGGCCCTCGACCGCGTCGCCGACGCGGTCGGCCTCAGCCCCGAAGCGTTCGTCGCGGTGGGCGACAGCGAGAACGACGCCTCCACGTTCGCCGTCGCCGGCGAGTCGTACGCGGTCGCCAACGCGGACGCGACCGCCCGCGAGGCCGCCGACGCCGTCCTCGACGAGGCGTACATGGACGGGACGGCCGGGCTGCTGGCCGACCTACGCGAGCGCGGCGAGTGACGCTCTCCGACGGAGTGGTTGTTTATAAACGCCGAGCGGCGGTCTCGTGAGATCTTATAAATAAACGAGTCGCCGGCGCGTTAGTGTTCGTCATAACTTTCAAAAGGATGAGAAGCGGTCAACCCACGCTCTTGCAAAGCTGAGTCGGTGAGCATACTTATGAAAATGTCACAGATCAGCGTTCGATACGTTTCTACATCGGATGTGTCAAGTGGCGACAGATCGCGTTTTACACTCTTCCAGATCTGTTCGATTGGATTGAGATCTGGTGAATACCGTGGCGATGCTACTCTTGTCAGATCGATCTGTTCTACTACTTTATCGACATGCTCAGCAAAATGAGACGAAAAGTTGTCGCAAACGATGATGATCGGTCGCTCAGGATTCCACCGAGATAGACGTTTTTGCTCAAGCACAATCGTCGGAAGACACGAGGTTCCTCGTCTGATTGAGCCTGATCGATCGCCTCGCCGATCTCCTCTTCACTCAGATTCTTGAGAAGTTCTTTCGACGGTCCAGGCATATTTCCTGCTCTCACTCAAATATTACAAAACTTGCGACTTTCACTAACGCGCCGGTTGTAAGCGAGAGCCTCGCTGCCGCGAGGGGCGAAGCACGACGACGCAAGGACCGCAGGGAGCGAACGAAGTGGGTGACTGAGGACCGCAGCGAGTCGCGCGAGTCCTCCCGGCTGGGGCTTTGGAGGTAGTCACCGGTGATCCAGCATTGATCATTGATAAGCGAGCGACTGAGGAATCGAAGACGTTCACCGCGTCGCCGACGTCGACGAGGCGCGAACAGCCGGCGAAAGCAGATTACGCCTTTTATTAATCGCCCGTGACCGCAAACCGCGAGGCGTCGCTCTCGGCGGTCGGCGCGGTGAGCAGCGAGACGCCGACGGTGAGGACCGCGGACAGCGCCATCAGCCCGAGCGCGATGTCCCAGCCGCCGAAGACGGCTCTCGGGAGCGTCGGCACGGAGCCGACAACCGCCGACAGCACCACCGCGAGGTAGACGAGCTGCGGGACGAGCACGCCGACGATCATCCCGGTCCGGGTGGTCCGCTCCCAGTAGAGCGCACAGATCACCGGGAGCGCGAGCAGCGCGAACCCGGAGAAGGCGGTGTCACCGACCTCGATCAGCGTCCCGGGCCGGAACAGGCTCGCGACGAACGCGAGCAGGGCGAAGCCGGCGACGCCGATCCGGGCGACCCACGCCTCGCGCCGCTCGGAGGCGTCGGCGTTGACCACGGGCCGGTAGAGGTCGCGGGTGAAGTACGACGACCCGGAGAGGAGCATCGAGTCCGACGATGACATCATCGCGGCCATCGCGCCGGCGATCACGAGCGCCGCGAACCACGCCGGGGTGTACTCGTTCAGCACGACCGGGAGCACGTTCGCGCCGTCCGGAACGTCGACCGGCATCCCGGCCGCCCACGCGCCGAGCATGAACGCGGGGACGAACAGGAGCAGGACCAGCACGGGCCACAGCGCGAACGACCGCTTCAGCGTCTCGCCCGATTTCGCGACGAAGAAGCGCTGGTTTATCTGCGGGAACATCGTCACGCCGAACGCGATGGTGATCGCCGTGGAGACGATGAAGCCGACCGAGTAGACGCCGCCGCCGAAGCTCCCGAACTCGGGACGAGCCTCCAGCATCGCGCCGGTGGCCGCGCCGACGCCGCCGACGGCGGATACCACCCAGACGGCGGCGATCCAGACGACCGAGAGCATGAACAGCCCCTGAATGGTGTCCGTCCACGCGACGCCGCGCATCCCCGCGAGGACGACGTAGAGGATCATGAACGCCGTGATGAGCGCCGCGCCGCCCCAGTAGGGGACGACGCCGTCGGTCAGTCCCACGAGCGCCTCGCCGGCGCCCATCTGCTGGAGCATGACGTACGGGAACAGCCAGAGGAGGCTCACGCCGGCGACGAGCGCGCGGAGCCCGGTGGAGCCGAACCGGTCGCCGAGCATCTCCCCGAGCGTGACGTAGCCGTTTCGGTTCCCGATCAGCCACTGCTTGTAGCCGATCGCGTACCACAGCACGGCGAACAACACGCCGTCGAGCGTCCCCATCACGATCAGCCACTCGGGGCCGGCGGCGAACGCGAGGTTCGGCCCGCCGAAGAAGGTGAACGCCGACAGCAGCGTGGCGAAGGTGGTGAAAAGCAGGACGACCGTCCCGATCGACCGGCTCGCGAGGTAGTAGTCCTCGGCCGTCGTCTCGGAGACGCGGTAGGCGACGAGCCCGACGGCGAGCGCGAAGAGGAGGTAGCCGACGACGATCCCGAGCGAGAGCCCGAGCGTCACGGCCGATCACCCTCCGGACGGAGACCCATCCCGCGCTCCCACGCACCGCTCCGGGCGAACAGCGAGAACAGGACCGTACACAGCCCGAGCCACGCGACGTGCCACCAGATCCAGACCGGAAGCCCGGCGACGACGCGATCGACGCCCCACAGCGGCCACGGCACCGCGAACGCGACGAGCAACGCGAACGTCGGTAGCCACACGATATCTCTCCGTGATCGAACCATGTCGACCGATAATAGCTATGAGTGCTTAAATCTTATTAGAAATCATCGAGTGAGCTGTTTGTAGAATATCTTTCTTCAATACGGATCGACAGAGGCGAGTGCGATAACTATTTTCGGTGACGCGCACAACGGTACACGGGTGGCGGACGCCGCCTACTCATCACCATTCACTCCATCATGAAAGACACAGAAAAATACCTGATCCACGCCACTATCGCGGCCGACGGCGTCGTCGAGCGGAGCGACGTCGTCGGCGCGGTGTTCGGCCAGACCGAGGGACTCCTCGGTGACGAGTTGGATCTCCGCGACCTCCAGGAGTCGTCGCGTGTCGGGCGGATCGACGTCTCCGTCCAGTCGGAGAACGGTCAGTCGTTCGGCGAGGTCACCGTCGCGTCGAGCCTCGACAAGGTCGAGACCGCGATCCTCGCGGCCGCTCTGGAGACGATCGACCGCATCGGACCCTGCCAAGCCTCTGTGGAGGTGACGAGCATCGAGGACGTGCGGGCGGCGAAGCGCCGCGAGGTCGTCGAGCGCGCGAAGGAACTCATCGCCGGCGGCTTCGAGGAGACGAGTCTCAGGAGCGACGACATCCTCGAGGAGGTCCGCGAGGCCGCCCGCGTCGAGGGAATCGTCGACTACGAGGGGCTCCCGGCCGGCCCCCGCGTCGGCGACTCCGACGCCGTCATCGTCGTGGAGGGGCGCGCGGACGTGCTCACCCTGCTCGACTGCGGGATCAAGAACGCCGTCGCCGTCGAGGGGACGAACGTCCCCGACGCGGTGGCCGACCTCACCGCCGACCGGACCGTCACCGCCTTCCTCGACGGCGACCGCGGCGGCGAGCTCATCCTCCGCGAGCTCACGCAGGTAGGCGACGTCGACTACGTGGCGTTCGCGCCCCCCGGCGAGTCGGTCGAGGACCTCGATCGCAACGCCGTCTTCGAGGCGCTGCGCGGAAAGGTCCCGTACGGCAGCCTCGCGGGCGCACCGAACCTGCGCGAGGCGGTCGCGGACGACGAGGGGGCCGGAGGCGTCGGAGGCAGCGAGAACGGTGACGGTCGGGCGGCCTCGGCCGAAGCCGACGGCGCCGAGCCGGAGACGCCCGGTCCCGACGCGTCGGGTTCGGACTCACCCGGTCCTGAGGCGTCCGATGCGGGGAGCGACGGCGTCGTCGCCGGTGCGGTCAGCGACGCGACGGACCGCGGCCTCGTGGAGGCCGTCGAGAAGGCGCCCGCGCCGACCGAGAGCGACGGCGACGCGGGAGACGGCGGTGACGCGGGGGAAGGCGGTGACGCGGGGGACGACGGGAGCGCCGAGTCGGTCGAAGTCGACATCGTCGACGCCGAGTCGAGCGCCACCGAACCGGGGGACGAGGAGTCCGCGGAGACGACCGAGGGGGAGTCGGACGAGGGGGCCGACGACCCGTCGGCCGACCCCCCCGTCGACGACGAGCCCCGGTCCATCGAGGAGCACGTGCAGGAGGTCGTCGACTCGGGGAGCGCCCGCGCGCGCCTGCTCGGCGACGACCGCGGCGTCCTCGCGGAGGTCGACGCCGACGACGCGTTCGACGCGGTCGACGCGGCCGAAACGGCCCCGCACACCGTCATCGTCGACGGTCGGATCGACCAGCGATTACTCGACGTGGCGGCCCAGCGCGGGGTCAGCGAGCTGCTCGGCCGCGAGGTCGGCGAGGTCGTGAAACGGCCCGTGGGGACCCGCGTGCTCACGGTCGGCGATCTCCGCGCCGGGAGCTGAGACCGGCGACAACCACCGGCCCCTCGCGGTCTCACCGGTCAGACCAGTCCGACGGCGCCCAGCAGCGCGAACAACGCGTCGCCGTACGTCAGCGAGACGACGAGTCCGACCGCCATCGGGACGACGAACGGCATCCCCGGGGACACCAGCACGCTGTCCGTCCGGGCGACGACCGCCAGCCCGCCGCGGAGCGTCTCGGCGTCGGTACCGTACGCCCCGTGATCGATCTCCGCGAGGAACCGCTCCGCCGCCCACGGGTCCCCGTCTGCCGCCGATTCGGCGTCGGATGGGGGTTCGCCCTCCGGCTCGCGTTCCGGGTCGACCGCAGTCCCGCCGTCGGTCCGCGGACCGATATGGGTGCCGCCGTCGGTCGGGTCGAACGTCTCGCCGACGCTCTCCGGGTCGCGGAAGCGGTCCGGGTCGGCGCGGAGGTCGGCGAGCGTCACCCCGCGCCACCGCAGGTACATCCGAAGCGCGTCCAAGTCCAGTCCGCTCCGAGTCGCACCCTCGTCGTCCTCGAACAGCCGTCCGTGGCGGTCCGGCAGCGACTCGGTGGCCACCGGGCGCGCGAGGAACATGTTCATCGAGCGCTCGCCGCGGAGGAGGTTGAGCCCGGCGAGTCCAAGGGGGTACGCGAGCCCGAGCATCACCGTGTTCGTGAGGACCGTGAGCGAGAAGACGCCGATCTGCGTCTCGACTAGCGGGAGCGTGACGCCGGCGACCTCGTACGCCGGGAAGGTGGGGAAGAGGAGCGCGATCGCGATCAGCGCCTTCGCGTCGGCCCCGCCGAACGCGCCGAGGTACCAGAACGCGTAGCCGAGCGGCGCGACGAACAGCAGGCTGATCGCGGCCCGGACGAGGAACAGCCGGCTCTCGATTCCGGCGAGCGGCCACAGCGTCGCCGTCTCCCAGACCAGAAGCAGCGCACCGAACGCGTACAGCGGCGGCCAGATCCGGTTCGGGAGGCGTCGGGTCCGGACGTCCCGCAGCGCCGCCCACGCGAAGACGGGGACGACGAGCAGTCGCAGGAGGTCCGGCAGCGTCGCGAACATGTCCCCACGGGCGCCGCGAGCGTAATTAGGCGTTCGGGTTCGGCTATCGCGATCGATACCGGGCCGAAGAGCGGCGTCGACTCAGTCGTCCGGTCGCTCGGCTCGTCGGTCGAACGCCGCTAGGACCGGCTCCGGGTCCGCGAGCCGCGGGATCCGGAGCCGTCCGTCGCGGAGTTCGATCTCGACGGTCTCGGTTCCGAGCCGTCGGTCGAGCCGCCCGCGCGTCACCCGAAGGTCGGTCTCGTCCCACGGTTCGACGCGCCACAGGGGGGTGTCGAAGAGCCGGTCGTACGCGACGAGCGCGCCGTCGGCGACCCGGTACTCGACGACGCCGTACCGAAGCCAGCCGTCGATCGCGAGGAGGGCCGCGGGGACGGCGACGCTCGCCGCGAGCAGGACGGCGACGACGGACCAGACGCGGCCGGTCGCGAACAGCAGAGCGCCGACCAGACACGCGACGCCGAGGTAGCCGGCCCCCGGATGTCGCGGGAGAGCCGCGACCCACACGACCGGCCGTCCCGTGTGAGTCGGTCGCACCCGTCGAGACGCGTCGGGCAGCGGGTCGTCGATCGGGTCGACAGCGGGCGGCTCGTACGCCCAGCCGATCTCCAGCGACGACGACGCGTCGAACGCGGAGAGCCGGTCGCGGTAGAGCCCGGCGAGGTCGAACGCGGCCTTCACGCCGACGACGCCGAGGAGCAGCGGGACGCCGACGGCGCCGGGGGCGACAGCCGCGAGCGACGCGTCGGGGCCGACCGTCGCGGCCCCGATCAGCGTCACCGCGAGGAGCCCGCCGACCGCGATCGTCGCGATTCTGAAGAAGACCCCGCGAACCGCCGTCTGTGCGCTGTGCTCGCGGTACCCGCGCTTGTACCCGTAGTCGACGAGCGTCGTGAGCCCCTCGATCGCGAAAATCGCGAGCACGGCGACGACCAGCGAGTCGAGCGCGGCGGCCGCGGCCGCGTCGTCGACCGCGACGCCGACGGTGACGATCCCGGCGACGAACCACGCCGCGGTGAGGATCGAGACCAAGACGGGGAGGACGAGCAGCGTCGAGAGCCAGATCCGGAGGCCCGTGCGGGGGATCGACAGCGCGGCCCGCCGCTGTGCGAGCGGACCGAGGATCAGGCCGCCGGTCTCGATCTCCGAGGGCCGGCCGGCGAACAGCGCCCGGACGACCGCCCAGAAGCCCGTGACCGCGAGTTCGAACCAGTAGAGCAGCACGAGCGCGGCCGCGCTCCAGCCGAGCGCGACGACGCCGACGAGCGGGAGGGCGTTCGAGGCGAGGAGCGCGACCGCTCGGGGACGACGCCCCCGAGCGAGGGCTCGCAGAGGGCCAGAACGGACGACAGAGGACATGTATCGGTGGATGTGGCGCCTCGCTTATAACTGGTCGGCGTCGCTCACCGCGCCGGGCCCGCGTGGCGGTGGAGGTACAGGTACGCGAGCACGGGGACGATGGTGAACGCGAGGGTCGCGATCGCCCAGAGGGGTGCGTAGCGGCTCCCGCGCGCCCTCGCGTCGCGGTAGATCCACGCCGCGGCGGCGACGACGACCCCGTAGACGACGAGCGTGAGCGGGAGCGACCACGGCAGGGCGGCCCCGGAGAGGAGCGTCATGGTACCCGTTCGGCGGGCGACGCTTATAATTCGCCCGTGAGGTCGGCGCGCATGACGAAGTCGGGCTCGCCGGCCACCGGCACTCGGTTCGCGCCGGCGTCGCTCACGTGCTCGACGGTCTCGGGGATCAGGACGCGGGCGGCGTCGGCGCCGACCGCGGCCGCGTCCGCGGCGATTTGGTTGTAGAGGACGCCGGCCGCGTCGGCGTCGCGCCACGCGGCGGCGCCGTAGGTCGCGGTCCGAGTCGCCTCGCCGTCCGCTTCGCGCTCCGTCACGCGAGTCCGAACCGCGAACCCGGCGAGCGCGTCCGCGTCGGCGACCGCGAGGAGCCGGTCCCCGTCCGCCGCGGTCCGGAGCCGGTCGCGGGTGAGCTCGGAGCAGGCCCACGACTCGCCGTCGTCGAGCGCGAGCCCGCCGAGGTGGTCGCGGGCGTCGCTGTCGGCCCAGAAGGCCCACGCGGCGTTCGGGTCCGGATCGCCGAGCGCGCGGAGTCCGTCCGACGCCGCACCTTCGACGGGGCGGGCGTCCGCGGCCGGCTCCGGCTCCGCGAACCGGAACTCCGTCGCCGGCTCGAAGCCGACCGCACGCGACTGGCCGAGCCCGGCGACGTTCCACGAGAACACCATGTTCCGGCAGACCGTCGCGCCGCGCTCTCGCGCCCAGTCGAGCGCGGCCGTCGAGAGGGCGGTCCCGACGCCGAAGCCGCGGGCGGCCGGGTCGACGCGGATCCCCTGCCCCCACGCCTCCCACTCGGTCAGCAGGACGCCCTGGATGCAGCCGACCACGGCCTCCGGCTCGCCCTCGGCGACCGCACCCGCGCCGTCGCCCTCGACGAGGGTATCACCCGGCTCGCGGTCGTCGCTGTCCTCTCCCGTCCCGCTCGCCTCGGCCCCTTCGACCGCCTCGGGCGGCAGCGTCGCGACGAAGGTGCCGCGGTCCGGGTCGTCCGATTCCGCCCACTCGGGGAACACCCGCGGGATGTAGTCCTCGTGGCGCTCGCCCCACGTGTCCCGCGTGAACGCCGCGATCGCGTCGGCGTCGGCCGGGCGGGCCTCGCGGACGACGGGGGCGGGCGCCGAGTCTGCGGCTGGCTCTGATTCACCTCTGGCGCGGCCGCCGATACTCAGTGTGTTGA
>NZ_JARANT010000031.1 GCF_029889805.1 Halorubrum sp. Boch-26 | reverse complement strand
CACCGACTGCGGGAGCGCGGCACGGTGGCTCCGCGACGCCGGCTTCGCGCTCGACGCGGCGGGCGGGCGGGTCGGCGTCGAGAGGGAGTGAAGAGCCGCGACCGCGATCCTTTTTGAACCGCGAGCGTGAGGAACGGACGTGTTCACGGCGGCCGACGAGTACGGGATCGACCTCTCGATCGACGCGGACCGCGTCGAGCGGCTGCTCTCGGTGACGCCCGCCGACGTCGACCCCGCAGATCGGCTCACCTTCGCGCGGAACGTCTTCGTGCCGCTGACGACCGCCTGTCGGTACACCTGCACCTACTGCACCTACTACGACGTCCCCGGCGAGGCCTCCCTGCTCTCGCCCGATGAGGTCCGCGAGCGCTGCCGCGTCGGCGCCGACGCCGGTTGCACGGAGGCGCTGTTCACGTTCGGCGACGAGCCGGACGACCGGTACGCGGCGATCCACGCGCAGCTCGGCGAGTGGGGGTTCGACTCGATTCACGACTACCTCCACCGCGCCTGCGAGATCGCCTTGGAGGAGGGGCTGCTTCCGCACTCGAACCCCGGCGACCTCACGGAGGCGCAGTTCGCGGCGCTGCGGGAGGTGAACGCCTCGATGGGCGTCATGCTGGAGACGACCGCCGACGTCGACGCCCACAGCGGGGGCCGGCGCAAGACCCCCGGCCAGCGGCTCAACACGATCCGGGCCGCGGGCCGGCGGGGCGTCCCGTTCACCACCGGCATTCTGGTCGGTATCGGCGAGGGGTGGCGCGACCGCGCGGAGAGCCTCCTCGCGATCCGCGAGCTCAACGAGCGCCACGGTCACGTCCAAGAGGTGATCGTGCAGAACGTCGTCCCGAACGAGCGGTCGGACTTCGCGAAGCCGGACTTAGCGACGATGCGCCGGGTCGTCGCGATGGCCCGGGCCGCGCTCCCGTCCGAGGTGTCGGTCCAGGTGCCGCCGAACCTCTCGCCCGCGGCCGACCTGGTCGACTGCGGGATCGACGACCTCGGGGGCGTCTCGCCGGTGACGGACGACTACATCAATCCCGCCTACGAGTGGCCCGACCTCGGCGGCCTCCGGGCGGTCGCCGACGCCGGCGGGATGCCCCTGCGCGAGCGGCTCCCGACATACGCGCGATACCTCCCGAACGACCTCCGACCGGCGGGCGTCGATCCCGCCCCGGCACCGACGAACCGCGACGGGTGGATTCCGCCGGCGGTCCGCGACCGGATCCGCGCGGACGACGTCCACGGGCGACGCCTCCGCGGGGTCGCCCGCGGCGACGGGCCGCTCGCGGTTCGCGGCGACTGAGTGCGGCACCGGACCCGGCGACTGAGTGCGGCACCGGATCCGGCGACCGAGTGCGACGCTAACCCCGCTCACCGAACGCCAATAAACAACTGCGTTGCCAGTAGCTTCTTTAAATATCTCTCCGAAGAGGGGGGTGATGTACCCCCTACAGCTCGACGCGATCACGACCGCGGTCGACCTCGCCGGCATCGCGACGGCGGCGGTCGGGTTCCTCGCCGGGTTCCTGGCCGTGTTGTTGTTCGGGAAGTACGTCTTCGTTCCGGGCGTGCGTCGGGTCCTCGAGTCGCGAGGGTTCGATAAGGCGGTCCGGAGCCTCGGGACGAGCGTCGCCAACGCGATCGTGTGGGTCGCGGCGATCGCGATCGGCTTTACCGTCGCCGGCTACGGCGCGTTCCTCTCGGCGTTCGCCGTCTTCGGCGGCGCCGTCGCGCTCGCGGTCGGCTTCGCCGCGCAGGACCTCCTCGGCAACTTCGTCGCCGGGATCTTCATCCTGAAAGACAAGCCGTTCGAGGTCGGCGACTGGATCGAGTGGGACGGGAACGCCGGCCGCGTCGAGGACATCGACCTGCGCGTCTCGCGGGTCCGCACGTTCGACAACGAGCGGATCACGGTGCCGAACGGCGACCTCGCGAACAACGCCGTCACCAACCCGGTCGCCTACGAGACGCTGCGCCAGAAGTTCGTCTTCGGGATCGGCTACGACGACGACATCGCGCAGGCGACCGACATCATCGTCGAGAAGGCCGAGTCCCACGAGGAGATCCTCGACGACCCGGGCGTCTCGGTTCGACTCGTCGAACTCGGCGACTCCGCCGTGGGGCTCCAGTCGCGCTGGTGGATCTCGGACCCGGACCGCGGCGACTTCGTCCGGGTGCGCTCGGAGTACGTCACCGCAGTGAAGGAGGCGTTCGACGAGACCGGCATCGACATGCCGTACGTCCACCGGCAGCTCACCGGTAGCGTCGAGGTCCTCGAGTCGGTCGCCGACGACGAGTGAGGAGTCGGCCCGCGAGACCCGGTTCGGTCAGTCGGTCGACGCGTCGTCCGCCGCGTCCGGCCGGTACTGTCGGCTGATCGCCTGCCACCGGTTCGATCGGAACCGCGCGAGGTTCAGCCCCGCCGGCACCAGCTTCTCGGCGATCACCGCCGCGTACAGCCCGCCGACGCCCAGCGGCGTCGCGAGGCCGAGCAGCGCGGCGGGGAGCGCGACGACGTACAGCCCGACCATCGACGCGAGGAAGGGCCACCGGGTGTCGCCGGCCCCCCTGAGCGAGCCGGTCACCGAGCCGTCGATCCCGAGCGGGACCGCGGAGACCGCGGCGACGACGACGAAGGCGGCGGTCGCCGCCACGGCCGCCGGATCGTCGACGAACACGCCCGCGATCTGGCCGGCCGCGAGGACGACGACCGCCGAGGCGAGCGCGTAGACGAGCGCCGACAGCCGGATCACGTCGCGGCCGTACTCGGTCGCGAGCGACTCCTCGCCGGCGCCGAGCCGCTGACCGACGAGCGTGCTCGCGGCGATGGAGAAGCCCCAGCTGAAGCTTCCGAGAAGCGCCCGGACGCGCCGCCCCACTTCGAGGGCCGCGACGGTCGCGGAGCCGAACGAGGAGGCGACCCACAACAGGGGGAAGACGGCGACCCCTTCGGCCACCCGGCGCCCGATCAGGGGTGCGGAGACCCGGAGGAGCTGCCTGACGAGGGCGGCGTCGATCCACGGGCCGTCGCGCCCGACGGGGACCGGCGAGGCCCCGTGCCCGAAGTACGACCGGCCGGTCATCCCCCACGAGAGGGCGATCCCGACGGCGGCGATCGAGACCGCGGTACCGAGCGCCGCGCCGAGCACGCCGAGGCCGGCGCCGAGCACGAGCCAGACGGTGAGCGCGACGTTCAGCAGGGCGCCGCCGGCCCGGACCACCATCGGGGTGAACGTGTCGCCGACGCCGGCGTACGTGCGGCTCGCGATCATGTTGAAGAACTCGAAGGCGAGCGCCGGCGCGGTGACGGCGAGGTACACCGTGCCGGCGCGGAGCGCGGTCCCCTCGCCGCCGACGAGCGCGATCAGGGGCTCGGCGAACGCGACGAAGCCGACGACGAGCGGCGCGACGAGCGCCAGCGCGACGACCAGCGACCCCTTGACCACGAGCGCGGCGCGGTCGCTCTCGCCGCCGCCGTAGTTCTGCGAGACGAGCGACACCGTCCCGCCGGCGAGCCCGATGGAGACGAACTTCGCGAGCTGCCAGTAGGCGAACGCGAACGCCAGCCCGGCGACCGAGGGCGCGCCGAGCGCGATCCCCACGACCGCCAGGTCCACCGTGTTCTTCGACATGATCGCGAACCCGGTGACGATCCGAGGCCACGCCAGGTCGAAGGTCTCGGCGAGCCGGTCACGGTCGATGACGCCGGCGCGGTCGAGCCCGTCCGCGGTCGCCGAACCGAGCCCGGAGCACGCGGCCCGGAGTCGGGCGGCCGCCGCCCGGAGTCGTGATCGCATCGGCTCCGATACGGACCGCGGCGGCTTGGGTCTGTTCACCTCGGCGGACCGCCGGATCCCCTCACCCGGCCGGGCCGGCGTCGATCGAACGACAGCTTTTCACAGCGACCACTCGTGACTACAACTGATGAATCCCACGGAGTGGCGGACGTATCTCGTGACGGGGGCGAGCCGGTCGGCGGGTCGCGACACCGAGACGGTCGTCGAGGCGGCGCTCGCGGGCGGCGTCGACGTCGTCCAGCTCCGCGAGAAGGACGTGAACGACGCCGAGCGGTACGAGCTCGGTCGGCGGCTACGCGAGCTCACGGCCGACGCCGGCGTCCCGCTGGTCGTCAACGACCGGATCGACATCGCCGCCGCGATCGGCGCCGACGGCGTCCACCTCGGGCAGTCCGACCTCCCGGTCGCGGTGGCGCGCGAGCAGTTGGGAGACGCGGCCGCCCTCGGCGTCTCGGCCTCGACGGTCGAGCAGGCGCGCGCGGCCGAGGCGGCGGGCGCGGACTACCTCGGCGTCGGCGCCGTCTACGGCACCGACTCGAAGGCCGTCTCCGGCGACCGAAACGGGATCGGCACCGAGCGCGTCGCCGCGGTCGTCGACGCGGTCGACGTCCCGGCGATCGGGATCGGCGGGATCGACGCGAGCAACGCGGCACCGGTGGTCGAGGCGGGCGCGACCGGCGTGGCGGCGCTGTCGGCGATCACGGCCGCGGCGGACCCGAAAGCGGCGACCGCGGCGCTCCGAGAGGCGGTCACGGAGTGAGCGGAACCGACCGAGTGCGACGGACGCCGACCGAGTGCGACGGTCGCGACGCGGTCACGCGCCCTCGCGACGCGGTCACGCCTCCCGTTCGAACTCCGGATCGAACAGTCGTGCCGACATCGGGGCCGGGTCGCCGTCGGTGAGGTTGTACTCGGAGAAGTCGGTCACCTCCGCCTCGCGGAGCAGGTCCTCGTCGTAGAAGCTGTTGCCCGTACACGCCGACGGATCGCGGGCGAGGATTTCGAGGACCGCGTCGGAGACGACCTCCGGGGTGCGCCAGTCGTCCTCGGTCCCGAGCCCGAAGTAGCGGGTCGCGCGGGTGTCGATCGTCGTCACCGGCCAGAACGTGTTACAGCCGACGTCGTCGCCCGCCAACTCCTCGGCGAGCGAGAGCGTGACGAACGACATACCGAGCTTCGACCACGCGTACGGTGCCTTCCCCGGCGAGCGGTCGGTCACGATCGGCGGCGAGTTCGACAGGAACCACGCCTCGTCGAGCCCCGCGAGGTGGTCCGCGAACGCGTGCGCGACGAGATGGGTCCCGCGGACGTTCACCTCGGTCAGGAGGTCGAACCGGTCGGCCGGCAGGTCGGCGATATTCGCCAGCTGGATCGCGCTCGCGTTGTTGATCACGATGTCGACCTCGCCGAAGCGGTCGATCGCCGCCACGACCGCCGCCTCGACGCGCGCCGCATCGCGGAGGTCGAGCTCGATCGCGAGCGCCTCGGCCCCGCGGTCGCGCACCTCGCGGGCCGTCTGCTCGACCGATCCCTCCAGCTCGGAGTCGTCGTCGTCTGTCGTCTTCCCCGTCGAGACGACGTTACAGCCGCGGTCGGCGAGCGCGAGCGCGAGCTGTTTGCCGATGCCGCGGGTCGTTCCGGTGATGAACGCCGTCGAGCCCGAGAGGTCGGGGTCCGCGAGTGCCATATCCCCCGTTCGACCGACCGCGGGATAATTCTCGGTGGTCGCGCTTCGGCATCGGCGAGACGATATTTAAATACCGATGAGGGGCTGCGACGATTGGTTATAAATGAACGGCGCGGTGGCGCGCGCCTCCGAGCGCCCGTCGGGCGCGAGGAGCGCGTGCGAGGGAGTCAGTCGGCCGGAGCGCAGCGGAGGCCGACTGACGAGGCTGGGGAGGTGTGAGGTGCGGTTGCGGTGCTGTGCGGGGCGGGACTCAAAGGGGCAGTCGCGAGGACGAAGCACGGCGCAGTAAGCACCGCAGCGAGCAACGCGAGCGAGGAGCGCAACAAGCCGCGCGAGTCCTCGTGGCTGGGGCTTTGGGGGTGTTCGCCGCCGATCCGTCAGCAACTATTCGTAACCGGGCGGCTGGGACTTGAGATGGTTATCGCGTCGCCGACTTCCACTCGCGCAGCCCCAATCGCTCGCCGTTCAGCTCCTCCGCGGGCGCCTCGGTGGCCGCCCAGACGAACAGCGGCGCGACGCTTTCGGGGTCGCGAGCGCGCTCCATGCCGGTGAGGTCGGTCGCGACGAGTCCGGGGTCGACGACGCCGACCGTCGCGTCGAGGTCGGCGGCGAACCCCCGCGCGACCGCCTCCGCCGCGGCCTTCGAGACCGCGTACGCGCCCATCCCGGCCGTCGACTCGTGGGCGACCGACCCGGAGGGGACGATCACCCGCGCGCCGTCCGCGAGGTGCGGGACGGCCTCGCCGATCGTCGCGAAGACGCCGCGGGCGTTGGTGCGCATGGTGTCGTCGTAGTCGGCGTACGAGAGGTCGTCCGTCGGGCTCTCGCCGGGACCCCCGTGGAAGACGGCGGCGTTCGCGAACACGACGTCGATCGGTCCCCCCTCGCGGGCGGCCCGCTGGAAGAAGCGTTCGAGGTCGAACTCGTCGCGGACGTCGACGCGCTCGCCCCACGCGGTCCCGGCGGCGTCGTCCTCGCCGCCGGAGTCCGCCGATCCCTCCGCGTCTCCGTTCAGCGCCGCGACGGTCCGATCGACGGCGTCGCCGTCGCGCCCGGAGACGGCGACGAACGCCCCCTCGTCGACGAACGCCTCGGCCACCGCCCGCCCGATCCCGCTCGTTGCGCCGGTGATCGCGACCGTCGGTTCCATGTGGGCACCGGTAGGGGCGTCGGCGACTTAGGCGTACTCACTCGCCGCGTCTGGCCGGTATTTATACCGCCGCCGACCCTACGATCTACCATGGACGTGGCCCCGGACATCGACACCGTGGCCGGCGAATCCGTCGTCGTGATCGGCGGCGGGTTCGGCGGTCTCTCGACGGCGTGTTACCTCGCGGACGCCGGCGCGGACGTGACCCTCTTGGAGAAGAACGAGCAGCTCGGGGGGCGCGCGAGCCGGCTGGAGGCGGACGGCTTCCGATTCGACATGGGCCCCTCGTGGTACCTGATGCCGGACGTGTTCGAGCGCTTCTTCGGCCACTTTGGACGCACGCCCGACGAGTTCTACGAGCTGGAGCGGCTCGACCCCCACTACCGCGTGTTCTGGAAGGACGGCGACAAGGTCGACGTACTCCCCGATCGCGAGGAGAACAAGCGGCTGTTCGAGGAGTACGAGCCCGGTGCGGGCGAGGCGTTCGAGGCCTACCTGGAGGAGTCGGAGCGGACGTACAACATCGGGATGGAGCACTTCGTCTACGAGGACCGCCCGCGGCTGCGCGACTACGTCGACACGGACGTGATGCGGTACTCGTGGGGGCTCTCGCTTCTGGGCAAGATGCAGGGGCACGTCGAGGACTACTTCGACCACCCGAAGCTCCAGCAGCTGATGCAGTACACGCTCGTCTTCCTCGGCGGCTCGCCGTACAACACGCCGGCGCTGTACAACCTGATGAGCCACGTGGACTACAACATGGGCGTCTACTACCCCGAGGGCGGGATCGGCGCCGTCGTCGACGGGATCGTCGCGCTCGGCGACGACCTCGGCGTGGAGTACGTCACCGACGCCGAGGTGACGGGGATCGAGGGGCGCCGCGGCGGGTTCGCGGTCGACACCGCCGACGGTGAGCGGTACCTCTCCGATCTGGTCGTCTCCGACGCCGACTACGCGCACACCGAACAGGCGCTGCTCCCGCCGCGCAAGCGGCAGTACGCGGAGGAGTACTGGGAGTCGCGGACGTACGCCCCCTCGGCGTTCCTGCTGTACCTCGGCGTCGAGGGCGACGTGCCGAACCTCGAACACCACACGCTGGTGCTGCCGACGGCGTGGGACGAGCACTTCGAGCAGATCTTCGACGACCCCTCGTGGCCCGACGACCCCGCCTACTACCTCTGCGTTCCTTCCGAGACTGACGACACGGTGGCGCCCGAGGGCCACAGCAACCTATTCGCGCTGGTCCCCATCGCGGCCGGGCTGGAGGACACCCCGGAGCTCCGCGAGTCGTACCGCGACCTCGTGTTAGACGACATCGCGGAGAACACCGGCACGGAGCTCCGCGACCGGATCGTCTTCGAGGAGACGTTCTGCGTCGACGACTTCTCCGACCGGTACAACAGCTACCGGGGAAGCGCGCTCGGATTGGCGCACACCCTACGGCAGACCTCGCTGCTCCGGCCGTCGCACGAGTCCGACGCGGTCGACGGGCTCTACTTCACGGGGTCGACGACGACGCCAGGCATCGGCGTGCCCATGTGTCTCATCAGCGGGCAGATAACGGCCGAGACGGTCTCGAAAACGACGTGAGAAGCGCCGTGAGCGACACAGCGACCGACGCCGACCGACGGTCGATCGCCGACGACCTCCGGTACCTGCTGGTGTTGTCGCGGCCCCGCTTCTGGCTGTACCTCGCGGGGCCCGTCGCGGTCGGCGTCACGTACGGGATCGGCGACGTGAGCGGGCTGTTCACGCCGACGACCGTCGCGCTGGCGGCGTACTTTCTCGTGCCCGCGAACGTCTTCCTCTACGGCGTCAACGACGCGTTCGACGCCGACATCGACGAGCTGAACCCGAAGAAGGAGGAGCGCGAGGCGCGCTGGCGCGGGAGCCGCCTCGTCGCTCTCGCGGTGTTCGCGTCGGCGCTCGCGGGGCTCGCCACCGTCGCGATCGCGCCGCGGGTCGCGTGGCCGTACCTCGTCGGGTTCCTCCTGCTGTCGGTGGGCTACAGCGCCCCGCCGGTGCGGTTCAAGACGACGCCGTTCCTCGACTCCGTTTCGAACGGCCTCTACGTCCTCCCCGGCGCGGCCGCGTACGCGACCGTCGCCGGCGCCCACCCGCCGCTCGCGGCGCTCGCGGGCGCGTGGCTCTGGACGATGGGGATGCACACGTTCTCGGCGATCCCGGACATCGAGCCGGACCGCGCGGCCGGGATCCGGACGACGGCGACGGTACTCGGCGAGGGGCGGACGTACCTGTACTGCTTCGCCTGCTGGGCCGCCGCCGCGGCCGCGTTCGCCGCGGTCGACCTTCGGCTCGGCGCGCTGCTCGGGGTCTACCCGGTCTTCGTCGCGTGGGTCGCCGCGTCGTCGGTGTCGGTCGACCGCGCGTACTGGTGGTTCCCGGCGCTGAACACCGCCGTCGGCACCCTGCTGGCGATGGGCGGGCTCTGGCGCGTCTACCCGATCACGGAGGTGCTCGCGTGAGCGACGAGGGCGGATCGGCGGGGTCGACAGGCTCGGCAGAGGGGACCGCGGAGCCCGCGCCGTCCGGGGTCGAAGCCTTCCGCGCGGGGATCCCCGACACCCGCCGCGGAGCGGAGGCGCTGCTCGACCGGACCGTCCGCGAGAACCGGTTCACCATCGCCGTGTTGTTCCCGCTCGTCGGCGCGCTCGCCTTGGTCGGCAGCGCGGAGCGGTGGGTGCCGGAGCCGCTCGCCTTCCACCCCTGGTTCGTCCTGTTCGGCGTGCTGGTGATGCGGTCGCCGCTCGTCGTCGGAGTGTTGCCGGCGCTCGACCGGCGCGCGCTCGGGTGGATCGGCGCGCTGATCGCGTACACCTACGCCATCGAGCTGATCGGGGTCGCCACGGGGTGGCCGTACGGGGCCTTCGAGTACCTCGTGGACCTCGGGCCGATGCTCGGCGGCGTGCCGCTCGCGCTCCCGGTCTTTTTCATCCCGCTCGTCGTCAACGCGTACCTGTTGTGTCTCCTCCTCCTCGGCCCGCGGGCGTCGAACGGCTGGCTCCGCCTGGCCTCGGTGATCGCCGCGGTCGTCGCGATGGACGTGGTGCTCGACCCCGGCGCGGTGTCGCTCGGCTTCTGGAGCTTCGGCGGCGGGAGCTTCTACGGCGTCCCGCTCTCGAACTACGCCGGGTGGGTCGTCTCCGCGACGGTCGCGGTCGTCACGCTCGACCGGGCGTTCGCGGGGACCACGCTCCGCGACCGGCTGCGCGACTGCGAGTTCATGCTCGACGACATGGTGAGCTTCGTGATCCTCTGGGGCGGGATCAACCTCTGGTACGGCAACCCCCTACCGGCCGCCGTCGCCGCGGCGTTCGGCGTCGGGCTCGTCCAAGCGGACCGGTTCGACGCGCGGGTGTTCACCCCGTGGGGGTGAGACCGCCTCCGACCGTCCCGGGATGAGGCGGTCCGCCCGACCCGACTCGGTGTCCCTTATATACGCCCGTCTCCTTCACGGAGACATGAACGTTCAGGAGAGTCGCGCGCAGCGCGGCGAGGAGGCGGAATGAGTCGGCTGGCGATCGAGTACGGCGCCCACGAGCGCGTCCGGGAGGTCGTCGACCGCCTGACCTACTGCGTCGAGCACGTCGGCGTCGGGTTCGACGGCTGGGAGGAGCCGCACGTCAAGGGACCGGGACTGTACTTCGCGGTCGTCGCCGACCGCGAGTACGGCGCGTACGCCGACCCGATGGGCGACAACTGCTGGCCCCGAGAGAGTTGCGCCACGGTCTTCGACGAGGAGGCGTTCGTCGACGCCGCCGAGACGGTGAGCGTCGAGCAGGACGGCGGGATCGTCGTCGCCGTCGACGGCGAGATCGAAGAGCAGATGGTTCGGTTCCGCGACTTGGGCACCCGAAGCGGCGAGTCCGACCTCGTCGACGACGTGAGCTACGAGCCGTGGATGGGGTCGCGACACATGAGCGCGATCGAGACCTCGGTCCGTCCGGAGATCGTGGCGACGGTGACGCTGAGCGAGGAGACCGGGCGCGTGAGCGTCTTCCGCGACGGGAAGGCGGCGTCGATGCGGCGCGACGAACTCGGCGGAAAGTGGCGCGCGGAGTAGGCGTCTGACGACGGTGCCGTCGCGTTCCGTCGTATTTTCGGGCCGCGACCGCGAGGCCCCATCGTTAATGTGCTGCCCGTCGAACCACCGCGTATGTACGACGAGATATTGGTGCCGACCGACGGAAGCGAGGCGGTCGACCGCGCGCTCGATCACGCGATCCGGCTGGCGAGCGACCACGACGCGACCGTCCACGCGCTGTACGTCGTCGACCGGCGAATCGCGACCGCGAACTCCGGCGACCTCCACGACGAGATCGTCGAGGATCTGGAGACGCAGGGCGAGGAGGCGGTCACCGCGGTCGCCGAGCGCGCCGAGGACGCCGACCTCGACGTCGAGACGCGCGTCGTCCGGGGGACCCCGGACACGGAGATCGTCTCGTACGCGGACGAGCACGGCATCGACGTGATCGTGATGAGCCCGGAGGGGAAGTCGCCGCGCGAGCGGATCCGGTCGCTCGGCAGCGTCTCAGACCGCGTCGCCGACGACGCGAGCGTGCCGGTGTTCCTGATCAAGTGACTCGGATGGAGCTCACGGTCCTCGGCTCCGGTAGCGCGATGCCCGTCCCCGACCGCGTGCAAGCGGGATACCTCCTCCACGACGGCGACCGCTCGCTCCTCGTCGACTGCGGCAGCGGCGTCCTCCAGCGGCTCGCCGGCACCGAGACCGGCTACGAGGGGGTCTCGACCGTCCTCCTCACGCATCACCACCTCGACCACGTCGCCGCGCTGTTGCCCCTCCTGAAGGCGCGGTGGCTCGCCGGCGAGGAACACCTCGAAGTGATCGGTCCCGCGGGGACAGCGTCGCTCGTCGACGGCCTCCTCGACGTCCACGACTACCTCGACGGCCGGGTCGATCTGGCAGTCCGAGAGGTGTCGGCGGCGCGGTCGTTCGCCGCGGCCGAGTTCGACGTCGCCGCCCGCGAGACCCGTCACTCGATGGACGGGCTTGCGTACCGGTTCTCGCCGCCGAGTTCGGACGCCGACCCCGCGGACGGCCCGCTCACGCTCTCGGGCGACACCGAGGCGTTCGCGGGGATGGCGTCGTTCGCCGACGGGAGCGACGTCCTCGTCCACGACTGCTCGTTCCCGGACGGCACCGACGTGTCGAACCATCCGAACCCCACGGAGCTCGGCGCGTCGCTCGGGAGCGTCGACGTCGACACGCTCCTCCTGTCGCACCTCTACCCGCACACGGGCGGGCGAGAGCGAGAGATGGCCCGGAGCGTCCGCGAGGCGGGGTTCGGAGGCGACGTCGAGGTCGCGAGCGACGGGCTCCGCGTCGAGATCTGAGCGACGGGCTCCGCGTCGAGATCTGAGCGACCGGGACGCCGGAGACGCGCGACCGAATCGCGGCCGGCGTAACCGAGAAGAGTTACGCAACCCGCCCGATCGACCCGGATATTTAAGCGATCGCACCCGCTCCGTTCGGGCATGGCCGGGGCACTCGCGGACGACTTCGGACGGGAGGTGACGGGGGTGCGGATCTCGCTCACTGACCGGTGTAACTTCGACTGTATCTACTGTCACAACGAGGGGTTAGGCGACACGCGGGGGCCGATGGAACCGAGCGACGACGAGATGAGCGCCGACGAGGTGATTCGCTTCCTGGAGGTCGTCGAGGGGTACGGCGTCGACTCGGTGAAGTTCACGGGCGGGGAGCCGATGCTCCGCCAAGACCTCGAAGAGATCATCGAGCGCGTCCCCGACTCGATGGAGGCGTCGATGACGACCAACGGCACCTTCCTGCCGGGTCGCGCCGAGGACCTGAAGGCGGCCGGGCTCGACCGCGTGAACGTCTCGCAGGACGCGCTCGACCCCGACGACTTCGCCGAGGTGACCAAATCCGGGGCCTACGAACGGGTGCTCGAAGGCGTCAAGGCCGCGGTCGACGCCGGGCTCGACCCCGTGAAGCTGAACATGGTCGTGTTCACGCACACCGCGGGCTACGTCGAGGAGATGGTCGACCACGTCGCGGAGAACGAGGGGCTTCAGCTCCAGCTCATCGAGTACATGCCGGAGCTCACCGGGAAGCCGGAGTGGAACATCGACATCGGGCGCGTCCACGACTGGCTCGCGGAAGAGGCCGACCGGGTCGAGCACCGCGAGATGCACGACCGGAAGCGCTACTTCGTCGGCGAGGACGCCGACGGCGAAGGCGGCGGCATGGTCGAGATCGTCGACCCCGTCGAGAACGAGGACTTCTGCGCGAACTGCGGCCGCGTCCGCGTCACCCACGAGGGATATTTAAAAGGGTGTCTCAACCGCAACGACGACCTCCAGTCGATGGGCGAGATGAGCCGCGCGGAGATCGCGGAGACGTTCGAGACGGTCGTCGCGAATCGGGTTCCCTACTACGGCGAGTACCTTGTCGAGAACGACGAGGGCGAGTACGAGCTCAACGAGGAGTACCTCGGGACGCCGAAAGTGGCGGACTGAGGTCCGATCCGAGGCGGTTCGGTTTACTCGTCGGTTCACTCCGGCGGCTCGTACGGCCGGCTGCTCCCGTCGTCGGGGAACTCCCGCAGGTACTTCGCGAACAGGTCCGCGACCCGCGTGTACGCGTCGAGAGTCGGCCACGAAGTCGCCGGGCTCCCGCTTGAGGAGCTGCGGCGAGTCATCCAGACGATGGAAAACGCTGGGACGTTTCTGGATAGTGCCCTATCGATTCCGAATGTTACGTGATTCTAGCCGTACATGAGCACAGTGGGACTCCCGCGAGCAACCGAAGAGAACGAACGGGCACAGTGGGATTCGAACCAAAATCAGACGTGTTCGCTCACTACGTTCGCTGCGCGCGACTGATAGGGTTCGAATCCCCTGCGTGCCGGTTCGCTCGTCGCTGCGCTCCTCGCTGTACGGGCACAGTGGGATTCGAACCCACGACCGTCGGATTAGAAGTCCGACGCTCTATCCGAGCTGAGCTATGTGCCCTCACCTCGACTTCTACCGCCCGATATAAAAAACGCCGACGGTTCGAGTCGACGCCGCCGACCCAACAGCAGACCTAAGGCCGGCACCGAACTACGTCGCCGTAATGAACGTCATCGGAACCGTCGGGCTCCCCGGGAGCGGGAAGGGGGAGGCGGCGAACGTGGCCGAGGCGGCCGACATCCCGGTCGTCGTGATGGGCGACGTGATCCGCGCGGAGTGCCGCCGCCGCGGGCTCGACCCCGCCGAGGACCACGGCCGGATCGCGCAGGCGCTCCGCGAGGAGGAGGGCGACGACGCCATCGCGGCGCGGACCCTTCCGCTGATCCGCGAAGCCGCCGCCGAGAGCGACCGCGACGCCGTCCTCGTCGACGGCCTGCGCTCGACCGTCGAACTGGAGCGCTTCCGCGACGCGTTCGGCGACGAGTTCACGCTCGTGGCGGTCCGGGCGCCCTTCGAGCTCCGCGCCGAGCGCCTCGACGCCCGCGGCCGCGACGACTCCGACTCCGACCTCGAGGCCCTCCGCGAGCGCGACGAGCGCGAGATTGGCCTCGGCCTCGGCGACACCCTCGACCGCGCCGACGTCGAGATCGACAACACGGGGACGCTCGACGAGTTCCAGATCCGCGTCCGGGAGGTGCTCGGCGTCGCCGAGGACGGTGGAAACGGTGAGGCGGAGGCCGACCCCGCCGACCCGGCGAACGCCAGAGGTGACGGCACGTGATCTACAGCGTCGACGTGCGGATCGAGGCCCCGGTCCGCGACACGGAGGTGACCGACCGGGTCGACGACGCGGTGCGGAACGTGTTCCCGGACGCGGAGCCGGTCCACGAGGACGGCCGGCTCGTCGCCGAGGCGCACACTCTCGACGCCTTCTCCGACGTGCTCCACGAGCAGGAGATCCTCGACACGGCCCGCCGGGTGTTCCTGCGGAACAGCACCGACGACGGGTTCGCGTTCTCCCTGAAAAAGCAGGCGGCGTTCGAGGGCGTCGTCAACTTCGCGGTGGGCGAGCCGGACGAGCTGGGCGAGATCGACGTCGACGTCCGCGTCCGCGAGCCCGACGTCGAGCCGTTCGTCGACTACGTCGCGCCGGAGACCGACGACGGCCGACCGGTAGACCCCGTCCGGGAGTACGGCGACCGGTTCGACCCCGACGAGGCCGACTACTGATATCCGGGCGGACGGCAGAACCACTACTCCTCGCGAGAAGTTAGTCGCTCAGCAGCGTCGCGCCCGCCCCGCCGATCGCGCCGAAGACCGCCGGATACACCGCGCCCGCCAGCAGCACGGCCGCGATGAGGTCGGGCGCGATCGCCCCGTCGCCGACGGGGGATCGAAAGAGGAAGGCGCCGATCGCGGCCAACGGGAGGTAGCCGACGAGGACGAACGCCCCGGCCGTTGCGCCGTCGACCGGCTCCGTCGTCCCGGCGAGCCGGCTCGCGGCGAGTCCGGCGACGGTCAGGAGGACGGGCGGGACGACGAACAGCAGCGACAGGGACCCGCCGTCGGCCTGCGAGATGAGGTTCGTCAGCTGGGAGCCGCCGACCAGCGACGGCAGCCGAGTGTCGACGAAGTGCCCGTTGTAGAACACCCAACCGACCGCCTTCCACGTCGGAATGGGGTCTCCGCCGAACAGGTCGGCGAACACGTTGAACCCCGCCAGCTGCTCCTCGATGGCGCCGCTCTGCGTGACGTACGCGAACAGGTAGCCGAGGACGTACGCGGCGGCGCCCGCGGCCGCGCCGCCGACGATGCCGCTCGCGTCGCTCGCTCGATCGGGGAGGGACATGTGTCCCGGATCCTTTCGGCCAGCGTAAGTGTCTGTTGACTCGTGGATTCCGTCGAAGGGAACCGTTTCAGTCCGGCGAGAGCCGGTCGGAGACGAACCGGTCAGCTCGTCGCCTCGCGCCACTCCGCCTGTGAAATCGTGTAGCGCACCTCGTCGTGGACGCTCCCGTCAGCGAAGGTCAGGTGGTTTCGCAACCGTCCCTCGCGCCGGCCGCCGAAGCGGTCGACGTACGTTTCGATCGCCCGCCGCGAGTTGTCGTTGTCGGGGTGATGTCCCACGGCGACGAGTTCCAGATCGAGCTCCGCGAAGGCGACCTCGACGAGCGCCGCGGCGCGCTCGCCGGAGTAGCCACGCCCCCAGAACCGCTTCCGGAGCCACGTGCCGAGCTCGGCGGTCCGCCTCTCCCAGTCGACCTCGAAGCCGCCGAAGCCGGCGAGCGCTCCCGCGCCGTCCTCGCCCTCACGGGGGCGGATGACGTAGCTCGCCGCCTCTCGGTCCGCCCAGCGCTTCCGGCCGCGTTCGAGGAATTCGAGGGTCTCCCTTTTCGTCTCGTGGGGGCTCCACGTGACGTACTCGGTCACCTCGTCGATCGCGAGGTTCGACGAGCAGATCCGGTAGCACGCGTCGAGGTCGACGTTTTCGGGGCGGCGGGCCTCCAGTCGCAGCCGGTCCGTCTCTATCGTCTCGGGGAACATGACGGTCCGTCTCGGGGGGTCGACTAAAGCGATCGGTGGGCGTGCGAGCGGATCACACGCGTCGTGAGCGGGCGCCGAGAGACCGCCTCACCCGACGACGCCGTACTCGCGGAGCGTCGACCGCAGCGCCCCCCGTTTCACGAGGGCGAAGCCGACGCAGATGATCAGGAAGCCGGCGACCGTGTTGAGCGTGATCCCCTCGCTCAGGAAGAGCCAGCCGGCGAGCGCGGCGAATACCGGGGCGACGTACGAGACGAGGTTGATCTCGATCGGACCGAGCCGGTCCAGCAGGTCGAAGTAGATGAGGAAGCCGAGCCCGCTCGCGGCGATCGACAGGTACGCCAGCGCGAGGATCCCCTCCGTCGTCCACGAGACGTCGACGAGCGACTCGCCGAGCCCGGCCGACACCAGGTGCATCAACAGCGCGCCGCCGAGCATCGACCACGCCTCCATCGTCTCGATCGGGAGGTCGGCGTCGGACGCACGGGTGAGCACCGACCCGAGCGCGAACGAGGCCGCCGCCAGCAGCACGAGGAACTTCGCGACCGTGCCGCCGCCGGTGAGGTTCGCGGGGTCGGGCGCGGCCAGCACCACCGCCCCGACGAGACCGACGAGGAGCCCGATCACGCCGACGACGGTCAGTCGCTCGGAGGGCAGGAAGGCGCGGGCGAAGACGGTCGTCAGCACGGGCGAGAGGCTGACGATCACGGCGGCGACCGCGCTCGTCACGGCGGGGTCGGTCTCGCCGACGAAGAGGAACGCGTGGTAGGCGGCGATGATCAGCGTCGCGCCGACCGCGACCACGGTCCACTCGTCGCGCCCGCGAGGGACCGGGTCGTCGACGGCGTACGCGGCGTACGCGAGCATGACGACGCCGGCGACATCGTACCGGAGCGCGGCGAACAGCACCGGCGGGAAGTACGCCAAGCCGGCCTTGATCGCCATGAACGCGGATCCCCAGACGGCGGCGAGGACGAGGAACAGCGAGAGGTCCCGTGCTCGGCTCACACGCGTCTTCCTCCGGGCGCGATTCAAAAGCTTCCGGAAGCGGCCGGACGTGCGGGGAGATCTGGGGAGGGGACCGAGAGGAATTCGAGCGCCGACGCGCTACCGGACCCGGAAGCGGTCGGCGTCGGTGTCAGCGCCGGCCTCGCGAGCGAGGACGCCGACGTCGGCGAGGCGGCCGAGCGCGTCGGCGACGGTGCCCTCGCGGGCGCCGACCTCGTCGGCCACGGCCGCGGCCGTCCCGTCCGTCTCGATCACCGCGGCGAGGGTCGCGGCGTAAAAGCGGCTGTCTGCCTCGGTGCCGAGCCGCTCGTCGATCTCCGCGAGCGTGTCCTCGACCCGGCCCTGCACCCACCGCTGGGCCAGCGAGAGCTCGCGATCGAGGTCCTGCAGGCGGGAGTACTCTCCCGCGAGATCGGCGATGTCGTTCGACGCGCCGGAGCCGTCGGGCGCCTCGATGGTGAGGTGCGGGCATCGCCCGGACATATCGAGGCTGTTCTTGGCTGGGTAGGCGCTCTTCGCACCGAAGCCGTAGGGAGAGACGCTCACCTCCAGCCGGAGACTGCGGGTGATTCGGAAGTACTTCCGGCGCTGATCGTCGGTCGTCGACTCGATCAGGCCGGCCTCTTCCAGCTTTCGTAGGTGGTCGATGACCGCCTTCGGGCTCACGTCGAGGTACTCCGAGATCTCCGTGACGTAACAGGGCTTGGTCGCGAGCAGCCGGAGGATGCGCCGCCGGTTCTCGTTCCCGAGGAGATCGAGCAGTACCGCGGAGTCCATTAACGTATGGTTAGCGTCCAGAGCGTAAAAGGCTGGCTTCCGGAGCACGACCCGATCACGTCCCCTCCCGGGATTCGCCGATCGACCCCTGTCGGTCAGCGCTCGCCCGTCGTCCGGAGCGAAGGGTAGTTAGCCCGGGGAGCGGAACGATGCGTATGGAGACGGCGCTCATCGTTCTCGACGGCTGGGGACTCGGAAGCGGGGCGAGTGGCGGTGACGGCGGCGACGCCGGAGGCGGCGACGGCGACGGCGGCGAGACGGTCGACCCCTCCGGCCGACCGGCCGGCCGTGACGCGGTCGCGGCCGCCGACACGCCGGCGTTCGACGACGCGACCGAGCGCGGCGCCGACGGCCGCCTCGTCGTCCACGGGCGGCGCGTGGGGCTCCCCGAGGGCCAGATGGGCAACTCGGAAGTCGGCCACCTGAACATCGGGGCGGGCCGCGTCGTCAAGCAGGCGTACACCCGGATCACGGACGCGCTCGCCGAGGGGTCGCTCGCGGACAACGACGCCATCGCGGGCGCGTTAGAACACGCGAAGTCGACCGGCGGGCGGGTCCACTTCATGGGGCTCGTCTCCGACGGCGGCGTCCACTCCGACGTCCAGCACCTGCTCGCGTTGATCGACGCCGCGGCCGACGCCGGGGTGCCGGCGACGACCCACGCGTTCACCGACGGCCGCGACACGGCCCCGGAGATCGCCGACCGCTTCCTCGCCGAGGTGGAGGCGAAGGCCGACGAGCGCGGGACCGGGCACGTCGCGACCGTCACGGGGCGCTACCACGCGATGGACCGCGACGAGAACTGGGAGCGCACGCGGAAGGCGTACGACGCCATCGTCGAGCGCGAGGCGCCCCACGAGGCCGAAACGCCGGTCGAGGCGGCGACCGAGGCCCACGCCCGGGGGGAGACGGACGAGTTCATCGAGCCGACGCTCGTGGGCGACGAGCCCGCGCTCGCCGACGGCGACGCCGTGATATTCTTCAACTTCCGGGCGGACCGCGCCCGCCAGCTCGTCCGACTGCTCACCGACACCCGACCGGAGTGGGAGTTCGAGGTCGACCGGCCGGAGATCCGGATGACGACCGTGACCGAGTACGACGAGACGTTCGACTTCCCGGTCGCGTTCCCGCCGGAGATACCCGAGAACACGATCGGCGAGGTCGTCGCCGACGCGGGGCTCACCCAGCTCCGGATCGCCGAGTCGGAGAAGTACCCGCACGTCACCTACTTCCTCAACGGCGGCCGCGAGGTGATGTTCCCCGGCGAGCTTCGCGAGATCGTGAACAGTCCCGACGTCCCCACCTACGACCGGCAGCCGGAGATGGCGGCGCCGGAGCTCACCGACGAGGCGATCGGGATCATCGACGCCGAGGACCCCGATCTGATGGTGCTCAACTACGCGAATCCGGACATGGTGGGCCACACCGGCGACTTCTCCGCCGCCGTCGAGGCCGTCGAGGCCGTCGACGCGCAGCTCGCCCGGCTCCTCGACGCCGTCGCCGACGCGGGCGGCCACGCCGTCGTGACCGCCGACCACGGCAACGCCGACGACATGGGCACGGTCGAGGACCCGCACACCGCGCACACGTTCAACCCGGTCCCGTTCGTCTACCTGACGCCCGACGGCGACGACGGCGACCGAGAGATCCGCGAGGACGGGTCGCTCTGCGACATCGCCCCGACGCTCGTGGACCTGATCGGGCTCGACCGCCCCGCGGAGATGACCGGCGAGCCGCTCCTCGAGAATAAATAGTAAACTTCGGTCTGATTTGCGTCGGTTCCACGACCTTTTATGAGTGTTACCGGCCTGTGATCGTTCATGACAGACGAGACTACACCGGTGATCGCCGCCGCCTACCGAACGCCACAGGGGAGAGACGGGGGCGTCTACGCCGACGTCCGTAGCGAGGACCTCTCGACGACGCTCATCGACCACACGCTCGCGGAGACCGGGCTGACGAGCGACCACGTCGACGACCTGATGTGGGGCGTCGCCCAGCAGCGAACCGAGCAGGACAACAACGTCGCCCGCGTCATCGCGCTGCTCTCGGAGCTCGGCGAGTCCGTGCCCGCGACCTCGATCAACCGCTGGTGCGCCTCCTCGATGCAGGCGATCATCTCGGCGTCGGACGCGATCGCGGCCGGGAACCGCGACTGCATCGTCGCCGGCGGCGTCGAGAACATGAGCCGCGTCCCGATGGACGGCGACTCCTACCAGCACCTCCACCCCGAACTGTCGGAGGAGTACAACATCTTCCAGCTCCAGATGGGGATGACCGCCGAGAAGGTGGCAGAGGAGTACGGGGTGAGCCGCGAGGCGCAGGACGAGTACGCGGCCCGGAGTCACCGGCGCGCCGCCGAGGCGACCGACTCCGGTCGGTTCGACGACGAGATCGTCCCCGTCGAGACCAGCGTTGCGTCGGAGACGCAACGAGCAGACGGCGAAGCCGTCGACGACGACGGGCTCGTCGAGGCGGACGAGGGGATCCGGCCGGACACGACCGCCGAGAAGCTCGCCGGCCTCTCGCCCGCGTTCACCGGCGACGGGACGGTCACGGCCGGGAACTCCTCGCAGATCTCCGACGGCGCGTCGCTCACGCTGGTGACGAGCGAGGCGTTCGCCGAGGACCACGGACTCGACGTGCTCGCGGAGGTCGGCACGAACAACGTCGCCGGCGTCGACCCCACCGTGATGGGGATCGGCCCGGTGCCCGCGACCCGCGGGCTGCTCGACCGCGCCGGAACGACGATCGACGACTACGACCTCGTCGAGCTCAACGAGGCGTTCGCCTCCCAGTGCGAGCACTCGCGGCGCGAGCTCGGTATCGACGAGGAGCGGTACAACGTCAACGGCGGCGCAATCGCCATCGGGCACCCGCTCGGCGCCTCCGGCGCGCGGCTCCCGGTGACGCTGCTTCACGAGATGCAGAAGCGCGACGCCGACCGCGGGCTCGCGACGCTCTGCGTCGGGTTCGGGCAGGGCGCCGCGATCGAGTTCTCGCGCTAAGCCGGCGCGGCACCGGTTTTTTCACCGTTCGGGACCGTAAAACGAGTATGAGCGATCCCCAATCCGACGTGCCCGACGCGGCGGACGCCGACGACGGTCCCGTCGTCGTCCTGCTGGACGTGTTGCCGAACGGGCGGCCGGACGACGACCGGCCCCCCTCGCGGAAGTCACCGGTCGCGTACGGGCTCGGGATCGACTCGTTCCGGCTGTACGAGCTCGCGCTCGACGAGGACGCGGACGCCGCTGTGAGCGACCGAATCGGGCTCGACGGCTCGGCGGTCGGCCGATACCACGAGGTGTCGTACGACGAGCTCACCCGGAACGCGGCCGCGGAGGTGGAGTACGCCGTCGAGGCGATCGTCGACGCGGACGAGGCGCGCTTCGTCGACTTCTACAACGAGGCCGGGCCGATCACGCTCCGGCTTCACCAGCTCAACCTCCTCCCCGGGATCGGCAAGCAGCTCCGGAACAACGTCCTCGACGAGCGCAAGCGCGGCCCCTTCGAGAGCTTCGCGGAGGTGTCCGAGCGCGTCTCCGGACTGCACCGCCCGCGAGAGGTTATCGTCGAGCGGATCGTCGAGGAGATCGGGAAAGACGACCTGAAGTACCAAACGTTCGCCGGGCGCGAGGAGTGATCCTCGAAACGGGACTTTTACCCGGAACGCCGGCGTATCGCGGCCATGACCGACTTATCGACGGGTGAGGCCGCGGCGTACGGGGACCGCGACCCCGACGCCCTGGCGCGGCGGGCCGGGGAGCGCGCGAACCCCGACCGCGACCAGCACTTCCTCGTCGACGACCGCGTTCTCGACCGGATCCCGGGGTACCTCCCGGACGACGCGGACGCGAGTCATCTGCTGGAGATCGGCGGAGGCGCGGGCGCGCTCACCGACCGGCTACTGGCGGCGATCGCGGGCGACGACAGCGACGGCTACAGGGCCGCCAACGCCGGCCGCGGCGCCCCCGGCCGCCTCTCCGTGATCGAGCGCGACGGGACCTTCGCCGACTTCCTCCGCGAGGAGTTCGCGACCGCGGTCGACGACGGCCTTCTCGACGTGATCGAGGGCGACGCGCTCGACGTCGATCTCCCGCCCTTTACCGCCTGCGTCGCCAACCTCCCGTACGGCGTCTCCTCGGAGATCGCCTTCCGGCTGCTCCCCGAGGGGAAGCCGCTCGTGTTGATGTTCCAGGCCGAGTTCGCCGAGCGCATGGTGGCGTCGGCCGGCGAGTCCGAGTACGGCCGGCTCTCGGTGTCCGCCCAGCACTACGCCGCCGTCGAGATCGCCGAGCGCGTGCCGAAGGAAGCGTTCGACCCCCAGCCCGCCGTCGAGAGCGCCGTCGTCCGATGTACGCCGCGCGACCCCGACTACGAGGTGGGCGACGAGGCGTTCTTCCTTCGGTTCGTGAAGGCGCTGTTCACCCAGCGCCGCAAGACGGTGCGGAACGCGATCCGGAACACCGGCCACATCTCCGGGTTGGACGACCCCGAAGCGGTCGTCGACGCGGCGGACGAGGAGCTGCTCTCGCGACGGCCCGGGACGCTGGAACCGGCCGCGTTCGCCGCGTTGGCCGAGCTTGCCCGCGAGCACGGCTCGCCGACGGAGGTGTGAGGACGAATGACGGCCGGGGGCTCCGATCTCGCGGCCGGCGTACAGGGAGTCGTCGCCGGCAACGTCGATCAGATCGCGGTCTCCGCGCTGATCGTCGCGGTCGTGCTCGCCGCGCGGTGCCTCACCCGTCGGCTGAAGCAACGAGAGGACGAACTCTCCTCTACCCGTCGGCTGCTGTTGTCGACGAGCGTCGCCGCCGTCACGGCGGCCGGCGCGATCGCGCTGATCGGGGTGTGGGACCGGAGCGGGGCGCTCATCGAGGCGGTCCGGTCCGCCGCGATCGCCGACCAGCTCTCGAACGTCGTGCTCGCGGTGGTACTCCTCGCGATCGCGTACGCGGTCACCGACTTCCTCGGCGGCGCGATCCGAGAGATATTCGCCGAGAGCGCGTCGATCTCGGACCACCAGCAGGAGGTGATCCTCCGGCTCACGCAGCTTTCGGTGTACACGGCCGCGCTGCTCGTGGTCGTCGGCCTCTTCACCGACAACGTCGGCGGGCTCCTCGTCGGGGCCGGGTTCCTCGGGATCGTGGTCGGGATGGCGGCCCGACAGACGCTCGGGGCGATCCTCGCCGGCTTCGTGCTGATGTTCTCCCGGCCGTTCGAGGTGGGCGACTGGGTGGAGGTGGGCGACCACGAGGGGACGGTCACGGAGATCTCGATCATGAGTACCCGCCTCCGATCGTTCGACGGCGAGGTTATTACGCTCCCGAACGACGACGTGCGCGCGGGGTCGATCGTCGACCGGTCCCGCCGGAACCGCCTGCGGATCGAGGTCGAGGTCGGCGTCGACTACGAGGCAGATATCGACCGCGCGGCGGCGGTGATCGAGGAGACGGTCACCGATATCGAGGACGTGGCCGCGATGCCCGAGCCGGACGCCGTGACGAAGCGGTTCGACGACTCGGCGGTCGTGCTCGGGCTCCGTTACTGGATCCGGAACCCGAGCATGCGCAAGCGCTGGCGAACCCAGACCGCCGCGATGAACGCGGTCAAGACGGCGCTCGAAGACGAGGGGATCGTGATCCCCTTCCCGCAGCAGACGCTCTCCGCTCGGGATGCCGACGCCGCCGGCCCGCAACTGGACGCGGCGGTCGAGGGGCGCGCGGCGACCCGCGGCGGATCGCGCTCGGGCGGTGAGAGCGAGGAATCAGATCCCGAGGCCGACGAGGCGACCGAGACCGACGGCGGCGACAACGACGGCTCGGAGGGGAGAGACCGATGACCGACGACCGCGACGATCACGACGGTCGCGGCGACCACGACCGCGACGCCGGCCTCGCGGAGCGACGAGGCCTCGACGAGGCGGTCGTGTACCAGCCGGCCGAGGACTCCGGACTGCTCGCGGAAGCGGCCCTCGAAGCGGCGCACGGGCGCGTGCTGGAGGTCGGCACGGGATCCGGGTGGGTCGCCCAGCAGATCGCCGAGGGGCGCGGGCTCGACGCCGTCGGCAGCGACCTCAACCCGCACGCGGCGCGAGAGGCCAACGAGCGCGGCGTCGAGGGGGTCGTCGCCGACCTCCTCACGCCGTTCCGGGCGGACGCGTTCGACACGGTGTGTTTCAACCCGCCGTACCTCCCGACCGACCCGGATAACGAGTGGGACGACTGGATGGAACACGCGCTCTCGGGCGGCGAGTCGGGCCGCGAGCTCATCGAGCCGTTCCTCGACGACGTCGGGCGCGTGCTCGCGCCCGGCGGCGTCGTCCTGCTTCTGGTCTCGTCGCTGACGGGATACGACGAGGTGCTCGCTCTCGTGGAGGACGCCGGGTTCGCGGCCGAACCGGTCGTCGAGGAGTCGTTCCCGTTCGAGACGCTCACGGTGTTGGCGCTGCGTCGGGAGTGAGGCGGACCGCGTCCGTCGTCGACGCCGAACGACTCTAATTACTGAAGGGCATAAAATACATTAGCAAATATTATACGACGGCATATCGAACCTCTGGTGATGACTGAACGAGTCGCGGCCACGCCGGGGCTGTACCCGCTCCCGGACTGGGCGAAAGAGACGCTCTCGGACCTCAAGGGTCACCAGAAGGGCGACCTGCTGAGCGGCGACGAGAGCGAGGCGATCGTGGAGGAGTACGCCGAGGTGCGCGCCGAGTACGTTACCGACCAGCTGGACGCCGGCCTCGACCGCGTCGTCGAGGGACAAGGGCGGTGGGACGACATGATCGCGCACCCGCTGACGGTGCACGAGAGCGTCGAGACCGGCGGGATCGTCCGGTACTACGACAACAACAACTTCTACCGCGACCCGCGCGTGGTCGCCGACCTCGACTTCTCCGGCGACGTGGCGCGAGAGCTAGAGGCGGCAACCGACCTGATCGACGGCGACGCGCCCCTCGCCGCGACGCTGCCGGGCCCGTACTCGCTCGCCGACCTCGCGAGCGACGAGCACTACGGCGACGAGGCGGCGTTCCAGGCCGCGATCGCCGAGTTCCTCGCCGGCGAGGTCGAGGCGTTCCCCGCCCACGAGACGCTGTTCCTCGTGGAGCCGTCGCTGGTGACGAACCCGCCCGCCGAGGGCGCGGAGTCGACCGCGACGGACGCGATCGCGACGGTCGCCGACGCGACCGACGCCGACGTGGTCGTCCAGACCTCGTACGGCGCGCTCGGCGAGAAGCTGTACGCGCACCTCGTCGACGAGGCGGGCGCGGACGCGCTCGGGCTCGACCTCGTCGCCGGCGACCGCGACGACACGGTGTACAACGTCCAGGAGTTCGGTGCCACCGACTCGCTCGCGCTCGGCCTCGTCGACGGGCAGAACACGCTCGTCGAGGAGCCGGAGACGGTCGCGGAGCGCGTCGAGTGGTTCGAGTCGCAGATCCCCGCCGAGGGGTTCGACCGCACGTACCTGACGCCGAACACCGAGCTGTTCTACCTGCCCGCCAACAAGTACCGCGCGAAGCTGCACGCGCTGGCCGCCGCCACGGAGGTGCTCGACTAATGGTCCGAAACCCCGAAGCCAACCGCGACCAGTTCCGCCCCGCCGATCACCCGAACGACGCGTTCCTGCTGACGACCGTCGTCGGCTCGTACCCGAAGCCGAAGTGGCTGAACCGCGCGGACGAGCTCGTCGACGACCCGGACTCGAAGTTCGACGCGGGCGACCTCGAAGAGGCCCACGACGACGCCTGTCGGCTCATCACCCACGAGCACGAGCGCGCCGGGCTCGATACTGTCGTCGACGGCGAGATGCGCCGCAACGAGATGGTCGAGTTCTTCGCCGACCGCATCGACGGCTACGAGTTCAACGGCCCCGTGAAGGTGTGGGGCCACAACTACTTCGACAAGCCGTCGGTCGTCGAGGAGGTCGCGTACGACGAGCCGTGGCTCGTCGACGAGTTCGAGTTCACCTCGAACGTCGCCGAGCGCCCCGTCAAGGTCCCCATCACGGGGCCGTACACCCTCGGCTTCTGGGCGTTCAACGAGGCGTACCCCTCCACCGAGGAGCTCGTCTACGACCTCGCCGACCTCGTCAACGAGGAGGTCGAGAAGCTGGTCGAGGCGGGCGCGCGCTACATCCAGATCGACGAGCCCGCGCTGGCGACGACGCCGGAGGACCACGCCATCGTCGGCGAGGCCCTCGAACGCATCGTCTCGGGCATCGACGAGGAGGTCCGCATCGGGCTCCACGTCTGTTACGGCGACTACTCCCGGATCTACCCCGAGATCAACGACTACCCGATCGACGAGTTCGACGTCGAGCTGTGCAACGGCGACTTCGAGCAGATCCCGACGTTCACCGACCCCGAGTTCGAACCCGACCTCGCGCTCGGCGTCGTCGACGCGCACACGGCAGAAATCGAGCCCGTCGAGGAGATCAAGGAGAACGTCCGGCAGGGGCTCCGCGTCGTCCCGCCGGAGAAGCTCACCGTCTCGCCCGACTGCGGGCTGAAGCTCCTGCCCCGGGAGATCGCGTACGGCAAGATGGAGAACCTGGTGACCGCGGTCCGCGAGGTCGAAGCCGAGATCGATTCCGGCGAGATCGACGTCGAGAACCCGCTCGACGACTGAGTCGGTCCATCGAAACGCGATTCAGTTGTCAATTTTCCACTGAGCTCCCGTTAGGGCGCACGGATTGCGCGACGAACGGTATTTATCGCCGTGGATCTGTTGAAACCCTTCGCCTCTGATAGGTTGCAGAAGCCATGCGAGATGCGCGCCATCTGTCTATCACGCTAGTTTTGTCAGTTTCGAAGGCCTTCAACAGAGTCATCGCGGTGAATCCCCCACTCGAACGATCCCATCGGCAGAAAACTAATTACATACGTAAGCGTAAGATTATAGTGGATTACAATGCCCGTCGATTTCGAGAGCTACCATCCGAATGACCTTCCGAATGAGGGGACAAACGGCAGACAGATTCTAGAACACCTCGCACGACATCCCGAGCTCGGGTTCACGCCGAGCGAACTCGCCGACGAACTTGAAATTCCTCGAGGAAGTGTTGGGACGACGCTAAACCGCCTCGAAGAGCGGGGGCTCGTCCGACACAAAGGCGCATATTGGGCGATCAATATCGAGGCGTACGACGCGCAAACGGCTAGCGAGATCGGCCTCCGAGCCGTCGCTGACCAGTTCGAGGGCGATCACTACGACACGAATCCCGACTGGGATGCGGCACTACCAGACATCGACGCCGAGACGAGCGGGAATTGATGCTCCGGCGTGGAAGCGTCGTCGTCGCCGTCGATCCCTACGGACACACTCCTCGACGGCCCTACCTCATCCTGAGCGACGAGACACACCCGTTTGCGGGTGAGCAATACATCGCCGCCGGAATCACGACGAAAGAGTACTCACCGTCGATTTCGCTAGCGGGACGGTTTGTCGAAGGCGACCTCTCGGAACGATCGTTCGTCTCTCCGTGGGCAGTCGTCTCTCTCCCCGAGGCCGACATCGAACGCGCAGTGGCGATCGTCGATCGGACGGTGACGAGTAGCGCGGCCAAACAGGTGGCCCGGTTCGTCGGATACGACCCGACCGACTCGTAGCTCGCGGTTCCGTAGCAGCAAGTGGTGCAAGCCGGGCATCGGTGACAGCCACAAAGTCGGCGACGCCATTTATAAGAATCCGCCACCCCCACCGCCGACATGGACATCGGCCTCACCGTCGGCGACGACCTCGACCGCTTGGCCGCGTCGCCGTCGCGGTTCGACATCTGCGAAGTCGGCGTCGGCGAGCCGACGCACGGTGCCGGCGAAGTCGGCCCCGGCCACATCGAC
>NZ_JARANT010000030.1 GCF_029889805.1 Halorubrum sp. Boch-26 | reverse complement strand
TTGACGACAAAATTAAGGAGGTGCTCTTCTTCTATCTCGCTGTCTGCTTCGGTAGCTTCCACACCCTTCCCAAGCAGACACTTTCACTCAAACCCGATGTGATCGACTGAGGCTTGACTCAGGGCTTCACCACTCACACACCTACCTGTAGAAAGAGGTCGAATAGGGCTTCAAAAACTGAACGACTAATGCCTGTATGCCGATTACTGCACGAGCGAGGGAGTGCGACGGGCTGCCGACCAGTAGTTGAGCATATAGCTACCAACGCCACCAGTCAACACGTCCACTACTGCCGCCGCCAACAACAAAGAAGAAGAGGAGAGAGGTGGTAAGAGAGCGGGTTACGACATTTTCTCCCTCAAAAATCCCAGTACAGTAACATCGTCAACCCACTCAATTTCAATAGTATCAGCAACCTCAAAACTGTCAACTCTATTTTCCCACAGCTTTCTCAGACCACGACCATTTCTACTGTAGATTTCACCTTTAGAATACTTGTCTCCACAATATTCTGTCGAGACATACGGTATACTGTCGTCCAAGCCTTTATCAACTAAATCAGACTCGTGCAGAATTTCACTTAGTCGTTCTTCTGGTTCAGTCAGCGGGCTATAGATTCCTGCACTTCTTTCTGCCGCATTATCTCTGTCAGATACGGTTACAGTACCATCCTCAAGCCATACTTCTACTACGTGGTCAGTGAAAGGGTCAAGCTGTTCCAGTAGTCTGTGACGTAACTCGAATAATTGGCTTTTCTTGATTTTGACTTTGGAAACGTGTTCAGGTTTGTTATGTTGTGTCACCGGTATTATATACTTGTCAAACAACTTTTATATAACCACAGCACGGCTTACAACCGTTCTTTTCGCTGGAAAACCTGTTACCCGAACTCCTTTCCAGAAACCTCTACATACAACCCGTCAAACCCTGTTCACAACCCTATAATATAGTAGAAAAAAGCAGGTATATCTTCCTAATCTAATATAAACACGATTCACCCATCACTAACGTAGTGGATACAATCAAATCCATACACGTAGACCGAATCAAGGAGATGCTGGTCAAGAACAACCTCTCAATCACGGAAATCAGAGAGCGGTTTCCACACCTTGACAGTGAAGATGTAAAGGAAGCCCTTGAGGGAACCAGTAGGAAAGCCAGTCTCTGAACAGGGAAAACCCTGTTAAAATCCTCTCTACCACTATTTTCTCAATGGTTGATGGCGAACAACTCCAGCGATTAGTCCGAGAAGCAGGACTCGAAGACGACCCTGAAGCACAGCAACTCCTGAAAGCAGCAGCAGAAACAGAAAACCAGCACCTCAGAAACCAGATCAGGAAGAAACTGGAACAGAAAGCCGCCAAGAAAACACAGCAACCCTTCAACGAAAACCCGCCACAAAACAGCGCTCTCAACAGTATCTACCTCGGACAAACACACAACCAAGACAAGGTCTACACCCTGAAAGAAGACGAACTCACCCAGCACATCCTCACCACCGGACAAACCGGGTCAGGAAAAACCACACTATTCTACAACGTCATGACCCAACTCAGTTCTCCGTTCTGGGCGTTCGACCGTAAACAAGACTATAGACACCTCACCAACCAGATGGACGACCTGCTCGTACTGCCGTGGAAGAAACTCAAACTAAACCCGTTGAAGCCACCGCCAGGAGTCAACCCAGACCGATGGGTCAACATCTTCTCACTGCTGTTCAGCCAATCATTCGGACTTCTAACAGGGTCAGAAGGATTCCTCACAGTCGCAACCGTCAAAATATACTTGAAATACAACCTGTACCAAGAACAGCCAGACAGCTACCCTACAATCTACGACCTTGCCAACATCATCCGGTCAGACGAAATCCCGGTTGGAAAAGCATCAGTCGGCTACAAAGACCGTACCTACTGGCGGCTCAACCCGATACTCATGACTGTCGGAGAAATGTTCAACTACAGCGAAGGCTACACCATTGAAGACCTGATGCAGAGAAACGTAGTCTTCGAGATCGGAGGACTCAACCGGAAATTCCAACGCTTCATACAGCAAATCCTCTTCGCCTACGTCTACGAATACCTGCTCGCCCAAGGAATGCGGGATCAAGGACTGCAACTTGCCGTGTTCGCTGATGAAGCCAAGCAATTGTTCTCAGTCTACCTCGAAAAACAGACTGCGTCCGGTATGCCGGAAATGGATGACATGATGGGGAAAGCCCGGCAGATGGGGTTAGCCGTTGTAGCTGCTGACCAGGAACCAACCAAGTTAACTGACTCGTTGAAGGCGAATACGAAGACCAAGATCCTGCTACCCGTAGCCGATCAGAAACAGTTCCAAGCGATTGCCGAGTCGATGAACCTTGACCGGCGGCAAAGTGACTACGCTCAGAGACTGGATACAGGAGAGGCTGTTATCCAAGCCGGGAACAGCGAACCAGTCCCGGTCGACCTGTTGAATTACCAGGTGAAGCAAGACGTCACTGATGAAAAGTTGCGGGAGCATCAACAGGAGAAATGGCAGGAATTGGAATACGTAGAACGGGACATCAAAGGCAACTACTACTCAAACAGTTCCGGTAAAAACAGCACCACGCTCGACGACTTCTAACTCTGTTCCACTGGAAACCACGGGGTTGCGTACCCAAATTCCGGTGTCTTCTATCGACCAAGACTGACTGTAACCTGTTCAGCCGGATCAGGACAATTCACTTCCAGAAACTCGAAATCCTGGGAAACCCTATCCCAACCCAATTGAGTCTTAATGTACTCAACAGCCTCCATCGACTGGAAGAACTCCATCTCAGGATCAACAAAATACTTCATAATCTCTTACAGGACACTTGCCCAAGCTCGTTTTTAATGGTTCCTGGCAAAATCCTGGATCTCTTCCTGTGCTATCTCACGCATCCTATCCTCCGGGAGCTGTTCATCCTGTAAAATCCTTCTAAGCACATCAGTCGGGCTTTCATCTTCTCCAAGTCTTTTCTCAATTTCCTCGAAAACCCAGTCGCTAACATGTATAGACGGCACTCCTCAAATCACCTGATCTAATCATAATAGAATCTAATAAAATCTTATACTTATGTAACTAACCCGTGTTCAAACCTTCTCCAACCCTTCTCGATATTCGATAAATTTCTTCTGAGACTCGTTCTTGAACACCAACGTACCCTTCTCCACGTACTCGTCGACGTACGCAGACTCCAACTCCTCACGGCTACCGATAGGATCGCCGCCATCATCCATCCAAAGAAACTCGTCCGGTTCCTCGACTGCTTCACCGTAGATCTCGACCGGTTCGATATCCGGCCACACACTCTTGTCCTGTAGAAAGGACTTGATCTCCCTGTATGAACGCCGAGCAGTCTCCCGTGGACTCATACCGCCGTTATCCTGCCAACCGTCCGGGGTCCAGTATTCCCAGTACGCCATACGCAACGGAAGATTCGTATCGTAACCAACGATGTTAGCTGGTTCTCTTCCGTCAACAGTCGGCTGCGTCAACTTCTCAATAGCCTCAACTGAATCGTGCGGATTTCCTCCAAGAATATGCACATCCCAACCCCGGAATTTCGCCGGACCGATATCCTCGCCTTGTACCGGGCTTTTCCCATTCGGATAACCCAGAGTCGTAGAACCGGGATCGAGCACGTCGAAAGCAGCATCGCACTTCGGTGCAACGATGAAACGCCGGTACGGGTACATCTCAGAGAGCACGTCAATCGTTTCCTGGTACTTCTCCGCCTCTTCCCTACTGTAGGCATCACCGATCACTGCAACACTTGGTTCCCGCTTCTCATACTCCTCAAGAAACCGGTCCAAATCCGGGTCCTCATAATTATTGTCGAGAAAGCCCTGCGGCAGATCCACGTTAGAATGCTCCTCTGTCAGCTGGTAGCTTGAGTCCTCACGGTTTCCCACAAGAAAACCCTCGGTAAACCCCTCCAGAACTATTGGATATCTACCGGTCGTGCAGCAATACTGTAGCTGCTGCGCTTCTTCAAGCTGATACTCCTCTATCGACTAACCACCTGAAAAAGAAAAGTAGGAAACAAGCTTTTCAGAGTCACTCCGCCAACTCGATCTCCACACTTCCGGTATCCTGAAGCTCTTCAACTTCTTCCGGGGAAAGCCAGATAGGAGCGCCTACAACTTCGTCTGCCTGACTTTCCGTGGCTTGGAGTCGGTGCTTTCCGATTGCTGATTCTCACCTCCATCGGTCCTGGCGTACAGGTTAAGCGATTTGATGATATCCAGGTACTCATCCCGGACCTGATCTCGTGGAATCCGAGTGTACAAGTCCATAACTTCCCGGTCACCGTCTCCACGCAGGTAGCGCGTATAGTGATCCGGCATCCCGTTATTCCTCATCTGAGAGGTGAAGATCGTCCGATAATAGTGCGGCGTGAATTTCATATGCCACCTGTCCTCATCCTCGTCTTCCATTACCCCGGCTTTCACAGCTGCTCGACGGATCTCTCTTCTAATCCGTTCACGTTTCACCCGGCTACCGTGAATCGCTGTAAACAGGTACTCTGACTCGTCCGAGGAGAGGGCTTGCAACCTTTGGATTGCCTGGATGCTTTCATCGTCCAACGGATTCACTGTCTCGTGCCCACCCTTCCTATCCGATAGCCGGATGAAGCCCTGTTCCAGCATCAAGTCGCTCTCTTTCACGGTCAAGACTTCACGGACACGGGCACCGGTCTTCGCCATCAGGATAGCCGCCGCCTTGTCCCTTGGGTCGGGAATGTTCCGGATTATCTCCCTGCCGTTTTCCCAGGTAGCTGTCTCTGGCCGGGGGCGTTTCTTCTTCGGGATCTCCTCCAACACGACAGCCGCAGGGTTACCGGTGATATCCTCGAACCGTGGCCGCTTCATTGCCCAAGTGTAGAACGCGGACAAACTCTCGATGTACCGCCGCTTCGTGTTCTGCTTTGCATCACGGTCATTCAAGTCCAAGACGTACTCCTCGATATCACCCACAGTCACATCGGAAGGATGCACTTCAGGGAAGAACTCGTGGAAGAACCGGGCCGCAGTCCTGCTATACGAGTTCAACGTCCTCCGTGAACCCGACTTGTTCGTAGAATCCTTGCTGCGAAGCCAGTCATTGATGCACTTGTGCTTGTTCTCGAACACTCTCCGCTCCCACTCATCCGCTTCCAGCAGGATATCGTACTTCCCAGAGCTCATCTCTACGCAGCACCCCCTTCTTCTTCCACCAGTTTCCAGCCGAACCCTCGTTCGTACTGCACCTCGTCTTGAGCCGCCAGGAAGTACAGCTTGTTCTCCACCGGTCCCAGCAAGACATCATTCAAGAATCCAGACTCCACGATCTCCTGCAGAATCTCTTCCAAGGACTGGTACTGATCCGTCAAGACCTCCCGTTTCAACGTCTCCGGGTCGAAGCTGACTGCCTCCGTAGACTCAGACTCCTTCTCCTCCAACCGGCGCTGTAACTGTGCAATCTCTTCCTGCAGTTCCTGAACCCGTTTCTGGCTGCCGTCCGTCGACACCAATCCGTACTGTCGGTAGGACCGTGCCTCGTTGATCAGGTTCTGCAAGTAACGGGACAGGGAGATATCCTGGTCGTCAGCTTCCTCCTCCCATTGTTCCGCGACCTCTTCCCTGGGGTAGATCTTTACCGCGCACCGGTCTTCAGAAAGTTTCGCATACTCGTCATTGTCCGTCATGATTCATCGCCTCCGCACCGCCATACCTCAATAACCGGCTCTAAACCTTTTATTCGTTTGGTGACAACTCGACTCTCTATGAGTGCCGAGGCCGCCATTTTTAACGGTAGACGGCGTCGCTAGGCACTCTGAGTGTGTCCACAGTCGACATGGGCCCCCGATCCACGCCGCTTCCGTCGGCCGGCGTCAGCAACCGACCTCTCAACGTACCCGACGTTTCGCGAGTTCGATATAGCCGATGAGAGTTTATCAGCGTCCACACATCGTCAACGGCCCCTACGACTGCTCCCGTGCTCTCGGCGTCCCGTTCTAGGTCGGCGTCGATCGGCTCGTTCCCGCAGTAAACGCGGCAGGCGTTCGATCCCGCGGGGGTCCGTCGATTCCGAAGCCGTCATGCCGCTCGCTCGTGAACGGCGGACATGGACGAGCAATCGACCGACGAGTACACGCGGCTCGTGGAGGAGAACGGGCTCGCCCTCCTGTTCGCTAACCGAGTGCGGGCGCGGATCGTCGCGACGCTGTTTTACGCGTCCGAGCCGCTGACGGTCGAACGGATCGCCGCTGGCGCGGGCGTCGACCAGACCGTCGTCCACGAGGGGCTCGACGGGCTCGAACCGTTCGGACTCCTAACGATCGACCGCACCGAGGGTCGAGAGCCGAACCGGTACGCGCTCGACGAGTCGGACGCGCTCGTCGAGTCGCTCCGGACGGTCGCGGAGCTCGCGACCGACCGATATCATCAGGAGGAGATCGACATCCCGAGCGGCGACGACGAGTAGGTCGACGCCCCGGTCGACTGCGGTGAGCCCGCTGCGGGCCCGCGACCCCGGTCACTCGATCCGCACGGTCGTTTCGTCGTACACGCCCTTCCCTTCGGGATCGGCCACGGCGAGCCCGGCTCCGATGGTGTGTTCGCCGCGTTCGGCCGGCTCCCAGTCCGTCTCCGAGACCCGAAAGCTCTGCTCCCACCGACGGGTGAACCGCCTGCGCTCGCCGCGGTCGAGCGTGAACCGCGTCTCCGACTCCGGGAGCGATTCGGGGACGTGCGAGGCGTCGCGGTGGCCGTCGACGTGCCACGTCCACGGGACCGGCGACCGGGTCCGGACGGTCACCGGGACCGGCAGCGGGTTCCGGAGTTCGATCGCGACCGGAACCGGCTCGCCCCGCTCGTACACCGCCGCCGGCGTGTCGACGCTGACGGAGACCGCCCGGCGGTGGAGCCGTGCCGGGAGCAGCCACCGGGTCAGCGTCGCCGCCGGAAGGGTTCTGGCGGCCCGAGGGCGGTGGCGCTCGGCGGACTCGTTCGGCCGAAACGGGTCGTCGTCGGAGCGGTCGACCCCGTCCCGTCCGCGTGATCGACGCATGAGTGATGGTACCCGTCGCGACGAATAAGCGTGTCGTCGGAAAGCAGTTCGGACCGTCGCGGGAGGGCGACCGTTCTCAGTCGCCGCCGCTCGGTGCCGAGCCCGCGCTCGTGCCGTCGCTCGTTGTCGGTCCGTCGCCGGCGGCCGTCCCGTCGCTCGCTCCGTTCTCGTAGGCCGGGTCGAAGAGGTGGCACGCGACCCGCCCGGCGTCGGTCCGGCGCAGCACCGGCTCGTCCGTCGTGCAGGGCGTCTCGAACGTCTCGCTCAGGAGACGCTCCGCGTCGGCGAACGCCTCGTCCGCGACCGACCGGAGCGCCTCCTGAACCACCTGCTCCGCCTCCGGGTCCGACAGCGCCGACGGGAGATCGAGCTCCTCGCGGAGCGCCGCCGTGAGTTCGGCGCCCTCGGCGTCGAACGTCTCGACGGCGATGTCCGCCTCGCGGGCGCGGTGGCGGAGCGACATGACCGCGCGCCACTCCTCCTGTTCGAACTCGTAGTCCGACGGCGGAATGACGCGGGGGCACCGCGTGTGGAACTTGCATCCGGACGGCGGGTCGATCGGCGAGGGGACCGACCCCTCGAGCAGGATCCGGTCGCCCTCCCACAGCGGGTCCGGCTCCGGAATCGCCGACAGCAGCGCCTCGGTGTACGGGTGTTGCGGCGGCGCGAACAGCTCCTCCGGCGTGCCGATCTCGGCGATCTTTCCGAGGTACATCACGGCGATCTGATCGGCGATGTGCTCGACGACCGAGAGGTCGTGCGCGATGAACAGGTAGGCTATCCCCAGCTCGTCTTGGAGGTCCTCAAGCAGGTTGAGGATCTGCGCCTGCACGGACACGTCGAGCGCCGAGACGGGCTCGTCGCAGACGATGAAGCCCGGGTCCACGGCGAGCGCACGGGCGATCCCGATCCGCTGGAGCTGCCCGCCCGAGAATTCGTGCGGGTACCGGTTGGCGTGGCTCGCGTTGAGGCCGACCCGTTCGAGCAGCTCCTTGATTCGGGCGTCGCGGGAGACGCCGCCCTCGATCCCGTGGATGTCGAGCGCCTCGCCGATGATGTCGTTCACCGTCAGCCGCGGATTGAGGCTCGACTGCGGGTTCTGAAAGATGATCTGCATCTCCTTCCGGAGGTCGCGGAGCTCGCTGTCGGAGAGCGTCGTGATGTCCTGCCCCTTGAAGTACACCGAGCCGGCGGTGGGCTCGCGGAGCCGGAGCACCGACCGACCGATACTGCTCTTTCCGCAGCCGCTCTCGCCGACCAGCCCCAGCGTCTCGCCCTCGTTGATCTCGAAGGAGACGCCGTCGACCGCCTTCACCTCCTTCTGCCGGCCGAGGAGCCGGTCGATGAAGTCGCTCTCGGACTCGTAGTACTTCTCGAGCCCCTCGACGCGGAGGAGCGGCTCGGAGCCGCTCATCGGTCGTTCGCCCCCGTTGAGGTGCCTGATGCGGGACCGGATTCGGTCGGGGCGTCCTCCCCCTGGACGGTCACCTCGTAATCGAGTTCGCCCGTGAGTTCACCGGTGTGGGCGAGGCACGCGGCGGTCTGCGCGTCGCTGTTGATCGGGTCCGCGGGGTCGCCGGTCTCGACGTCGACGAGCCGCGGCTCCACGCGAGTGCACGACTCCTCGGCGTACGGACAGCGGGGATGGAAGTTACACCCCGGGGGCATCTCGATCAGGTCCGGCATCCGCCCGGGGATCGTCTGGAGGCGGTCCCGGTCGTCGCCGATCCGCGGTATCGAGCTCATCAGCCCGACGGTGTAGGGGTGTTGCGGATCGTAGTACACGTCCTCGACCGGCGCCATCTCCACCGGGTGGCCCGCGTACATCACCATGACGCGGTCGCAGAACTCGGCGACGACGCCCAAGTCGTGGGTGATGAGCTGGATCGCGGTGTCGAACTCGGTCGCGACGTCCTCTAGCAGTTCGAGGATCTGCGCCTCGATGGTGACGTCGAGCGCGGTGGTCGGCTCGTCGGCGATGATCAGGTCGGGGTCACACGACAGCGCGATCGCGATCACGACGCGCTGTTGCATCCCGCCGGAGAACTCGTGCGGGTAGTCGCTGTACCGCTCGGCCGCCGACGGGATCCCCACCGACTCCAGCGTCTCGATGGCCCGCTCGCGGGCCGCCGCCTCGTCGAGGCCGAGGTGGTACCGGATCGCCTCCGAGATCTGCTCGCCCACCGTGTACGACGGGTTCAGCGCGGTCCCGGCGTCCTGGAAGATCATCGCGATCTCGTTGCCGCGGAGCGAGCGCATCTCCTCTTCGTCCATCTCTAAGATGTTCTCGCCCTTGAAGCGGATCTCCCCGCTCTCGATGACTCCGGGTTCGTCGATGAGGCGCATCAGCGCGAGGCTGGTGACGCTTTTCCCGGCCCCGCTCTCGCCGACGACCCCGAACCGCTCGCCGGCCTCGATCCGGTACGAGAGGTCGTCCGTCGCCTTGACGACCCCGTCGTCGGTGTAGAACCGCACGTTGAGGTCCTGGACTTCGAGCATCGCCATCAGCGGAGCCCCCCGGTGTCGGTGTCGGTCTGATCGCCCTGCGGGTCGAACGCGTCGCGGACCCCGTCGCCGACGAGGTTGATCGCCATCACGAACGCGAAGATGGCGAGGCCGGGGAACAGCCCGGCCCACCAGCGACCGCGGGCGATCGCGTCCTGCTCGACGTTGAGCATGACGCCCCACTCCGCGCTCGCGGGAGACAGGCCGAGCCCGATGAAGCCGAGTGCCGCGGCGACGAGCACCGTGGTGCCGATGCTGAGCGTCGCCTGCACGATCACCGGCGCCATGGCGTTCGGCAGGATATGCCGGGTGATGATCGACCGGTCACGGGAGCCGAGCGCCTTCGCGGCGGTGACGTACTCGTTCTCCTTCACGCTCAGTATCTCCCCCCGGATGATGCGGGCGTACGGGAGCCAGCCGACGACGACCAACGCGAGGATCATCTCCCAGTAGCCGCGGCCGAGCACCGCGATGACGGCGATGGCGAGCACGATGAACGGGAACGCGTACAGCATGTCGACGATCCGCATGATGAGTTCGTCGACCTTGCCGCCGTAGTAGCCCGCGATCGAGCCGAGCGGGATCCCGACCAGAAGTGCCATGGCGACCGCGATGAAACCGATCGAGAGGCTCCAGCGGCCGCCGTACATCACCCGCGAGAGGATGTCGCGTCCGGCCCAGTCGGCGCCGAACAGGTAGAGGCCCGTCGGCGGCCACGTGAGGACGTTTTCGAGGGTTGGCTCCCTGTATCCGGTGATCACGTCCTGGTTCGCGGGATCGGCCGGGGCGAGAGAGAGCGGTTGGACCGTCTGGCCGGCCAGCACCGGAAAGCTGCCCGGGAGCTGGATGGGACGGGAGAACATCGCCAACAGGACCATGAGGCCGATGGTGGCCGCGCCGAACAGCGCGAGGCGGTTCCGTTTGAACCGCTCCCACGCGTACTCGAGGCGACCGCGTCCCGCCTCCGACTGGAGGTCCGGCTCCCACGAGGAGAGCGGATCCCGGGACTCGACGCGGTCGACATCGAAGCCGGAGACCCGTATTCGTCCGCGTTCCGTCGTCCGCTGTGAGGTTTCGCTTGACATTATCTAGTATCGGATTCGGGGGTCGAGGTACGCGTAGAGCACGTCCGCGACGAAGTTCGCGAGTATCACGGCGACGCCGATGAGGAGGACGATCGCTTGGGTCACCGGGAAGTCGCGGTTGCCCACCCGGTTGACGAGGAGGCGCCCGATACCCGGGTACGAGAAGACGATCTCGACGACGACGGAGCCGCTGATGATGAACGCCACCTGGATCGCCGCCACGGTGACGACCGAGATCAGCGAGTTCCGGAGGACGTGTTTCTGGACCACCGTCCGCTCCGGGAGCCCCTTGGCGCGCGCCGTCCGGACGTAGTCCTTATCCAGCTCCTCCACCATCGAGGACCGCATCAGCCGCATCAACAGGGCGGTCGAACCGGTGCCGATGGTGATCGCGGGCAACAGGGTGTACACCAGCATGTCGTAGCTGATGATTCCCCGATCGGTCGGCGGGAGGATGGGGAACAGGTCGAGCCAGCTGGCGAAGATCAACAGCAGCAGCAGGCCGAGCAGGAAGTTCGGGATCGCGATCCCGAGCAGCGCGAACACGCGGCTGGCCTGGTCGATCTTGGTGTTGCGGTAGTAGGCCGCGATCACGCCGGTGGGAATCGCCGTAATGAGGGTGACGCCGAACGCCATGATCCCCATCACGAGCGTGTACGGGAGCCGTTCCACGATCTCGCTCGCCACCGGGTCCCGAGTGATGATCGACCGGCCAAAGTCACCGGTCGCGGCGTCGGTGACCCAGTCGATGTACTGGATGTACACCGGCTGATTGAGGCCGTATTCGGCCCGTATCTCCATCTCCGTCTGGGGATCGAGCTCCGTGAACAGCGTGATGAAGTCGATCGGGTCACCGGGGATGGCGTGGACCATCCCGAAGGTGAGCATTGAGATCCCGAGCAGCAGCGGGATCGTTATTAGACCGCGTTTGAGTACGAATCGTTGGAGGCTCATCGAGGTGAAATGAGAGGGCGGGTGGTTGAGGCCGTTACTCCGACGGGTAGACGATCTCGTCGAGGTGCGGCTTGTACAGCGTGTTGTAGCGGTTGCTCGCGTTCGGATGCGGGCTCCACTGGTCGACCGACTCGATGTTCGTCGGGTTGACGATGTCGATCACGTCCCCGGTCCACATGTTCGCCATCGGGACATCTTGCGCGACGAGCTCCTGGATGTTCTGGTAGATCGGGAGCCGCTCGTCGGCGCCGAGCGTCGTCTGTCCCTCGGTGATGAGCCGGTCCAGCTCCTCGTTCTCGTAGAGGTTCCAGTTGAACCCGTCGGGGACGTGCTGGCTGGAGTGGAGCAGCTGGTTTATGTGACCGTCGGGGTCGGAGCCGCCGGTCCAGCCGATTCCGACGACGTCCGTGCTGGCCGCGGCGCCCTCGGGGTCGAGTAGGAACGGAACGAGGTCGTCGAACGAGCGGACGTCAAGCTCGGCGTTGAAGTACTCGGTCTCGTCCATCGTCTGCTGGATGATCTCCATCCACCGCTCGCGGGTCCGGTTGACGTTGGTGATGAAGGAGATGTCGAACGGCGCCTCGATACCTTCCTCCTCGAACGCCTCGCCGATGAGACGGAGTCCCTCCTCCTCGTTCTGGCCGACGTACTCGTCGAGGAGGTTCTGCTCGTGCTCCTCGTCCCAGAACGCGCCGAGACCGGGGCTGATCGGCCCCGCGAGCTCGGTCGCGTAACCGCCGAAGACGGCCTCGATGACGTCCGACTTCGGGAGCAGGCGAGTCATCCCGCGCCGGAGCTTCTCGTTCGTGAACGGGCTCTGATTGACCGGGTATGTGATGAAATCGAACCCGACCGCGTCTCCGGTGACGATCTCGCCGGTCTGGTTCTCCCACTGGTCGAGCTCGAACGGCGCCGCGTTGTCGATCATGTCGAGCTCGCCGGCGGCCATCGCCTCCTCCTGGGAGACCTGCTCCGGGATGACGCGGATCGTGACCCGGTCCCACGGCGCCGTTCCGGGGTAGTCGTCGCCGTCGTACCAGTAGTCCTCGTAGGGGACGAGGACGGCGCGGTCCTCGGCCGAGAACTCCTCTAGCTCCCACGGGCCAGTCCCGAGCGTCTGCTCGGTGAAGTCGTGTTCGTCCTGCTCCGGGTTCTCGCTGATCGCGTCGGTCTTGCTCGTGAGGATCGGGACCGCGGCGAGGTCGTTCAGGAACGGCGCGTGCGGATCGGTCGACGTGATCTCGACCTCGTAGTCGCCGAGGACCTCGACGTTCTCGATGAACGATACGTCGGCGTCGTTGGTCGTGCCGCTCGTCCGGTTGATAGAGAAGGCGACGTCGTCGGCGGTGAACTCGTCGCCGTTGTGGAACGTGACGCCCTCGCGGAGCTGGAACCGGAAGGTGGTGTCGTCGACCTGCTCGTAGTCGGACGCGAGCTCGCCGCGAACCTCGGAGAGGTCGAAGGTCAGCGCGACCAGCCGCTCGTACGCCATCGTGCCGACGACGGAGTTGGAGGTCGCGTCGGTGATGATCGTCGGGTCGAACGTGCCGGGGTTCGCGCCGGCCGACGCGACGAACTCGTTCGTGCCGTCGCCGCCGTCGGACCCGTCGCCGCCGTCGCCGCCGACGCAGCCCGCCAGACCGACGACGCTCGCGCCGCCCATCGCGGCGAGAACCCGTCGGCGAGTCGCTGCCGATCGCGTCTGTTCGTTGTCCGAATGAGACATATCCACATGTAATCGTGGGTTGGTAAAAACCATTCCATTCTGCATCGCAAACCACCGTCTGTACAGTAATCGGCCGATTCGATTACGATATGCGAAATTGACACGAACAATTATCATGTGTATTGGTACCGAACGACAGTAGACAGCACACCGTCGGTGGGCGGCGCCCGAGGCCGGTGTCGAAACGACCGGATAGATCCGGTCCGGCATTTATACATAGGGGCGTCGGATCGGAGGTATGGAGCCAGACTTGGACCGGTTCACTTCGCGGCGGTCGACGGTGTACGGCCAGCGCGGCGTCGTCGCCACGAGCCAGCCCCTCGCCAGCCAAGCGGGGATCGAGACGCTGCGCGAGGGCGGGAACGCGTTCGACGCGGCCGTGGCGACGGCCGCAGCGCTCAACGTCGTCGAGCCGACCTCCACGGGGCTCGGCGGCGACGTGTTCGCGCTGTACCGCACCGCCGACGGCGGCGTGGGCGCGATGCGCGCCTGCGGGGGCGCCCCCGCAGACGCGACGATCGAGGACGTCCGCGACGCGCTGGCTGAGGACGTCGCCGCCGCCTCCTACTACCCCGACGACGGCGGCTACGCGGTCGACGGTACCGACGAGGCCGGGATGCCGTTCTACGGGCCGCACGCGGTCACCGTCCCGGGCACGGCCCGCGGCTGGGAGGCGACGATCGAGGAGCTCGGTCGGCTCACCCTCGCCGACGCCCTCGCGCCCGCCATCCGGTACGCCACCGAGGGCTACCCGGTCTCGGAGGTCATCGCCTCGTACTGGGCCGGCGCGGAGGAGCTGTTCACCGACGATCACGCCCGGGAGGCGTTCCTGTTCGACGGGGAGGCCCCCGAGGTCGGCGAGACGGTCCGCCTGCCGCGGCTCGGCGAGTCGATGGAGACGATCGCCGAGCGCGGCGCCGACGCGGTGTACGAGGGGGAGATCGCCGAGGCCATCGCCGAGGAAGTGCAGTCGCAGGGCGGGTTCATGACCGTCGACGACCTCGCCGACTTCGAGGTCGAGTGGCCCGATCCCGTCTCGACGACGTACAACGGCGCCGAGGTGTACGAGCTGCCGCCGAACAACCAGGGGCTCATCGCGCTGGAGGCGCTCAACGTCGCGGCCGAACTCGGCGCCGGAGAGCACGGGTACGACACCGCCGAGCGCGTCCACTACTTCGCGGAGGCGATGAAGTTGGCCTTCCACGACGGCCACCGCTACATCACCGATCCCGACTACGAGGAGGTCCCGCCGCTGGGGTCGACCGAGTGGGCGGCGGAGCGCGCGGCCGGCGTCGGGCCGACCGCCGACCACGACGTCTCCTTCGGCGTGCCGGGCGCCAACGCGGAGGACGCCGACACGGTGCTGCTCACTGTCGCCGACGACGAGGGGAACGTCGTCTCCTACATCAACTCGCGGTTCGCCGGCTTCGGCTCCGGGCTCGTCGCGGGCGAGACGGGGATCGCCCTTCAGAACCGCGGCGCGTCGTTCTCGCTCGACCCCGAGCACCCGAACAGTCTCGAACCCGGGAAGCGCCCGTTCCACACGCTGATCCCCGCCGTCGTCAGGCTCGACGAGGACGACTGGGCCGCCTTCGGCGTGATGGGCGGGTACATGCAGCCGCAGGGGCACGTCCAGGTGATCGCGAACGTCGTCGACTACGACATGCCGCTCCAGCGCGCGCTCGACGAGCCGCGGTGGCGGTACCGCGAGAGCGGCGAACTGGGCGTCGAGCCCCACTTCGACGACGGCGTCATCGCGAAGCTCGTGCGGAAAGACCACGACGTCAGGACGCTCTCGCCGGTCCAGTTCGGCGGCGCGCAGATCGTCCGCAACGAGGACGGCGTCCTCTCGGCCGCCACCGAGCCCCGGAAGGACGGCAACGCGCAGGGGTACTGACCGCCGGTCGAGCGGTTCGGATGCGGCGGATCACTCCGATAAAACCGTTCGCGAGCGCCCCGTCGCGGCGGCCGATGTCGCCGGGTCCGCTCGGGCGAGTGTTTCTGAATGTTACGAGGGTGAAATCCCGCTCTTCACAGTAGTTGCCGGACCTGATTGAGGCTCTTCACGCTGGGTGCGTTGGTCAACAGATGGTCCAGACGAGCACGTCTGGTACGCACGAGTTTGGACGTCGATTCGTCGACAGCGAACGCGTACGCGGCTGCATTTCGCCGCCGCTGGGGGATCGAAGCGTCGTATTCGCCGCCGCTGGGGGATCGAAACGTCGTATCGACAGCTCGGCGATTTCCTCCCGGGAACGTCGTCGCCGACGGTCTCGGTGCGACTGTTCTGCTTTCTGTTCGCGGTCTCGTCGTACGATCTGTGGGTGTTAGCCAGCGCCTTAGCCTCGACTGGAACCGTTCCAGAGACACCGCTGTTCTCAAACACGGACCTTCCGTCGATTCGTTCTCTCGACACACTACGACTGAGTTCACACTCGAACCGGACGGGGATGGCCGGTGAGTACGCCCTGTTGCGGAGAGACATCGCTCGGGAACGCCGCTAGCGCGGCGTTCCGTCGCTCTCTCACTGGACCTGTCACAGCGAAGTCCGCTCCGATCGTGAAATGCGCGAACTCAACGGCTCGGTTAGTACGGAACGAGCGATGTGATTCGGCTACAGATGTGATTCGGCTACGACTGTTTAGCGCGGGGGAGATGTCAGAGTCTGTGGACTGTACCTATGTGGACACATATGGCGGCAGTCGGGTGATTCCGGGTAGAAAACGTCTTATAGGTTGATCCATACGCTAAGATGAGGAGTGTTATCACGTGAGTGTCTCTGAAACGTACGTCCGATACCGCCAAACCCTCAGCGAGGAACCGCTCGCCATCGGGGTCCTGCTCGTGGCCCTGTGGATGGCGTGGTCACTCGTCAACGGACTGCTGACCGGAGGGATCCAGGTCAGCAGCCTCGCGTCCCTCGTCTGGGACGGCTTGCTCAGGGGACTGATCATCGGTCTGGCGGGTATCGGGCTCTCGATGACGTACAGTATTCTCAATTTCGCGAACTTCGCGCACGGCGACTACCTCACCAGCGGGGCGTTCGCGGGGATGGCGACCAGCTACCTCGTCGCCGGGATCGGCGAGAACAGCGTCGGCGCGCTCTTACTCGTGGGCGCGGGCGGGTCGGTGTTCGGCGGCGCGCTGGGCATCGGGGTCACGACCGCGCCGATAGCGGTCGTCTTCGGCGCGCTCATCGCGGGGGTCGCGACGATCGCACTGGCGCTACTGATCGACCGGTTCGTCTACCGACCGATCCGCGACGAGAGCGGTATCGCGCTGCTCATCACGAGCATCGGTGTCGCGTTCGCGCTCCGGTACCTGCTCCAGTTCGTCTTCGGGGCCGGCGTTCGGGGAACGACCGCGGCGGGATCGGTTCCGCGCGTGAGCGTTCCGGCCATCGACGGGACGTTCCGGGTGACGGCACACGACATCAGCCTCGTGGTCGTCGCGGGCGGCCTCATGCTCGGCGTCCACCTGTTGCTCCAGCGGACGAAACTCGGGAAGGCGATGCGCGCGATGTCCGACAACGAGGACCTCGCGCGGATCACCGGGATCCCGACCGAGCAGGTCATCCGCACGACGTGGATCGTCGGCGCCGGGCTCACCGGCGTCGCTGGATACATGTTCATCCTCTGGAAGGGAACGCTCGGATTCAACGACGGGTGGCTGCTGCTGTTGCTCGTGTTCGCCGCGGTCATCCTCGGCGGGATCGGGTCGATCTACGGCGCGATCGGCGGCGGGATCGTCATCGGCCTGACGGCCTCCGTCTCGGTGATCTGGATTCCCTCCGAGTTCGGTCGCGCGGCCGCGTTCTTGGTGATGATCGTGATACTACTGTTCAAGCCTGAAGGCATCTTCAGCGGGAGGACGACGGCATGAGCGCCACTGACATCCGCGGGCTGATACAGGGGCTCTTCGAGCGGGACGTGACGCTCGTGCTCGCCGTTCTCGGCACCATTTACCTGTTGTACGTTCTCGCCGGGGTCGCGTTCGGATACGGGCTCCGCGGGCAGCTGAACTCGATCGCGAACCTCACGTTCTACATCGGCGTGTTCGGCATGCTCGCGCTGGCGTTGAATCTCCACTGGGGGTACACCGGGCTGTTCAACATCGGTATCGTCGGCTTCATGGGCATCGGCGTCTACGTGACCGCGCTGGTCTCGAAGCCGCCGGTCGCGCAGGGAGGGGCCGCACAGGTCGGCGGGTTCGGGCTCCCGCTCAGCGTCGGCATCGTGTCCGGCGTCGTCGTCGCGGGGCTGTTCGGGCTTCTGGTCGCGCTGCCCGCGCTCCGCCTCCGGGCGGACTACCTCGCGATCGTCACCGTGGCGTTCTCGGAGATCGTCCGATTCACGATGATGTCCCGGACGTTCCAGACGTTCACGGTACCGGACACCGTCGACCTCTGGCTGTTCACGTTCGATCCGGCCGCCGACACGGTCGGGCTCGGCGGCGGGGGCGGGCTCATTCTGAACTATCCGGATCCGCTCGAAGCGCTGCTTCGGTCCCTGTTCCTCTGGGAACCGTACCTCGGCCTGATCGGATTCGTCGAGCGAAACTACATCCCGAACAACCCGAAGCCGGTGCTCGACGGAGTGCTCTACGGAGTCCTCCTGCTCATCGGCGTCGGGCTGTTTTACCTCCTGCTCTCGCGGACCGGTAAATCGCCGTTCGGGCGCGTCCTGAAGGCGATCCGCGAGGACGAGGACGTCGCGAACGCCTTGGGGAAAGACACCGACCGGTTCAAGCTCACGGCGTTCGTGCTCGGGTCCGCGCTGATGGGACTCGGCGGCATCCTGTGGTACTCGAGCCGCGGGAGCATCACGCCCCCCTCGTTCCGCCCGAACATCACGTTCTTCATCTGGATCGCGCTGATCATCGGCGGTGCCGGGTCGAACACCGGGAGCTTCCTCGGCGGCGCGATCTTCGCCGGGGTGTTGTACGAGGGGCCGCGGTACTTCAAGAACCTCGTCCAGACGGCCTTCGAGCTGGGGGACGCGCCGCGGAACTTCGGCGAGGCGATGGCTGGATTCGCCTCGCTCGATCCGATGCCGTTCGTGCTGTACACGCTCGACAGCATCAGCCAGCTGCGGCTGGTGATCATGGGCGTGGTGCTGATCTGGCTGATGCACAACCGGCCGGAGGGGCTGCTCGGACACCGCAAGGAGACCGCGTCGAGCGTCGACCTCGCGCGGCCGGGGAGCGCCGAGTCGACCGGGAAACCGGCGGCCGCCGACGGGGGTGAGGAGCGATGAGCGAGACCGACGAGTCCGCCGCCGACGGGTCGACGCCGGTCGAGGAAACGGCGACGGGCGCGGAGCCGCCGTCGGCCGAAGACGACGCCGCTGCTGGCGGGTCGTCGCCCGACCCGGACCTGACGGACGTGATGGGAGCCGAAGCCGACACCCCGGCCGGAGACGACGGGGACCGGTACGCGCCCCTGGAAGTCGAGGGGCTCCGGAAGGAGTTCGGCGGGATCGTCGCCGTCGACGAGGTGAGTTTCGACGTCGAGGAGGGGACGCTCACCGGACTTATCGGCCCGAACGGCGCGGGGAAGTCGACGACGTTCAACCTCATCACCGGGATGCTCGACCCCACCGAGGGGACGGTTCGATTCAACGGCGAGGAGATCACCGGGCTCCAGCCCCACGAGATCTCGAACCGGGGGCTCGCGCGGACGTTCCAGATCGCCCGCGAGCTCGAGGAGATGACGGTCCTCGAGAACATGATGCTCGCGCCGAAAGGCCAGATCGGCGAGTCGCTGTGGCGGTCGGTCATGCCTGTCACCCGCGGATCGGTGCGCGAGCAGGAGACCGACCAGCTCGAACGGGTCTGGGAGGTGCTCGACTTCTTCGAGATCGATCACCTCGCACAGGAGTACGCCGGGAACCTCTCCGGCGGCCAGCGGAAGCTGCTGGAGATGGCCCGGGCGCTGCTGACCGACCCCGATATGCTGCTCCTCGACGAGCCGTTCGCGGGCGTCAATCCCTCGTTGGAGAAGCGGCTGATCGAACACATCCACGAACTCCGCGAGCGGGGGTATACGTTCCTCATCGTGGAACACGACATGGACCTCATCATGAACAACTGCGAGCGGGTCATCGTCATGCACCAGGGTCGGATCCTGAAGGACGGAACGCCGGCGGAGATCAAAGAGAGCGAGGAGGTCATCGAGGCGTACCTCGGGGGTGAGGTATGAGCCTCCTCGAGGTCCGTGACTTGGACGCCGGCTACGGCGATCTCCAGATCCTCACCGGCATCGACCTCGACGTCGACGACGAGGAGTACGTCACCATCGTCGGCCCGAACGGGGCCGGTAAGTCGACCGTCATGAAGTCGGTGTTCGGACTGACGACGCACATGGGCGGGACGGTGACGTTCGACGGCGAGGACATCAGCGGCACGAAACCCGAAGACGTGATCCACAAGGGGTTGGGGTACGTGCCGCAGAGCGAGAACGTCTTCGCGGAGCTCGACATCGAGGAGAACCTGGAGATGGGGGCGTACATCCTCGACGAGGTCCCGCAGGAGGAGCTCAGAGCGGTGTACGATCGGTTCCCGATCCTCGAAGAGCGGAAACACCAGCAGGCGGGGACGCTGAGCGGCGGCCAGCGACAGATGCTCGCGATGGGTCGAGCGCTGATGCTCGACCCCGAACTGCTGTTGCTCGACGAGCCCAGCGCCGGACTCGCGCCCGATCTCGTCGACGAGATGTTCGACAAGATCGACGAGATCAACGAGACCGGAACCTCGATCCTGATGGTCGAACAGAACGCCAAGGAGGCGCTCAGACGCTGCGACCGAGGCTACGTGCTCGCGAACGGACAGAACCGATTCGAGGACGAGGAGACCGTGCTGTTGAACGACGAGGAGGTCCGCCGGGAGTTCCTCGGCGGATAGTCGGCGCGTCCGCGCACCGGCGGCCAACGCAGTTGCGGCGCTGCTTTTCGAGAAACGACTTCGAGAGACGAACCGGGGCTCCCCGGAAGCGGCACGGGCCCGTCGAACTCACCGGTGGAAGACCGCACCGCTACTCGGTCGGGCCGCGCGAAAAATACGGAGTGGTCGAACCGCCCGCTTCGGGTCGCCTCCGACGCGTCAGTTCCCGCTCGAAAGGGCCTGCTCGACGACGTTGGAGTACGACGACTCGCCGATGTTGAAGCTGATCTGGTCGTACACCTCGCCGTCGAACGTGTCCTCGAATACGTTGCTGAACCGCTCGGAGAGCTGCTGACCGTAGTCGTTGTTGACGTACAGCGTCGCGGCGGTCGAGGCGCCGAGCCGCTCGGAGGCGACCTGCGCCATGACCCGGCCCTGGAGCTGGTCGCTCGGGGCGGTCCGGAAGATGTAGTCGTCGTCATCGAGGTTCGTCACCGACAGCGCGGTGCTGGACGGCGAGCAGCCGACGACCTCGTTCGGGATGAGCGTCTCCTGACAGACGGGGACGTTCACGCCGGAGGAGGCCGTCCCGCACACCGCGGGAACCCCCGAGCTGACGAGGGACTCGGCGCCGCTGACCCCCTGGTCGGGCGAGGTGTTCGTGTCCTCGAACTGGGCGTCCACCGTCAGGTCGAGGTCGGAGTCGTTGATCTGCTGGGCCGGGATCTCCGCGGCGCGGATCATCGGCTGGCCCGTCGACGCCAAGTCACCGGTCTCGGGCAGCAGGATTCCGACGCTCACCTCGCGCCCGAGTCCGCCGGGCGACGAGTCGGCCGAGGGGCCGGCGCCGTCGGGGTTCTCCCCCTCGAAGCTCTGCGTCTCTTGCACGTCGACCGAGTCGGCTGACTGTCCGGCGAACTCCCAGATGGAGTAGGCCGCGGACGCGGGGTCGCCGTTCTGGTCGAAGTTGACGGCGCTCGATGCGCCCTGGTAGTTGATGTTCTCGCCGTTTGCGGCCGCCTCGACGGCGTCGAGGAACTCGCCCGGCCCGTACGCGGTGCCGTCCGGGTTCGCGATCCGCCGGAGCTGGTCGCGGATCGCCGTCCCGCTGTTCTCGCCCGCCGCGACGTTCGCGAGTATCAGCGCGGCCGCGGAGTCGTACGACTGCGAGGTGAACACGCCCGGCGTCTCGTCATAGGCGTCTTGGTACAGTCCCTCGAACGCCTCCTGGTTCGGGCCTCCCGCCGCCGGCGCGGTCCCGGTGACGTTGGCCATCTCGTTGCCGACCTGTCCGGGTAAGGAGGGGTCCTGAAGCCCGTCGGGGATGAGGATGTCCTCCGATCCGTCGGACGCGGCGTAGTAGTCGCGGAACAGCTGGATCCCGCTCTCCGGGTACCCGATAACGGTGAGTAGGTCGGGCGCGCCGCCACCGCTGCCGCCGTCGCCGCCGTCGCCGCCGTCGCCGCCGTCGCCGCCGTCGCTGCCGTCGCTGCCGTCGCTGCCGTCGCCGCCGTCGCCGCCGTCGCCCGAACAGCCCGCGAGACCGATTGCGCCAGCGACACCGACAGTCTTCAACACGTCACGCCGTCTCTTGTGGTATGACATATCCACTCATATAGAGTCCACTTTGATAAGTATATCCCTGTCAACTCCTCCACAATTCCTGTCAATAGCACTGATATAAGGTGTATTATTTCCGTCGGGACACGAGGTGCCGTCTCGGGGCATTCGTTCCGGTTCCCGGACATAACCGTCGCGCCCGTCTCGGTGGCACCGAATGGTCAGAGACGGGGGAGATTCTCGTCGCTCGACCGGCGAACGGAGCGACGGGGAACGACCGCCCGTTCGAGGGGCGGCTCGTCGGACGGGGCCTCTCCGTGTCTGACGGGCCCCTCTCCGTCAGTCACCGCCCGCGGCCCGCGCGTGGCGCCGGGCGTCCTCGGGCGAGCGTCCCTCGCGAAGCAGCGCCTCGACGAACAGTTCGCCGGCCTTGTACGACGAGCGCACCATCGGTCCCGAGGCGCAGTAGAGAAAGTCGAACTCCCCCTCGGCGACCGCGCGCCACGTCTCGAAGGCGTCGGGGTGGACGTAGTCGAACACGTCGAGATGCGAGCGCGACGGCTGGAGGTACTGCCCGAAGGTGACGACGTCGACGCCGACCTCGCGGAGGTCGCCGAGGGTCCGGTACACCTCGTGGTCGTACTCGCCGACGCCGAGCATGAGGCTCGTCTTGGTGTGGACCTCGGACTCGCGGTCGACGCGGTCGAGCACCGCGAGCGACTGCTCGTAGTCGGCGCGGCGGTCGCGCACGGGCCACTGGAGCCGCTCGACCGTCTCGACGTTGTGAGCGATCACGTCCGGTCCCGCGTCGATAATCCGGTCTATCGCCTCGGGATCGCCCCCGAAGTCGGGGATCAGCGTCTCGACGAGGACCTCCGGGTCGCGCCGCTTGATCTCGCGGATCGTCTCGGCGAAGTGCGCGGAGCCGCCGTCCGCGAGGTCGTCGCGGTCGACGGAGGTCAAGACGACGTAGTCGAGCCCGATCTCGGTCACCGCCTCGGCGACGTTCTTCGGCTCGTCGGGGTCGAGCGGCTCCATCCCGCCGGTCGCGACGTCACAGAAGTTACAGCCGCGCGAGCAGCGGTCGCCCATGAGCATGAACGTCGCGGTACCGGGGCCGTCCCGGCCCGACCAGCACTCGCCCATGTTCGGGCAGTTGGCCTCCTCGCAGACGGTGTGGAGGTCGCGCTCGCGGAGGCGCTCTTTGATCTCCGTGAACCGGGAGCCGGACGGGGGACGGGACTTCAACCAGTCCGGCTTCCGACGGCCGCGTTGCATACCCGAACTACGGAGGCCGCGTGCAAAAACGTGAGGATCACGCGCGTGAATCACCGCGAGGACCGCGGGAATTTCAGTACCGTCCGAAGACCGCGGGAATTTCAGTACCGTCCGAAGACCGCGGGAATGTCAGTACCGTCCGAAGACCGCGGGAATGTCAGTACCGTCTGGCGGCGAAACCGTATCCTATCCGACATCACTAACGTTTTATTATCGCGACCAGATACGAAACTATTCGATGTTCGACGTCGACCGCGAGACGATAACCGACGGGCCGGTCAGCAGGGTGCTCCTGCTGCTCGCGGCCCCGCTCGTGGCGCAGAACTTCGTGTACGTCGCGAACTCCCTCGTCGACACGTTCTGGCTCGGGCGGGTGAGCGAGGACGCGGTCGCGGCGGTCGGACTCAGCCTCCCGATCCAGTCGTTACTCGGCGCGGTCGTCGTCGTCGCCGCGGTCGGGACGCAGCTCCTCGTCGCGCAGCGGGCGGGCGACGAGGACGACGCGGGCGCCCGCCGAGTCGGGGTCAACGGCGGCCTCGTCGCCCTCGCGGTCACCGCCTCCGTCGCGGTTCCCGTGGCCGTTCACGCCGAGGGCCTGGTCCGCTTCCTCGGGGCGGACCGCGCGCTCGCCGGCACCACGGCCACGTACCTCGCGATCGTCGTCGCCGTCCTCCCCGTTGGCGCGGTCGGCGACACCGTCGAGAACTGCTTCACCGCCTGCGGCGACACGCGGGCCGTCCTCCACGTGAGCGTCGCGAGCGTGCTCGTCAACCTTGTCGCGGCGCCCGTGCTGATATTCGGATTCGGCCCAGCCCCGGCGCTCGGCGTCGCCGGCGCGGCCCTCGGGACGGCGCTCGCGAGCGTCGTCGGACTCGGTCACGCCCTCGCGTACGCTGCGGGGATCGGCCGGGACACGTTCCGGCTCACCCGCGACGCGTTCGTCGTCGACGCCGGCGACCTCCGCGAGGTCGTCGCGATCGGGCTCCCGCTCGGCGGCCAACGGGGCGTCAGCGAACTGGTCCGCGTGCTCGTCGTGAGCCTCGTGGCGATCGCCGGGGGCGCGGCCGGGGTGGCGGCGTACACGGTCGGTGCGCGCGTCGCGACCCTCGCGATCGTCCCCGCGCTCGGGGTCCAGCAGGCGGCCCAGTCGATGATCGGCCAGAACCTCGGCGCGGACGCCCCCCGGCGCGCCCGGCGCACGACGGCTGCCGGCACCGGGATAGTCGTCGCCGGGTTCCTCGCGCTCGGCGCCGTCCAGTTCCTGTTCGCCGGCGGGATCGTCGACCTGCTCGCGCCCGACCTCACGCCGACGGGGCGGTCGTTCGCGGCGTTGTACCTTCGGATCCTCGCCGTCTCGTATCCGGCACTCGGGGGCACGTACACCCTGTTGGCCGGGTTCAACGGCGCCTCGCGCACGCGGACTTCCTTCGTCGCGGACCTGTTCAAGTACTGAGGGATCCGATTTCCGATCGCGGTCGCCGCGGTCCCCGCGACGGCGACGTTCGGAGCGTTCGGGGTCGCCGTCGCGCCGGGGCTCGGGTGGGGGGTAGAGGCCGTGTTCTGGGCGGTCGCCGTCTCGAACGTCGTCGGCTTTCTCGGACTCGGCGCGTACTTCGCGTACACGACCCGACGGGGGATGTTCGCGAACGCCGCCGAGCGCGTGGGATCCTCGGAGGACGAGACGAGCGACGGCGGCAAGGGAGGCGGGAGCGCCGCGCAGTCCGCGGACAACGACTGAGGGGGGTCGCCTCGACGCGGGCTGCGAGGTGCGACCCGCTCGGCGCCTACCGGAGATCGTCGGCCTCGACGACGGTCGCGAACTCGCCGTCGAGGTGCGCGAGCGCGACGCGGTGAGACGTGTCGGCGTCGATCGCCTCGCCGTCGTACCCCTCGCGCGTGTGAGTCGCGGTCGCGTCGGCGACGACGGTGACGTCGTAGCCGCGGTTCTCGGCCGCGCGGGCCGTCGTCGAGACGCAGTGGTCGGTCGTGAGTCCGCAGACGACGAGCGACTCGCGGCCCGCCTCGCGGAGCCACTCGTCGAGCCCCGAGTCGAGGAGGGCGCCGTTGACCGACTTCTCGAAGGTCGGCTCCTCCGCAGCGGGCGCCGTCTCCGGCTTCCACGCGAACCCGGGCGCGTCGGGGCGCAGCGGGGAGTCCGGCTCCGTCGAGGCGTGTCGCACGTGCGCGACCGGGCGACCGAGGGCGCGCCACCGGTCGAGGAGGGCGGCGGCGACCGTTTCCGCGTCGGGGTTGTTGCGCTCGCCCCACCCCGGCTCGTCGAAGCCGGTCTGGAAGTCGATCAGGAGGAGGACCGCGTCGTCGGGGAGTGGGAGGCCGTCGCTCGAGCGGGACGAGTCCGCGTCGCTCCCGGACGATCGCTCAGTCATCGCCGGCCTCCGAGGTCACCGCGGGCGATTCGCCGGCGGGCGTCGACCGGTCAGCGAACCGGCGCCACGCGCCCGGTTCGATCAGCGATTCGGGCGCCTTCGGGTGTTCCCGCGTCGGGCGCAGGGGACATGCGTCGGGGCTCGCGTCGCCGTCCTCGCGGAAGAGGTACTGCGTCCACTCGCGGTCGCCCTCGACGCCCCAGTCGCCGAGGTCGGCGTGGGGACAGACGCCGTCGTACTCGCCCATGCGGTCGCGGATGGTCTCGCGGGCGCGCTCGCCGGCCTCGGTGTCGGCGGTGAGCCCCTCGAAGACGGCCCGTGGCTGGACGGTGACCTCTAGCCCGACGGGGGAGTACCGGCTCTTCCGGTCGTCGTAGAAGGGCGCCCGCGAGGTGGGGAACAGCGGCTCGCCGCCGAAGCAGAACTCCCAGCGCGGCGTGTCCGGATCGGTGGGGATGTCTTCGGGCCACGGCGCCGGGTCGTGGACGTGGAGGAACTCCAACACGTGCCACAGCCGCTCGTGGTAGTGGGCCTCGCCCGGGTCGCCCTCGGGCGGCCTGAAGAACACCGCGAGCGGCGCGCGGTCGGCGTGGTCTTCGTAGGTGTCGAGGTACTCCAGAAGCACGTCGCGAAAGCGGAGGAGTGCGGCGGGGTCGGTCGTCGACTCGCAGGCGGCGTACAAGAGGTCCCCCTCGCGCTCGACCTCGATGCCGAAGTAGCAGGGGAACGGCGACCCGTCGCGCTCGCCGAGCATCGATTCGCGGAACGTCCGGTAATGCTCGCGCAGCCAGTCGGAGGCGTCGTCGAGCCGATCGTGGAGCGTCTCTTGGTCCAACAGTACGCCCTCGGTGCCGGGCTCGTTCATACCCGTCCCAAGAGAGAAGCGGTCTTTTGGCTTTCGCCGGCTTCGGCGCGGTGGGAACGGTTCAGCGGCGCGATGTTACCCGACCGGTGCGGTGGCGCGTGCCGACGAGCGGCCGGAGGCCGCGAGTAGCGAGGGACCGAAGTCCTTCTGACAGCCGGCGCGTGGCGACGGCGATCGCACGCGCGAGGGACGCCGCGAACGCCCGGTAGTGATCGTCATAACTTTCAAAAGGATAAGAAGCGGTCAACCCACGCTCTTGCAAAGCTGAGCCGGTGAGCATACTTATGAAAAATGTCACAGATCAGCGTTCGGTACGTTTCTACATCGGATGCATCAAGTGGCGACAGATCGCGTTTTACACTCTTCCAGATCTGTTCGATTGGATTGAGATCTGGTGAATTATCAGTCGTCGCCCTGCGCGTCGACGATCACGACCTCGCCGTCATCGACGGTGACGTTGATCAGCGTCTTCACGTTGTAGTCGGTCTGGTCGAGCTCGTTGTCGCCGGCCTTCTTGATCACGGCGACGACGTCGACGACCTCGGCGCCGACCTCGTTCGTCAGCGCGTCGAGGATCGCTTTCATCGTGCCGCCCGTCGAGAGCACGTCGTCGAGCACGAGCACGCGGTCGCCCTCCTCGACGTCGTTGATGTACATCTCCGACTCGGAGTAGCCCGTCTCCTGGAACAGCGGGACCTCGCCGTCGAGGCCGTACTGGCGCTTTCGGATGACGACGAGCGGAATGTCGGTCATCAGCGAGAGCGCGGTGGAGATGTGGATCCCCATCGCCGCGGGGGTGACGATCTTGTCGACGTTCTCCAGCTCAGCCTTCCGGATGATCCGGATGACAATCTCCCGGAGCAGCTCCGGTTCGAGCATGGGGACGCCGTCGCTGATCGGGTGGACGAAGTACTGGTACTCGCCTTTCTCGATGATTGGCGCGTCGAGGAGCGACTGCCGCAACTGGTCCATGTCGTCGGTACTCGGGCGGATTAATAAAGCGTGGCGGTTGCGTCGCTCGATGCGGGCCGATACCACGCAGCGGTCGGATGCGTGTGCTGTCGTGCCTCGTCTCGAAACGACAAGAGGTCGGGTGCGGCTACCGCCGAAACGCCTACCCTTCGTTTATAAATAGTCGATTGCGGATGGACAGAAAACCCTTCAAAGCCCCAGCCGCTCGGCGACACGTGTCCGACTACGCTCCGGTGACCACCTCACGCCTCCCCAGCCTCGCGGTTCGCGCTCTTCGAGCGCTCACCGCGTCCAGCGAGAATCGGAGACACGCGCCGGCGCAGTCCGTCCAACCCGTTATAAACCCCGCGTCCACCCGGCGTCGCTGCCGGGCGCGGGCGCCTTTTATATCGTGGTCGTGAATGGGGAGCTACACATGAGTAACGCGCTGTTCGTCGTGAGCGAAGAGGGGTACTGGGCCGAGGAGTGCATCGAACCGCTGACGACGCTCGAAGCGGAGGGCGTCGACGTGACGATCGCGACGCCGTCGGGATCGCCGCCGGTCGTCGACGAGCGGTCGCTCGACCCGGAGGCCGCGGGCGGCGAGGAGCGCGTCGCGGAGCTCCGCGAGGTCGACGAGGAGCACCCGGGGCTGAACGATCCGGAACCGATCGCGACCGTGGAGGCCGACGGTTACGACGCGGTCGTCTTCCCCGGCGGCCACGGCACCGTCTGGGACGTGAACCAAGACCGGCACGCGCGCCAGCTCCTGCTCGACGCGGTCGCCGGCGGCGAGGGCGTCGCGCTCGTCGTCTGCCACGCGGTCGGCATCTTGGCGTTCACCCGCGAGGCCGACGGGACGCCCCTCGTGGAGGGTCGCTCCGTCACCGGCTTCCCGAACGGCTGGGAGGACGGCATCGTCGACGACGAGGACCTGATGCCGGACGGCCGAAAGCTCCCGTACTGGGTGGAAGACGAGGTCGTCCTCGCCGGCGCCGACTGGGACGCCGAGCTCGACGCCGACACCAGCGTCACGGTCGACGGCGACCTGATCACCGCGCGCGGCCCGGGGTCGTCCGCAGCCGCGGCGGCGACGCTGCTGGACGAGCTGTAGGCGAGTCTCGAACGCGGCTGTAAGTCGGACGAAGGCGGGCGCTCGAACCGCATTCCCGCTCGTCTCGCCCCTATTCTCGCCCGTAGACCAGCGACGAGCGGAGCACGATCCCCGACGTGACGCCGCCGACGGCGGCCGGAATCGCCGACCTGAGGATCCCCTGATCGAACGAGACCGCGCCGACGATCACCCCGATCACGACCCAGACGGCGACGTTCGACGGGACGATGAGCCGCGGATCGTCGGCGAGCGGATCCGGGA
>NZ_JARANT010000003.1 GCF_029889805.1 Halorubrum sp. Boch-26 | reverse complement strand
CAGACGCGTCTAAGAGACTGCGTGCATCTCGAACCTCTCGCTTTCCCTCGCCGTGCTCTCCGCGAACGAGACCGACGAGCCGACGTTCACTCGGATCAAAATCCCGCCGAATCAGCCTCGACTGATCGCGGTTCCGGGCCAGACCGACGGGTACGTCCTCATAGAAGACCTCATCGAAGCCAACCTCGACCTCCTGTTGCCGGACCTCGATATCCGCGACGTCTCGAAGTTCAAGGTGACTCGGAACGCGGAGGTCCGCCGGAACGAGGAGGTCGCGGAAGACCTCATCGACATGGTCGAAGAGGTCATCGAGCAGCGACGCTTCGCGACGGTCGTCCGGCTGGAGGTCGACGCGGACATCCCCGACAAGTCGCTCTCGATCCTCAAAGAACAGCTCGAGGTGGACGACAGAGAGGTGTTCAATCGGACGGGGCCGATCGACTACGAGGACTTCTTCGAGCTTACCGAACTCGACCGTCCCGATCTCAAGCTTCCGGCGGGGACGCCGCAGAAACACCCCCGATTGGGGGCGACGACGAGCGACGCGCAGGACGGGTCGGCGGACATCTTCGACGAGATCCGGAACGGTGACATCCTCGTCCATCACCCGTATCACTCCTTCGAGGGAACGGTACAGCGCTTCCTCCACGCGGCGGCGAACGATCCCGACGTGCTCGCCGTGAAGGCCGCGATCTATCGGACGGCGAGCGACTCGAAGGTCATTCAGAGCCTCATCGACGCCGCCGACAACGGCAAGCAGGTCGCGGTGATGGTCGAACTCAAGGCCCGGTTCGACGAGAAGAATAACCTCGAGTGGGTTCGCCAGCTCGAAGAGGAAGGGATCCACGTCGCGTACGGGACCGTCGGTCTGAAGACCCACACCAAGACCGCGCTCGTCGTTCGGCAAGAGGACGACGGCGTCGAGCTGTACTCGCACGTCGGGACCGGAAACTATCACTCGGGAACGGCCAAGGGGTACGCCGACCTCGGGCTGTTGACCGTCGACCGCGACATCGGCCTCGACCTCACGAAGGTGTTCAACTTCTTCACCGGACCGACGCTCGACGACCGGTTCCGGAAGCTCCTGATCGCCCCCGTGACGATGCGCGAACGGTTCACGGAGATGGTCAGGCGCGAGGCCGAACACGCCCGCGCCGATCGGCGCGGGCGAATCGTGGTGAAGGTGAACGGGCTCGAAGATCCGTCGATGGTCGCGGAGCTCTACCGCGCCTCGATAGCGGGTGTGGACATCGATCTGATCGTCCGGGACATCTGTCGACTTCGGCCCGGCATCGAAGGGTTGAGCGAGACCGTCACCGTCCACTCGATCGTCGGTCGGTTCCTCGAACACGCTCGGATCTTCTATTTCGAGAACGCGGGTGACCCGGGGTGGTACATCGGGTCGGCAGACTGGATGACGCGGAACCTCGACTACCGGGTCGAGGCCGTCACGCCCGTCGAGGCCCCGCGGCTTCGGAAACAGCTTCGGTTCATCTTGGAGGCGTCGCTGACGGACAACCGCCGCCGGTGGGTGATGCAGAGTGATGGCCGCTACGAACAGGTGTCTTCCGACGGCGAGCCCGTGCGGGACGTTCAGGAGATACTGATGACGGCCACGAAGGCGGCCCTCGATCGCGGGTACGGACCGGGGATGGCGATCGACACGGACCTGATCCCCGAGGAGCTCCTGATCGAACCCGTCTCCGACGGCGACCGCGTCACGGAGTCGGACGCGTCGGACGAGACGAAGGGAGCCGACGACAGCGACGCGTCGGACGAGACGAAGGAAGCCGTTGATGGCTCTGAAGGGTCGGAAGCGGCTACTGACGGGGAACGCGAGCGCTCGGATGGACGGGGCGCCTCCGTGTTCGACGCGCACGCCGACCGCTGGTACCGACCCGATAGCGAGACGTACGACTTGGCGGTTCGAACGAGCGACGGCGACCGGCGGTACTTCAAGACGCGCGACGGGGCACGCGAGCGCCTCCGATCGGAGTACGAGTGAGTCGCCTCGTCGCCGCTCAGACCGGGGTGACGATCTTCGAGTCGGACCGGTCCTGATGCGTCGTCGTTGAGCCCGTGGTGAGGAACTCGTCGTTGCGGTAGTCGTAGGCCGTGAGCGTTCCCCCGTAGACGCATCCGGTGTCGAGGCCGACGGCGTGTTTCCGTACCACCGGAGCGTCGTGAACCGTATGGCCGAAAAACACGCGGTGCGGGCCGTCGTAGTCGTCGTACCAGAACGGGCCGTCGTACCCGTCGCCGCGGGGTGCACGCATCGTCAACAGCTCTTCGATCGTATGGCTTTCGAGGGAGCGCTCGGGATCGACGCCGCCGTGGACGACGAGCGCGTCGTCGAAGGAGATCGCGATGGGGAGCGACTCGAAGTACGCTCGGTCGCCGTCGCGGAGCCAGTCGGGGTCTTTGTCGCCGCGCACGATCTTCTGCTCGTTGTTCCCGCGGACGGTCACGAGGCGCGGATCGCCGCGGACGATGTCGAGGACGCCGGGACTGTCCGGACCCTTGCGCACCAGATCACCGACGAAGACGACGAGGTCGTCGTCCGCAAGGTCGAGACTCGCGAGAAGCGTCTCGAGGGCGGCTCGGCTCCCGTGGACATCGCCGACGACGTAGATATCGCCGTAGCCGTCGATATCGAACCGTTCGTGGAGCGCTTCGACGTCGTCGCTGAACTGAGGTGTGAGCGTCATTAGCGTGATACTCTGAGGCGACGTTTCGCGGCTTCGCCGTTGTGTTATCGTGGTGCTTCCCGGTTTAAGTCGTTTCTAATAGGGAGCAATATCGATATATAGATTCACGCCGGTTCGGCGGCGAGGCAATCCGATCGGCGGCGAGGCAATCCGATCGGCGGCGAGGCAACCCGATCGGCGGCGGGCTACCCTAGTCGGTAGACACCCGTCTCGGCGCCGCCGCGGCTACCGTCTTCGGACCCGCCGTTTCAGCCGCCGCACGCTCCGGCTCACCGTCCGACCGAGCCCGACCGCGGCGAACGCGCCGCGGACGAACCAGTCGGTCGGGATCCGGTCGGGGAAGCCGAGCGGGCCGACGCGAGAGACGCCGACCGTCCGCGACTCCGTGTACCGTCGGATCCCCTCGGGGCCGTGGCGGCGGCCGAGCCCCGAGTCGCCGAACCCGCCCATCGGCGCGTCGGCCGCGCCCCACGTCGCGAGGAAGCCGTCGTTGACGTTGACGGTGCCGCAGTCGATCTCGCGGGCGGCCGACGCGCCGCGCTCGCGGTCAGCGGTCCACACGCTCGCGTTGAGTCCGTACGGCGAGTCGTTGGCGGCGTCGACCGCGGCGGCCGCGTCCGGGACCGGCGTCACGACGACGACCGGGCCGAACGTCTCCTCGCAGGCGACCGCCGCGTCCGGCTCCACGTCGGTCAAGACGGTCGGCTCGTAGCAGTACGGGGCAACGTCCGGACGGTGTCGGCCGCCCGTTTCCACGGTCGCGCCCGCCTCCCGGGCGGCGTCGACGTGGCCCCGAACGCGATCCAGTTGGTCGGCGTCGATCAGCGAGCCCAGGTCGTCGTCGTAGTCGTAGCCGGTCCCGAGAGTGAGCGCCTCCGTCTCCCGGACGAACGCGTCGAGGAACGGCTCGTAGGCGGACTCCTCGACGTAGAGCCGCTCCGCGGACAGGCAGAGCTGTCCGGCGTTCGAGAAGCAGGCGTCGACCGCGCCGCGGGCCGCCTCGTCGACGTCGGCGTCGCCGAGCACGACGAGCGGGTTGTTGCCGCCGAGCTCCAGCGAGCAGTCGATCAGGTTTCGCCCCGCACGCTCGGCGACGATCCGGCCGGTCTCGGTGCTCCCGGTGAACGCCACGTAGTCGACCGCGTCGATCAGCGCGGGCCCGACCGTCGCCCCCTCGCCGGTGACGACCTGGAAGAGTTCGTCCGGGAGGCCGGCGACCTCCAGCAGCTCCGCGAGCGCGAGCGCCCCGTACGGCGTTTTCTCGTCGGGCTTGCAGACGACCGCGTTCCCCGCGGCCAGCGCCGGGAGCGCGTCGGCCATCGAGAGCGTCAGCGGGTAGTTCCACGGCGAGATGACGCCGACGACGCCGACCGGGTCGTAGGTGACCGTCGCGGTCGCGAGCCCGGGGAACACCCCGCTCCGGGGGTCCTCGGCGAGCGCGTCGGGCGCCTCGTCCGCGAGGTACGTGCAGCCGGTCGGCACGTCGAACAGCTCCTCGACCGCTGACCGGCGGGACTTCCCGGTCTCCAGCTGAAGGAGGTCGAGGAGCTCCTCGCGGTGCTCTAAGACGAGGTCGCCGAACCGGTCGATGACGGCGACGCGTTCGGTCGCGGGGGCCTCCTCCCACTCGGCCTGCGCCGACCGCGCGCGCTCGACCGCGGCGGCGACGCCGTTGCCGTCGCAGGCCGGCACCGAACCGATCCGCTCGCTCGTCGCCGGCGCGACCACGTCGAGGGCGTCGCTCTCGCCGGAGGCGTCGCTCTCGGCGGCCGACTCGTCCGCCCTCGCGCGGCGCACGCGATCGGCGAGGTCGTCAAGCCGTCGCGTCGAGAGGTGCGGGGCGTCCGCGAGCGCTGCGGGCGGATCCGTCGGGGACGATCGGTCCGTCGGAGACGGTTGGTCCGTCGGAGACATCGGATGTCGGATGGAGGGCCGGAAGCGGCAAAGCGGTGCCGGTGGATCGGCGGCCGGACGGTCGAGTGGTCGCCGACGCTCAGTTCGACGAGTCCATCGTCGCCTCGGTCGGACCCAATTCCGCCTCGCCTTCGGCGAGCATTTCGAGGACCTCCAGCAGGAGCGACACCACGAGCGGGCCGACGATGAGACCGACAGCCCCGACGGTGAGGATACCGCCGACGAAGCCGACGAGGTAGAGGCCGGGCGATATCTTCCCCGTCCAGTCGGCTAGCTGCGTCCGGATCACGGCGTCCGGGAGGAACGAGACGACGACGAGGCCGAACACCACCACGAAGACCGCTCGCGTGGTCTCGCAGAGAAGGAGGTCGCCCGCCCCCAGCGTGACGACGAGGGCGCTGGGCCCGACGACGGGGACGAACTGGAGGAGGCCGGCGATGACGGCCAACAAGACCGGCGACTCGTATCCGAGGACCGCGAACAGCGCGAACGCGAGGACGAAGGTCCCGGCGGCCGTGGCCGCCTGCAGGATGTAGATGGAGTACAGCGTCGTGCGCGTCCGGCGGTGCAGCCGCGTCGGGATGTCGCGGTACTCCTCGGGGACGATCCCGAAGACGACGCCGCCGACCGCGTCCGGTCGGTAGAGGAGCCCGTACACGAGGATCGTGAACACGAACAGTTCGAGCGCGAGTCGCGGCGCCCCGGCGGTGATCGCGAGCGCGAGGTCCCGCAGCGCGATCCGGAGCGACGACACCAGCGGCGCCACCTCGATCGGGTATCGGAAGCCGAGCGCGCTGACGACGACGACGTCGGGGATCTGTCCGAGGATCTCGATCAGCCGCGACCGCTGCCGGTACAGGACGTACAGCAGCGGGACCACGAGGAGCGCGGCGGCGAGGAAGGCGACGACGGTGGACGCGGCGCAGGCGAGCCGACGAGACAGTCCGCGACTCACGAGCCGTCGACGGAGGGGATACAGGACGTACGCGAACGTGATCGCGAAGACGACCGTCCGGAGCACTTCCGCCAGCACGACCGCCGCGACCGCGGCTACCGCGACGAGCAGCGCGACGAGGACTCGAGAGCGTGTAAGTATCATGCCGCCACGTCGCGATGGCGGGTCAAAGTCGTTCCGACGGTGCAGGGGTCCGGGCGGAACCGCTCGGGGCGGACACGCCGTCAGGGACCGCAGCACCTAACCTCGCGCCACCCCCAGACCCGGTATGCGCATCGACCCGTTCGGCCTCGAACGCTGGTTCGCGGAGTACGAACACGAGGCCGACATCATGTTGGCCGAAAGCGGGATCCGGTCGCTGGACGCGAGTCGGTTCGACTTGGACCCCGGCCGGCTCGACTACGTCATCCCGACGAACGGCGACCCCGAGTTCCGCGCGTCGGTCGGCGACCGCTACGGACGGAGCGCCGACGAGGTGCTGTTCACCTGCGGCACGCAGGAGGCGAATTTCCTCGCGTTCCTCTCGTTACTCGGCGACGGTGGGGCAGTGGAGGGCGGTGGAGAGAGCGACGGCCGCGGCGTCGGCTCCGGCGCCCACGCCGTCGTGGTCACGCCGACGTATCAGGCGCTCCACGCGGTCCCCGAGGCGTTCGGCGACGTTACCCGCGTCGAGTTGGAGCCGCCCGAGTGGGAGCTCGACCCGGACGCGATCGCCGACGCCGCCCGCGACGACACCGCCGTGATCGTCGTGAACAACCCGAACAACCCCACCGGTCGGTACCACGACGAGGCGGCGATGCGGGCTGTCTACGACGTCGCCGTCGAGCACGACGCGTACCTCCTCTGTGACGAGGTGTACCGGTTGCTCGCCGACGCGCCGCAGCCCCCGGTCGCGAGCTTCGGGTCCCACGGAGTTTCGACGACGAGCCTCACGAAGGCGTACGGGCTCGCCGGGCTCCGGTTCGGCTGGATCGCCGGCCCCGAGGCGGTCGTCGAGCGCGCTTGGCGGTGGAAGGATTACACCACCATCTCGCCGAGCCTGTTCGGTCAACACGTCGCGAAGCAGGCGCTCGGCCGGCGCGAGCCGCGAATTCTGGAGGAGAACCGCGAGTTGGCGGCGACGAACCGCGCGATCGTCGCCGACTGGATCGACCGCCACGGCCTCGACTGGCACGACCCCGTCGGCGTCAACGGGTTCGTGTCGGTGCCCGACGGCTTCGACGACGCCGAGTCGTTCTGCCGGACCGTCGTCGAGACGGAGAGCGTCGTGCTCGCGCCCGGCGGGCTGTTCGGCTTCCCGGACCGCTTCCGGATCGGATTCGGGCTCCCGACCGGGGAGCTTGAGGAGGGACTCCGGCGGGTGAGTCGCGCTATCGAGGGCGACGGGGAGGCCGAGGGAGCGAGTGCGAGCGAGGTTGACGCGGAGGGGGGTGCCTGAGATGGGCTTTTTCAGCGACATCAAGGAGGACGTGATCGGCTTCGTCCGCGACCCGACCGACGAGCAGAAGGCGCTGTTCGTCGCCGTCGTCGTCATGGCGGTCGCCGACCGCGCCCTCTGGTGGGTCGACTTCCCGTTCGTGGTGCGGACGACGGCGGCGGTCGGAGTCGGCTTCATCGGGCTGTTCGTCGCCAGCTACCTGATCACCGGACAGTTTGTCCCGCCGGACGGGGACGCGGACGAGGACGAGTACGTCGACGAGATGGATCCGTAAGCGATCGGCCGACTGAGTCGGGCCCGCGGCCGATCACGGCCCCCGCGACGGCGTTCCAAACCGTTTATACCCGCGCCTCTGGAAGTAGCGGGCATGCCGCGAGAGCAGAAGCAGGTTCGCGAACTGCAGGAGGGCAGCTACGTGATGATGGACAGTTCGCCCTGCAAGATCAATCATTACAGCACAGCAAAGCCCGGCAAACACGGGAGCGCCAAGGCGCGCGTTGAGGGGAAGGGCGTCTTCGACGACAAGAAGCGCTCGCTCTCCCAGCCGGTCGACGCGAAGGTCTGGGTCCCGATCATTCAGCGGAAGCAGGGACAGGTCGTCTCCGTCTCCGGGAACGACGCGCAGGTCATGGATCTGGACACCTACGAGACGTTCACGATGCGCATCCCCGAGGGCGAAGACTTCACCTCCGACGACAACATCGAGTACCTCGAATACGAGGGCCAGCGCAAGGTCGTCGGGTAATCGAGGCCATGTTTCCCGGAGCGACGACCGACCGCGAGGCTGCTTCCTACGTGGTCGTCGGCGCTCCCCTCGACGCCACGACCACTTTTCAGCCGGGTACCCGGTTCGGACCGGACCGGATCCGGCGATTCGCCGAGACCTACGACGACTACGACCGCAGGACGGACAGCGACTTCTCTGCGCTCGGCGTCCACGACGCCGGCGACACCCGCCCGTGGGACGACGTGGCGGCGTACATCGACCACCTCGCCGCCGAACTCCGGAGCGTCACTCTCGACGGCGCCGTCCCCCTGACGCTTGGCGGCGAGCACACCGTCACCTACGCGGGCGTCGAGGCGGTCGACCCCGACGTCCTCGTCGTCTGTGACGCCCACCTCGACCTCCGGGACGCGTACGACGGCAACCCGTGGAGCCACGCCTGCGTCACCCGACGGTGCCTCGACGACCTCGGCGTCGATCGGGCCGTGATCGTCGGCGCGCGCACCGGCTCCGAGGAGGAGTGGGACCGCGCCGCCGACGCCGACGTGAAGGTGGTTCCGCCCGAAGAGACGCGCGCGTGGCTCGACGAGGTCGTCGGAGACGACCGCGATGACGCTTCTGACACCTTCGCGGGGAAGTCGGTGTACTGCTCGGTCGATGTCGACGGGCTCGATCCCGGCTTCGCGCCGGGGACGGGGACGATGGAACCGTTCGGGGTCGACCCGCGGGAGGCCCGCGACCTCGTTCGGGCGGTCGCGCCGCACGCCGACGGCTTCGACGTCGTCGAGGCCAACGACCGGGACGACGGACAGGCCGCGGCGGTCGCCGGCAAGCTCCTCCGGGAGTTCGTGCGGACGCACGCGACGGCGGACGCCGACTGATTTTCCGAGGTTGGGCGGGGACGCCGACCGCTCAGGACAGCTCCGAGAGGCGGCGTCTTGCCGCGGTGACGGCCGCCATCGCGTCGATCCACTCGCGCGGATCCGTACACCAGATGCGGTCGCCCTCGATGCTGACGCAGAACACGGTATCGGCGGACGGCGAGAGGGTCACCCCGTCGACGTCCGGTCGGTCACCGAGGTAGGCGTCGATCAGACGTCGGGCGGTCTCCGCCTCCGGCTGGAGGCGGCTGCCGGCCGCGTACTCGATGGCTATCTCTGCCATGCCTCCGGCTACGAACTACATGATTAATAACTACTGTTTTCTGGCAGCGCTTGCGGCGCTGTCGGGAACGGTTTCGGCTCTCTCGCCGCCGCGCCGGCTCACGGTCGACTCAGCGCTCGTCGTACACGATCTCGCCGTCGACGACCGTCATCGCCACGTCGATGTCGCGGATCGCGTCCGGGTCTTCCCACGGCGACGCGTCGAGCGCGACGAGGTCGGCGCGCTTGCCGACCGCGACCGTGCCGAGCCGGTCCTCGTCGAAGCCCGCGTACGCCGCGCCGCGGGTGTACGCGCGCAGCGCCTCGGTCACCGTCAGCCGCTGGGCCTCCGCGGGAGCGTTGACCGCGTTGTCGACGCCGAGAAGGGGGTCCATCGGCATCCCGTCGGAGCCGAACGCGAGGCGGACGCCCGCGTCGAGCATGTCGCGGTAGGGGTTCGTCGCGGCGGTTCGATCCGCCCCGAGCCGCGCCTCGTAGAGTCCGTCTTCGCCCGCCCACTTGAGGAAGTTCGGCTGGACGCTGGCGACGACTCCCGAGTCCGCGAGCCGGTCGATCGCGTCGTCGTCGGCGAGCTCGACGTGTTCGATCCGGTGGCGCGCCTCGCCGGGATCGGTGTCGGTGGCCTCGTCGTACGCGTCGAGGACCGCGTCGACCGCCTCGTCGCCGATGGCGTGGGCGGTGAACTGGTAGCCGGCCGCGGTCGCCGCGTCGACCGCCTCCGCCAGTTCCTCGGGGTCGACGACCCACTGGCCCGTCTCGTCCGGGGCGTCCGCGTACGGCTCGGAGAGCCTCGCGGTCCGACCGCCGAAGCTCCCGTCCGTGTACGACTTGATCGCGCCGGTCTCGACCATCTCGCTCCCGTGGCCCGTGCCGAGGCCGACCTCGCGGAGCGCGTCGAGGTGGTCGCTCCAGTAGTTGATCCGGACGCGCGCCGTCAGCCCGCCCTCGGCGTCCAGCTCGCGGTAGGCCCGCGGCGCGTGGGAGTTCCGTACCATGTCGTGAAAGCCGGTGACCCCCTTCGCGGCGCAGTCGGCCAGCGCGGCCTCGACGGTCTCTCGCGTCTCGGCCGCCCCCGGCTCGATCGCCTCGTAGATCGGATCGATCGCGCTCTCCAACAGGACTCCCGTCGGCTCGCCGTCCGCGCCGGTCGGCACCGCCTCGTCGGGCGCCGCGGCGATCGCGTCCGCAAATCGGTCCAGGGCGACCCCGTTGACCGCGGCGACGTGCATGTCCTCGCGGAAGGCGGCGACGGACCGGTCCGTCGAGACGCGGTCGAGGTCCGCCCGCGTCAGGTACCGCTCCTCGCTCCACGTCGACTCGTCGTAGCCGTAGCCGAGGACTGGGTCGGCGGGGGCGTCGGAGCCCGACTCCGCCTCCACCTCGGTCGCCCGCTCCGCCAGTAGGTCGACCGCCTCGTCCGGGGAGGCCGCGGTCGAGAGGTCCGCGTGCACGAGGTAGCGCCCGACCGTCGTCAGGTGAGTGTGCGCGTCGACGAAGCCCGGGAGGAGGACGCGTCCGCCGAGGTCGACGACGTCGGTGTCGACCCCTTCGAGGAACTCGACCTCGCGGGTGCTGCCGAGGCGAACGATCGCCCCGCCGCGGACCGCGACCGCCTCGTGGGTCTCGTCGGGCGCCGCGAGCGTGTGGACCTCCCCGTTCACGAACAGTCGATCCGCGGCCGCTGTCATGGAGGGTTCGGCGGGTGGCAGCGTGTTAATCGTTCGGGAAACGGCGACCGTTCTCGCGACGAACGGCGACCGATCCACGAGAACCGCCGATCGATTTATTCGGTGACCGCGCGAATACTCGCGTATGTACGACCGCATCCTGCTCCCCACGGACGGCAGCGAGGGCGTCGACCGCGCGATCGACCACGCCGTCGACGCCGCGGACCGGTACGACGCGACCCTGCACGTGCTGTACGTCGTCGACAGCGACGTGATCAACGCCTACTCCGGCGACGAGTTCGTCGACGGCGCGGAGGGCGCCGAGGAGACGCTGGAGGAACGCGGCCGCGAGGCGCTCGACGCGGTGGCGGCCCACGCCGCCGACGCCGGCGTCGACGTCGTCACCGATCTGGTGTACGGCGTCCCCCACGAGGAGATCCTCCGGTACGCGGACAGAGAGGACATCGACCTAACGGTGATGGGCTCGAAGACGCGCTCCGGCGACTACCGGCGGATGCTCGGCTCCGTCACCGAGCGCGTCTCGCGCCGGTCGAACGCCCCGGTCAGCATCGTGAAGACGACGGTCGAGGAGTGAGGCGACCCCGACGACACCGGCGGAAGGCGACGAGTCTCGAGCCGGCGACGCCGCGGCCCCTCAGACTCGGCCGTCACGCTACTCGGTAAGGGGGAGGAGGATCCCGAACACGAACGGTGAGAGAAGCGCGACCGCCGTCCCGAGGAACTCCAGATCGAGCAGCAGGGTCTCCTCCCATCCGGGTACCTGCAGCCCGCCCGCGTGGATGATCGCCTTCCCGACCGCGCCGGTCAGGAACAGAGAGACTCCAAGCAGCACACTCCGCTTGGTGGCTTTCGAGTAGTCCAACTCACCGTAGCGTCCCGCCATGTCACTCGCTCGCTCGGACGGCGTAATAACGATTCCCATTTCGACGGGTTCGGGCTGGGCAACGGCGAGCGCCCCGCCCGTCGCGACCCCTCACTCCTCGTCCCGTTTCGAGACGGCCGCGGTCTCGTCCAACGGTTCCGACGCGTCCGGTTCGCGGTCGAAGTACGTCCCCAGCGCACCGGTACGGTCGGTTCGCGAGCGTGCGTACGCGAGATACCAGACGGCGCTTCCCGCGCTGATCCCGACGGCTCCGACGACCGAAACCAGCCCCATCTGGGCGATCAACAGAACGCCGCCGATCACGCCGAGGACCTGTACCACGGGGTAGCCGGGAGAGCGGAACTCCGGGTCGTAGAAATCGCCGCCGACCTCCCGGAAGACGATCACGGAGACGTTCTCCAGGGAGAACACGAGGATGAGAAAGGCGCTGGCCAGCTTCGCGAGGTCCACGACCGGGACGAAGGCGATGAGCGTGAGCAACACCCCACCGGTCACGAGCACGGCGTTCACCGGCGTCAGAAACCGTGGACTGATCCGGCCGATCCGCTCGGGCAGTAGCGAATCACGGCTCATCGCGAGGAGGAACCGCGACGTCCCCAAGACGCCCGCGTTCGCCATGCTGGTGAGTGCAAGCACGGCGGTGACGGCGACGACCGTCACGCCCACACCTCCGAACACTCGCTCGGCGCCGTCGGCCATCGGGGTCAGGGAGGTGCCGCCGGTCGGACCGCCGTGAACGAGGGTCTCGGCCGGGACGACGCCGACGATTACGCCCACGACGGCGGTGTAAACGGCCAACATCACCCCGATAGAGATGAGCATCGCGCGCGGGATGTTCCGTCCGGGGTCGCTGATCTCCTCCGCGACGGAGGCGACTTCCCCGATCCCGGCGTACGAGACGAAGACGAAGGCGGTGGCAGTGGCGATCCCACCGAGTCCGTGGCTGACGAACGGCGAATACTGAACCGGGTTCGAGGGCCCGACTCCGCCGACGACGTATGCGCCGAGCACGAGGACGACGAGGCTCACGAGGACGCCCTGCACCTGACCGCTCTTTTCTGTCCCGAACATGTTGAGTAGAATAACGACTCCACCGAGGCCGAGCGCGACCGCCTTCACGAGGGTCGCCGGGACGTTCACGAGTAGCAGCAGGTACGCACCGAGGCCGACAAGCGCGAAGGCGCTCTTGAACACGAGCGAAAACCAGACACCGATACCCGCGACCGTGCCGAACAGCGGGCCCATGGCGCGGTCGATGTAGAGATACGTACCGCCGTCTTCCGGCATCGCCGTCGCCATCTCCGCCTTCGAGAGCGCGTTCGGAAGGACGATCAGCCCGGCCAACAGGTAGGCGACGATGACCGCCGGCCCCGCCTTCTTAAATCCGACCGCGGGGAGCACGAAGATCCCGCCACCGATCATCGCGCCCATGCTCAGCGTCACCGCCGAGTACAGGCCGAGGTCCCGTTTCAGGTCTCCTTCGCTCATTACGCCATTTCCATTTTGCAAAGGGTTATTTCTTCGGTATCCCCAACAGAGAGGCAGCTATTTCGGTGAAAAGTAATACAGTAATATTTTTGTGGTTTCGGCGACGACTCGACATCTGCGGATCGTTTCGCTCGCTCCCCGGACGCCGCGCCCGCGCCCTGGGCGAGACGAGACGCTACGGGGCCCGCGGTCGGACGACGGTGTTCACATGTCCATCAATCATCTGAGAGCGGACGAACGGACGACGCTCGTGGAAGAGGCACTCCGACTGTCCGTGGAGGTCGGCGTCGAAGGGGCCGCGGTGCTCGGCGGCGGTCTCCTCCTATACTTCGTCGTCGGGGGGCTCCTAACGAACGCGATGCGAGCGAGGACACCGTACCCCCTGTTCTCGATCCAGTCCGACCCGGTACTCCTCTCTCTCGGGGCGTTGGTCGGCGTTTTCACCGTGCAAGCCGCCGGCTCGCTGCTCTTGTATCGGTTCTACGCCGGGGACGAAGACGGGTCGGCCGCGTCGATCGCGTTGGGTCTCGTCGCGTTTGGGGTCGGCGGCGGACTCCTCCAGATGACACTACCGGCGGCTTGGGAACTGCTGATCCACCTCGTCTGACCCCGGCGACCACCTACCGGCCGACGGCCTCTCCCGGGGCCCCCGGGCGTCGTCGGTCTCCCAGCGACCTCGTTCGTCACAGTCTCGCTTCGACGTCGCTCGCGACCGCCGACAGCGCTTCCTCCGCGACGGCGACGCGGTCCGAGAGGCTGCAGAACCCGTGGGCCATCGCCGGGTAGTGGCGGTGCTCGACCGGCGTCCCCTCCCCGTCGAACCGCTCCGCGAGCGCCGCCCCGTCGTCCCGGAGGGGATCGAACCCGGCGGTGACGACGGTCGCGGGCGGAAGCCCGCCGAGGTCGCGCGCGCGGAGCGGCACCGCGAACGGGTTGTGCGCGTCCACGGGGCTCCGGAGGTACCGGTCGTAGAACCACCGCATGTCCGCGCGGGTGAGCAGGGGGCCGTCGGCGTTCTCGCGGTACGAGTCCGTCTCGAAGTCGTCGCCCGCGATCGGGTAGAGGAGGAACTGGCCGGCGACGTCGACGGCGCCGTCGCCCAGTTCCCGACGGTGCAGACAGGCCGCGAGCGCGAGCGTCGCCCCGGCGCTGGTGCCGGAGACGCCGAGCCGGTCCGGATCGCCGCCGAACGCCGACGCGTTGGCCGCGACCCATTCGACGGCCGCGGCCGCCTCGTCGACCGCGACGGGGAACGGGTGTTCGGGCGCGAGCCGGTAGTCGACGGAGACGACGACCGCCCCCGCGCGAGTCGCCAGCTCCCGGCACGGGCCGTCGATCGAGTCGAGGGTGCCGAGCGTCCAGCCCCCGCCGTGGAAGTGGACGAGGGTGCGGGCGCCGGCCGCGTCGTCGCCGTCGTCGCCGCGGGAGCCCGCCGCGTCGATCGCCGCCTCAGGGCGGTACACCCGCACCGGCACCTCGCCGTGGGGCCCGTCGAACGCGAGGTCCCGGACGTCGGCGACGGCGGGCTCGGGGTCGCCGGAGAACACCTCGTCCTCGACGCGCCTCGCGGCGCCGACGGAGAGGGCGTGCCACTCGGGGAGCCCGAGCGCCTCGATCTCGTCGACGACGGCCGCCAGTTCGGGGTCGAACTCGTCCGCGCGCATGGCGGACGGAGGCGGTGCCCCTTTGTAAGTCGGTCGGCAACGTCCGGCGATGAACGTCCGGCTGACCTACGAGGACGGGACGATTCGGGTCGACGCCGGAGAGTCGGCCGGGGGCGCTGCGGAGGAGTCGGCGGGCGACGGAGCCGGACCGGCCGACGGCGACCCCCTCGCGTCGCTCCCGCCGCTGCCGGGGGTCGAGTTCGATCCGCGCTCGGGGACCGGCCGCGCACCGGCCTACCGCTACGCCGCGGTCCGGCGCGCGCTGGAAGTCGCGGGCGAGAGCGTCGAGGACCACGTGTTAGCCGCGAGCGACCGCGCCGCGGGCGAGGCGGGGCTTCCGGACGCGCTCGGGACCGACTACGACCTGCGCGAGTACCAGCGCGAGGCGCTCAACGCGTGGCGCGACGCGGGCGACCGGGGCGTGCTCGAACTCCCGACCGGGGCCGGCAAGACCGTGATCGCGATCCGCGCGACGGTCGAACTGGGCGTCCCGACGCTCGTCGTCGTCCCCACGGTCGACCTGCTCGACCAGTGGCAGCGGGAGTTAGAACGGGAGTTCGACGTGCCGATCGGTCGGTTCGGCGGCGGCGAGCAGCGCCGGGAGGCGATCACGGTGTCGACGTACGACTCGGCGTACCTCAAGGCCGACGGCGTCGGCGACGCCTTCGAGTTCGTGATCTTCGACGAGGTCCACCACCTCGGCGGGGAGGGGTATCAAGACGTGGCGCGGCTGCTCGCGGCGCCCGCGCGGCTCGGGCTGACGGCGACGTTCGAGCGTCCCGACGGCGCCCACGAGACGGTCGCGGAGCTGATCGGCGACCGCGCCTACGCGCTCGACGTCGACGACCTCGCCGGCGACCACCTCGCGCCCTACGACATCCGGCGGACCGAGGTCGAACTGACGCCGGCGGAGCGCGAGCGCTACGAGGAGAAGCAGGGCACCTTCGTCGAGTACGTCCGCGAGGCGGGGATCACGTTCACGAGCGGGAGCGACTACCGGGAGCTGGTCAAGCGCTCCGGGAACGACCCGGCCGCCCGCGAGGCCCTCTTGGCGAAACAGGAGGCCCGCGAGATCATGATGAACGCCCGCCGGAAGGTGGATCGCTTAGAGTCGATCCTCGACCGCCACCGCGAGGACCGCGTGATCGTGTTCACCGCCCACACCGACCTCGTCTACCGGCTCTCCGAGCGATTCCTCCTGCCCGCGATCACCGCCGAGACGGGCGCGAAGGAGCGCCGCGAGATACTGGAGCGGTTCCGCGAGGGGACCTACGGCCGCGTCGTCGCCGCGAACGTGCTCGACGAGGGTGTCGACGTGCCGGACGCGAACGTGGCGGTCGTGCTCTCCGGGTCGGGCAGCGAGCGGGAGTTCACCCAGCGGCTCGGCCGGGTGTTGCGGCCCAAGGAAGACGGCGGACGGGCGATACTCTACGAGGTGGTCAGCGCGGAGACGGCCGAAGAGCGGGTGGCCAGCCGGCGGCGGTAGGGGCGGAGCTACGCCGCTTCTCTTCCCCGGCGGAGCTCCCGGAGTCCCCACAGCACGTACAGCGCGCCGACGAACCGGAGGACGCGATCGACCCCGGCCTTCCATTCGACCGCCTTCGGGTCGTCGTAGACGAACCGCGCTGCGACCGCGCGGTACAGTCGCGGGAACGCGAGCAGAACGGAACCGAAAGCGCCGGCGACGTACACCGTCCACGCGTAGACGCGACCGCCAGCCAGGGCGATCGCGACGATGAACACGCCTTCGGCTCGAAGCGTCGGGAGGAGCCCCGATCGGGCTTCGACCTCGTCCGGATTCGCGACGGCGACGCGTTCGAAGGCGTCGACGATCCGGTCCGGAACTAAGGCCGTGAGTCCGCCGAGGACGCCGATGATCGCTCTGAGCATGGCTGGAGGTACGCGACCGAGGTAGTTAGTCGCACCTGCGATTCTCCGTTCGCGGGAGCGCCGCGTCAGTCGTCGCCGTCCCGTCTCAGTCGTCGCCGTCGATGTCGAGCGAGCGCTTCTCGCCGAGCTCCTCCTCTAAGCTCCCGCGCTCCCAGCTCCGGACGGCGTCGCCCTCGACCTCGGCGCGGAGCTTCTCTTCGAGGAGGTTCACGGCGACGCTGTTGGCGCCCTCCGGGATGATCACGTCGGCGTGCTTCTTCGAGGGCTCGATGAACTGCTCGTGCATCGGCTTCACCGTCGAGAGGTACTGGTCGATGACGCCCTCCAGGTCGCGGCCGCGCTCGATGACGTCCCGGCGGATCCGGCGCAGGATCCGGACGTCGGCGTCGGTCTCGACGAACAGCCGGAGGTCCATCATAGCGTTTATCTCCTCGTCGTACAGCGAGAGGATCCCTTCGAGCACGATGACGTCGGTGGGCTCGACCGCGACGCGCTCCGCCTTCCGGTTGTGGACCTCGAAGTCGTACTGCGGCATCTGGACGGACTGTCCCTCCAGCAGCGCTTCGAGGTGCTCGCGGAGGAGCTCCCACTCGAACGCCGAGGGGTGGTCGTAGTTGACGGACTGTCGCTCCTCGAAGTCGAGGTGCGAGAGGTCCTCGTAGTAGTTGTCCAGCGGGATGCGGGTGACGCTGTCGCCGAGGTCGCGGGTGACGAGCCGAGAGACGGTCGTCTTCCCCGCGCCGGTCCCTCCCGCGATCCCGATCACGAACGAGGGAATGGTCATGTGCCCGCTCGAGCGCCGGAGGGTTTGAACCCTCCTCTTCGTCCCGTCCCCCGCGTCGAGAGCCTTGACGCGCCGTCCGCGTCTCCCAGAAAAGCCGCGAGACCGCTCTGTTCCGGACCGATCGCGATTCTACGTTCGGAACCCGTATAACGATACCGGGGGCAGCTTTTAGCCGTTCGCGGCGAATTCACGTTCCATGCGAACAGACACCACGGTTCGTGACGTGATGCATCGCGAGTTCCTCGGCGCGAGCGAGTCGGACGGGCTGGCCGACGCGGCGGCGCTGATGGTTGAAGAAGAGACCGACTGTCTCGTCGTCGTCCGCGGCGGCGAGCCGGTCGGACGGCTCGGCTGCCGGAACGCGCTCGACGTGCTGCTGGACGCCGACGGGTGGAGCCCCGGCGACGCCGACGGCCCCACGGTCGGCTCGGTGATGGGACCGCCCCTCCCGACGGTGGCGCCGGACGACGCGCTCGCCGCCGTCGAGGAGCGGCTCGTGGCAGAGGGAGCCGATCGAGTCGTGGCGGTCGAGGGCGGCGAGGCGGTCGGCGTCGTCACCGCCGGCGACGCGCTCGCCGCGGGAGCGCCCCGGACCGGCGACGGCGCCCGCGAGGCGCCAGTCGGCGACGAGTCCCTCCGACGGCGCGGCGACGAGGGGATGCTCGGGTCGGACGGGGGCGTTGACCCCGCGAGCGAGGCCGCCACGACGGACGTTTCGGGGTCGGCGACGCAGGGCGTCTGCGAGAGCTGCGGCGCGCTCGTCCCCGACTTGGTGACCGCCAACGGACAGGCCGTCTGTCCGGAGTGCAGCGAGGTGTGAGCTCGCGAGGCGCAGACCTCTCACGTTCGGCGTTCACTGCGTTCGTCGCCTTCTCATCCCTCTCGCTCCCGCCGGTAGCCTCATGGCGCGCCGCAACGAATCCACGACCGAATGTCCGACGGCGAGCGATCGACGGTCGCGCCGGCGACGGTGGACGACGTCGATGATATCACCGACCTCTGGGTCGCGCTGGCGGAGAGCCAGCGGCGCCACGGCTCGACGCTGCTCGCCGAGTCGAATCGCGCCGCGGTACGCGAGTGGGTCGCGCGCTCGGTCGTCACGGGCGAGCTGCTCGTCGCCCGCGACGGAGACGCCGCGGCCGACGACGAGGGCGGCCCGATCGGATTCGTCGGCTTCTCGATCGACCGCGAAGGGTACGAGCGCGACCGGGTCCGCGGGACGGTGAGTAATCTGTACGTCGTCCCGGAGCGCCGCGGCGAGGGGATCGGCGCCGACCTGCTGGACGCGGCCGAGCGCGCCCTCGCGGCGACCGGCGCCGAGACCGTCGCGCTCGAAGCGCTCGCCGACAACGACCGGGCTCGCGCGTTCTACGCCGATCAGGGGTACGACCTCCACCGCGTCGAACTGACGAAGCCGCTGTCGGAGGCGGTGAGCGACGGCACCGACGAGAACGGAGACGAGACCGCGACCGGAACCGAGTGACTTCGAGCGAGCGTCAGGCTCGCCGAAAGCGACACGCACTCATACGAGGCCCGAGTACGCCAGCCTGCGCCAGGGGAGCATGGGCGGTTCATGCACTCGACTTGTAATCGAGACTTCCGGGGTTCAAATCCCTGCCCTGGCTTGATACGATTCGTTCGAGGCGTTCCGTGACGGTGAAACACAGTCCGGCAGAGCGTACCGGCGATAGCGCCTCGAATATGCCCCCGCAAAGGCGCTGAAACATCTACTTTGAGAAAGAACTTTACTAGCGGTTACAGACACGCCTGCATGGATCTTCTCTGCGTTGATAACGAACCGGATCTCTTAGACCCCACGGTCGAATTCCTCCAACGCAGATTCCCCGCGGCTACGATTCACACTGCGACAAGCGTCGGCGACGCGCGCGAACTCATCGAAACAGAACCGATTGCGTGTGTCGTGAGTGATTACGAAATGCCGGATCAGAACGGAGTTGCGTTCTTACGAACGGTTCGTGAAACCCATTCGGAGTTGCCGTTTGTTCTGTTTACCGGGAACGGCTCAGAAGCGATCGCCAGCGAAGCTATCTCTGCCGGCGTGACCGATTATCTACGGAAACGAGGTCCAGAACAGTACGACCGGCTTGCCACGCGCATCCGTCACGCCGTTGCTGAGTACCGAACGAAACACGATCCCCGAGAACGAGAGAGCGAATTCACTGCGACGCAACCGATCAGCGATCTGCGCATCGACGGCGACAACCAGCTGACGAGGCAACTCCGGCAGGTCGTGACGTCGCTTCCGCGCTCGCTGCGGTTCCCCGAGCACGCCGTTGCGTCGCTCTCCGTCGGCGGTACTGAGTTCACCTCTTCGGAGTACGACCCGCCAGTGCATCAACTCACCGTCCAAGACGTGACTACCGCCGGCGAGGAACTCACACTCACGATCGGCTACACGGCCGGCGCTGTGACCGAGACGGACGGCGACGTGTTTCTGTCCGCAGAACGAGAGCTGCTCACAACCGTCCTTCGGCTCGTCACGGCGTACCTCGATCAGCGACACGTCCTCGCGGACCTCGGAGAGGCGGACCGCCGTCTCAACCTCATCCTCGAAAATACGACTGCGGTGATGTATCTGAAAGACACCGGTGGCCGATACGTGTTTGCGAACGCTGAATACGAGCGTTTGTTCGACCTCGACACGGAGGACCTCGTCGGGCAGCACGATGCGGATATCCACCCGCCGGAAGTGGCGGAGACCGTCCGAGCCAACGACCGTCGCGTCCTCGAAACGGGCGAACCGATCGAGGTCGAAGAGCAAATCGTCGTGCGCGGCGACGAGCGAACGTATCTCTCCTTGAAAGTGCCTGCGCTGGATGCTGCCGGGGACATTGAGGGAGTGTTCGGCGTGTCCACGGAGATCACCGAACGCAAGGAACGGGAACGACAACTCGAAGCACTCAACCGAGAGATATCACGGTTATTATCCGCTGAGACGGCCGAGGAAGTCGCCGAACGCGGTGTCGTCGCCGCCCGTGAGATCTTGGACCTACAGGTGAACGCGATCCATCTGTACGACGAGGAGAACGACGAACTGGCCCCCGTCGCGTACACCGATGACGTCTTCGATATCATCGGTGACCCGCCGACGTTTCGTGACGGAGAGAGCATCGCGTGGCGGGTCTTCGAAGACGGCACTGCGACGGCGATCGACGACGTCCTGGCCGACGCAGACGTCTACAACCCGGACTCACCGATCCGCAGCGAATTGCATCTTCCGCTGGGCGAGTACGGCGTTCTGATAGCCGGCTCACCGACTCATTCGGACTTCGACACGCAAGACGTGACCATCGGCGAACTACTCGCGACGCACCTCACCACTGCGCTCTCAAAAGTCGACACGGAACAGGCGTTACGTGAGCGAGAAACAGAATTGGAGGCAAAAAACGAGCGGCTTGAGCAGTTCGCCAGCATGGTCTCGCACGATATACGCAATCCGTTGTCAGTTGCGTCCGGGAACCTCGAGTTATATCAGAAAACCGGTGACGAATCACGCCTCGAAAAAATAGAACGCTCTCACACGCGGATACAGGAGCTCGTCACGGACCTCACCGCGCTCGCACGTCACGGCACCCCTGAGGAACAACACGAACCGGTGTCGGTGTCCGAAGTGGCCCGCAACGCGTGGGAAGTGCTCGACACGCGATCAGCGACCCTCTCGACGGATCCGTGCACAGTGACCGGAGACGCGAGCCAACTCACGGCGCTCTTCGAGAACCTGTTCCGGAACGCAGTCGGACACGGCGGCGCCGACATCACCGTTCGCGTCGGTCCCCTCGAAGGCGGTTTCTACGTCGAAGACACCGGCGACGGCATTCCCCCTGACGAGCGCGACGCCGTGTTTGATCACGGCTACACGACGGGGTACAGCGGAAGCGGCATCGGACTCACGATCGTCTCACGTATCGCCAAAGCCCACGACTGGGACGTGACGCTGACGGACAGCGACGAAGGCGGCGCACGGTTCGAGTTCCGAGCGACACGATCGGTCGAAACGACAGGCTCCTAAGCGCGGTCCGTGCAGGCTCGTTGAGAATGAGTTCCGATTCGTTCGGGATCCGTTTATGTACGCCCCAGACGGATCCGCCGTATGGATCGGACCGACACCGCGCTGCTCGGCGTCGCCGGGGTCGTTGCCGCCCTCGTCCTCGCGGTCGTCTTCGCCGCGGGAGCGTTGTTCGGTCTCGACGAGTCGGTGGTCCGGCCGCTCCGGCTGCTCGCCGTTGAGCCGTTCGCGTGGATCGTCGTCGCGGCGCTGATCGTCGCGGTCGTCGGTCACGCGTACATCGACGGGTGACGGGGCGGAGCGGGAACCGGCCGAACCGACACCGCCCGAGTTAACGCACGACCGTCACGGGAACCGGCGCGTTCTGAAACACCGACTTCGCCACGTTGCCGACGAGGAGCCGGTCGGCGAGCGACCCGCTGTGGGTCCCGATCACGACCACGTCGAACTCCTCGGCGCGCTCGACGATTCGGCTCGCCGGCGACCCGACCTCGGCCTCCACGTTGACCGTGACACCGTGTTCGGAGGCGACCTCCCCCGCCTGTTCGAACACCTCCTCCGAGAGCTCTTGAACCCGCTCTTCGCTGTCGTCCGCGAGCGCGATTCCCGTCGCCGCTCCCATCATTCCGGAGGGCTCGCCGACGACGTGTAACACCGTGACGTCGGCGTCCCGATGCGCGTCGAGCGCGTAGCGTAGCGCCCGTTCGGAGAGCTCTGATCCGTCCATCGCGACCAGTACGCGTTCGACCATAGCGACCGTACACGGGCTGCGGGGATAAACGCTCGCGCATTCGCACGGCTCGGCCGTCGGCGACTCCTTCCTTATTCGTCGGCGTCGATCCCGCGAACCGCCCGAACGAGCGCGTCGAGGGCGGCGTCGACCGCGCCGCGTTTCACGGCGCCGCGGTCCCCGTCGAGGACGACGCGCTCGCTCCGGACGAACGAGGCCTCGGTCCCCCACGGCGCTGCGTGCGCGACGCCGACGTACACGAGGCCGACGGGCTTCTCCGCGGTGCCGCCGCCGGGCCCCGCGACTCCGGTGGTGGCGACCGCCCACGTCGTGTCCGCGCGGTCCCGCGCGCCGGCCGCCATCTCCTCGGCGACCGCCGCACTCACCGCTCCTTCGGCGTCGAGCGACTCGCGGGAGACGCCGAGCACCTCGCGCTTCGCGTCGTACGCGTAGGTGACGAACCCCCGATCGAAGTAGGCGCTCGCCCCGGGCACGTCCGTCACGCGCGACCCGACCAGGCCGCCGGTCAGCGACTCCGCGACCGCGAGCGACTCGTCCCTGTCTGTCAGCAGGTCGCCGACGACCGCCGCGGTCGACTCCGTCTCGTCCATGGTCACACTGCGACCCCCACGCCCGTGGGGTTTACGCTCGGGCGGACGCAAGCGCACCCATGACGGACTGGGACGAGCGGTTCGCGGCCGGCGACTACCCGCGGGAGCCGGAGCCGTCGCCCGTACTGCGCTCGTACGAGCCCTCGATCCCCGACGGGCGCGCGCTCGACGTCGCCGCGGGCACCGGCCGCAACGCGGTGTTCCTCGCCGAGGCCGGCTACGCGGTCGACGCGCTCGACGCCTCCCGGGAGGGACTGCGGATCATCGGCGAGCGCGCCGCTGAGCGCGAGATCGGAGACCGGATCGAACCGGTCCACGGCGACATCGCCACGTACGGGTTCCCCGCCGAGGCGTACGAGCTGATCACGATGAGCTTCTTCCACACCCTCGACCGCTTCGCCGACCTCGCCGAGGCGCTCGCTCCCGGCGGCTACCTGTTCGTCGAGGGCCACCTCCGGTCCGCGTCGCCGACGCCGTCCGGCCCGAGCGACGACCGGTACCGGTTCGCGGCCAACGAACTCCTGCGCGCGGCGCTCGGGCTGACGGTGCTGTACTACGACGAGACGACCGAGGAGCGTCCGGACGACCGGCGCCGCGCGACGGCCCGACTGCTCGCCCGGCGGTCGACCGGCGGGCGGCAGTCGTACCCCCCGCGGTCGCCGGAGGACCCCGGCGGTGAGTGACGACGGGTCCCGACCGACGAGTGGCGACGGGCCCGGACCCGCGCTCCGCGCGCTCGTGGACGCGGCCGTCGACGTCGATGAATCTGAGGCCGCGGTCACCGTCGTCGGGCGGGACGACGAGCCGGGGCCCGCGGCGCGGCTCGCCGCGCTCGTCGACGGCGACGACTCGGTCGTCGGCGTGGTCCCGCGGATCGACTCGTCGCTCGCCCGACGGGTCGCGGACGACCTCGACGGGGAGACGCGGCTGGTGTTCACCGGGAGCGCGGTCGACCGACTCGGCGGTCCCGCAGGAGCCGCAGTTCGGTCGGTCCTCACTGCCCACGGCGTCGAGGCGTATCGCCACGAGGGCGACTCGCCGGTCGGAGTGCTTCTCGCCGGCGACCGCGCCGTCGTCGGGCTGTTCGACGAGCGGGGGATCGCGGCGGTGTGCTGGTCGGACGCGCCGCCGGTCCGGGAGTGGGCGGCCGCGACCTGTCGGCGGTTCCTCGCGGCCGCCGAGCGGGCGTGACGGGCGTCGGAACGCCCACACCGACGCCGAGCGTCCGCGGCGCATCGCTTTTAAATACGCCCGGCGAACCTGTCGGTATGAGAGCAGCGCTGCTGTTGGTCGTCGGTCTCGTGGGGCTCATTCAGACGCTCGCACCGCGCCCGGTCGTGCGGGCGTGGACCCGCGTCGTGTACCGCGACGCGGGCGACGCGGAACCTCGCGAGTGGGCGTACGTCGCCGCGCGGGCCGAGGGAGCCGCCCTCACGCTCGTCTCGCTCGTCGGGCTGTTCCGCGTCGCGACGGCCGACACCGCCCCCGAAACCACCCTCGACGAGGACGCGACGGGAACCGACGATCGAATCGACGAGTAGTTCGGCGGACGGCGGCGCGCGTTCCCTTTTTATCCTCAGTCGTCGCTCGCGTCCATCGGCCCCTCGGCGGTGTCGGTCGACTCCTCGGACACCGTCGCCCCGTCCGCCAGATACGACCGGCCGCCGTCCGGGCGCTCGCCCGTTCGCAGGACGTGACAGTCGCGACACCGCGCCTCGTACGACTCCTCGGCGCCGACGAGGATCGTCGGGTCCTCCTCGTGCGCGGGCTCGCCCTCGATGAGCCGCTGGTTCCGCGAGGCGGGCTCGCCGCACTGCGAGCAGATCGCCTGGAGCTTGTCGACGTACTCGGCGGTCGCCATGAGCTGCGGGAGGGGCTCGAACGGCTCGCCGCGGAACGTCTGGTCGGTACCGGAGACGATCACGCGGGTCCCGGCGTCAGCGAGCGTGTTACAGACCGCGACGAGCGCGTCGGAGAAGAAGTTCGCCTCGTCGATCGCGACGACCTCGGGGAACGGCTCGTCGTCGAGGATGTCGAGGGGGCCGTCGCCCTCGTTGTCGACGACGGTCGCGTCCCACTGGCGACCCGTGTGGCTGCCGATCGTCGTCTCGCCGTAGCGGTCGTCGACCCCGGGCTTGTACACCGCGACGGACTGGCCGGCGATCTCGGACCGGCGGAGGCGGCGAAGCAGCTCCTCGGTCTTTCCCGAAAACATCGAGCCGGAGATGACCTCGATCCAGCCGGATCGAGTGATGGCGTGCATGAGCGATCGGGCAGGTGCCAGCGACTAAACCGTTTCTCTCCCGGTTCGCCGGAGTGGAGCGGACACCGGATCAGAGACCGGCCGCGACCGCGACGAGGGCCGCGGCGACGACGACGTACGCCGCGGCCGAGAGCGCCCAGTCGCGCCGGACCGTCGAGAGCCGCTGTCGGGGGAGCCCCTGCGCTCGCGGGAGCGGGACGAGCGCGAAGAAGCCCACCATCAGCGCGAGCATGACCGGCGATGCGACCGCGAGCGCGACGGTGCCGCCGACGCCGAGACCGAGTTGAACCGCGGAGACGAGGCCGACGAAGAGGAGCCCCGCGCCGCCGCCGGCGACGTAGTGGACCCACGTCGCCAGCCGCTCGGGGGCGTCGTCGACTTGGGTGTCCGTGAGGACGCCCGCGGCGACCCGCGGGGCGGTCGTCCCCTCAGGGAGCCGGGGCATCACGCGGTCCATCGCGAGCGTCGCGAGCAGTCCGACGACCGGCCCCAGCGCGAGACCGGCGAGCAGCGAGAACGTGGCCATCGGCGATCGCTACGCCCGCGACCGGCTTCAGTCTCCCGACGAGTCGGTCTCGTCGCCGCCGATCACGACCCGCGAGACGTCGGCGGCGCCCGCCCGCCGGACGATCGCCCGGGCGAGGTCGTGCGCGCCGGCGAGGTTGTCGGAGTCGCCGTCGAGCACGAGCAGGTCGGCGTCGGCGCCGGGCTCGACGACCCCGCGGTTCAGCCCGGCGATCTCGGCGCCGTTGACGGTCGCCATCCGGAGCACGTCGCGGGCGGGGAGGTCCGCCAGCTTCGCGGCGAACTCCATCTCGCGGAACATCGACGGCGAGTCGAGCATGACGTTGTCGGTGCCGAGCGCGACGGTCGTGCGCTCGGCGAGCTCGCGGATCGGCGGGACGCCGACGTTCGTCACGAGGTTCGAGCGCGGGCAGACGACGACCGGCGCGCTGCGGTCCGCGAGTCGGTCGAGGTGGATCGGTTCGGCGTGGACCATGTGAACGAGGAAGTCCGGGTCCAGGTCCATCGCGGGGTTGATGTCGTCGGCGTCGCGTTCGCCGGCGTGTATCCCGAACAGCTTCCCGGCGTCGCGGGTCTCCGCGCGCACGGCGTCGAAGTCGGCGTCGCGGGCGCCGGAGGCGCCGTAGCCGTCGGCGACCGAGAGCACGTCGGGGTCGTCCCGGCCGAACACGACCGAGTCGATCGCGCGTTCGCTGAAGTCGACGCCCTCGCCGGCGATCGCGTCACGCAGCGCGGCCACGCCGTCGACGCCGCCCTCGCGGAACTCCAGGAACGTACCGGTGCCGGTCGACTCCATGTACCGGAGCGTCCGCGCCATGGCCGCCACCTTCTCCTCGCGGCTCGCCGACCGGAGCAGTCGGTGTTTGAGTCCGTCCGGCGGGGCGACCAGTTCGTCGAGCGAGAGCCCTTCGCCCGCCTCCTTCGCGATGGAGTCGCCGATGTGGGTGTGGGCGTTGACGAACGCGGGGAGGATCACGTCGTCGCTCTCGACCGACGCCTCCTCGATCCGGACGATTTCCCCGTCGGCGACTACCACCCGCCCTTCCACGGGTTCGAACGCGTCGCCGGCGAGTATCGTCCCCTCCAGATGCATACCTCACGGTCGCCAGCCCGAGGTTAAAACGTCACGGGAACGGATCGGTGCGCCACGGGAACGGTGGGAGCCGCGCCGCTCCCTTACTCGAACTCGTCGAGCGTCGTCGGCATCGCGCCGCGCATCTCCGCGACGAGTCCCTCCGGGTCGAGCCCGAGCACGTCCGCGGCCGCCCGGCCGACGCGGTCGGTGGCCGGTTCGGGGGCGTACACGCCGAGGCGCCACTGGTTGCGCTGCGCGGTCCGGAGCGCGGAGACGAGCGGAGACTGCCGTTCGAGCCGGCGGACCTCGCCGCTGACCGTCACCCGGGCGGTCGACTCGCGCATCGACGGCTCCGGCGGCACGTCGAGGACAACGTGCTCGCGGGCGACGCCGGCCTCCTCGGCGATCTCGCGCTCCAGGGCGATCTCGGCCGCGTGGTCCGCCTCGTGGACACGCTCGGGGACGTCGTCGTGCTCGGCCCACACCGCCAGCTTGTAGAGGTCGCGCTCGTCGTAGCGGCGGGAGAGCTCGGCGGTCGCCGGGCAGTCGCGGATCGCGGCGAGGAAGTCGTGGTCGTCCATGCGCCTGAGCTCGGCGGCCGTCGTTCCGGTCGCGTCCAGCAGCTCGCTCGCGGCCCGTCGCACCATCGCCTTCGAGATGCGCGCGACGTGGTGAGTGTAGACGACGGGGTTCATCAGCGCCCGAGCGAGCAGGAGGCTCTCCGCGGTCTGGACGTTCCCCTCGTCGAGGACGAGTTCGGGGCCGTCGCGGCCCGGACCGTCACCGTCTCCGACGTCGTCTCGCTCGACGAACGTCAGCTCGCGGACGAACCGCTCGGTGTCGATGGTGCCGTACGGGACGCCCGTGTGGTAGGCGTCGCGCACGAGGTAATCCATGCGGTCGACGTCGAGTTCGCCCGAAACGAGCCCGGCGTAGGCGCCCTCCCCGGCGACGAGCCCGGCGATTCGGTCCGGGTCGAGGTCGCGGTCGCGGAGCACCTCGCCGACCGCACCGCTCGCGAGCAGTTCGCTCACGTCGTCGTGATACTTCCCGGTTCGACGATGGGTAAGCGACTCCAAGTTGTGGCTGAACGGGCCGTGCCCGACGTCGTGGAGCATCGCCGCCGCCTCGATCCGTTCGGCCCGCTTTCCGCCGATGCCGAGGTGGTCGAGCGCGCGGCTGGCGAGGTGGTAGACGCCGAGGCTGTGCTCGAAGCGGGTGTGGTTCGCGGAGGGGTAGACGAGCTGGACCGTGCCGAGCTGTTTCACGTGACGGAGCCGCTGCACCACGGGGGTGTCGATCAGCGCCGCGGCGACACCGTCGATCTCGATGTGGTCGTGGACGGTGTCTTTGACCGTGATCATGCGGGTCGGTTCGTCGGCGTCGGATAAAAGGAGTGGGAGGAACGGTGGCGGCGAGCGGGAAGCTTGGCCACCGTTTATATCGGTCGTCCACGAACGTGTGCGTATGTACGACGTACTGATGGGGGTCGACAACGTGGAAGACAAACGTGCGGTCGCGCAGGCGGAAGCGATCGCCGACCTGCCACACGCGGCAGAGGAGACGACTGCGCACCTGTGTCACGTGTTTCAGGAGAACCCGGAGGGTGCCTCGGTCCACCAGCTGTCGGCCGTGCGCCGCGCCCGGGAGGTGCTCGAATCGGCCGGCGTCAACTGCGTCCACCACGAGGCCAGCGGCGACCCGGCCACCGAACTGATCACGGCCGCAGCCGAAATCGACGCGAACGTGATCTGCGTTTCCGGTCGCAAGCGGCGCCCGACTGGGAAGGCCTTCTTCGGTAGCGTGAGCCAAGACGTCATTCTCGGGAGCGACCGGCCGGTGCTCGCGGTGCCAGTGCCGGGCAAAGAGTAGCGGGGACCGTCGCCCCGAGCCGTTTCCGACGCCGTTTCGAGTCGCACCGGTCAGGCCGTCGTCCCGACGGTCTTGATCCCGAGCACGTCGCGCGCGGCTTCGCCGACGGCGTCGACGTGCGTCGCCGGACAGTAGACGCCGAGCGTCCAGCGGCGGCGCTCGGCGCTGCGCAGCCCGGCGACGAGCTCGGAGGCGTCCTCTAAGCGCTGCGGGACGCCGTCGACGACGACGGTCGAGCCGGACTCCTTCAGCCCGGGCCGGGAGGGGACGTCGACGACGACCGCCTCGCGGTCCAGCCCGACGGCGTCGGCGATCTCGCGTTCGGCGGTGCGCTCCTCTGCGTGACCGGCGTCGACCGTTCCGGCCGGTACGTCCTCCGCCCCGACCCACACCGCCCGCTTGTAGAGGTCGCGGCGCTCGATGCGCCGGCCGAGCTCGGGGACGGCCTCGCGGAGCCCGACGAGGAGGTCGTGGTCGGCCATCCGTCGGAACGTCTCGACGTCGGCCTCGGTCCGGTCGAGGTAGCGCTCGCAGGCGCGCTCAAGCATCGCGCCGGCGACCCGCGAGACGTGGTGGCGGTAGACGACCGCGTTCATCAGCGACCGGGCGACGAGCAGGCTCTCCGCGGTGGGGACGTTCCCCTCGGCGAGCACGAGCTCAGCGCGCTCGGGATCGCCCCCGTCGGCGCCGCTTCCGGCCGCTCCGCCGTCGCCCGCGAGCCGGAGCTCGTTGACGAGCCGCCCGGTGTCGACCGTGCCGTACGGGACGCCCGTGTGGTGGGCGTCGCGCACGAGGTAGTCCATCCGGTCGACGTCGAGTTCGCCCGAGACGAGCGCGCCCAGCCCGCCCTCGCCCGCGATCAGCGACGCGACGCGCCCGGGGTCGAGCCCGTTGCGTTCGAGGACCTGACACACCTCGCGGTCGGCGTCGGTCAGCAGCCACTCGATGTCGTCGTGGTCGCGCCCGGTCGCACGTCGGATGACCCCTTCGGTCTGGTGCCCGTACGGGCCGTGGCCGGCGTCGTGGAGGAGCGCCGCCGCGCGGACGTGGGCGGCCGTGTCGGCGTCGAGGCCGAACCCTTCGACGGCGCTCCGTGCGAGGTGGTAGACGCCGAGGCTGTGCTCGAAGCGGGTGTGGTTCGCGGAGGGGTACACCAGCCTGACGGTGGACAGCTGTTTGATGTGGCGCAGCCGCTGGAATGCGGGCGTGTCGATCAGCTCGGCGGCGACGTCGCCGAGCCGGACGTGACCGTGGACGCTGTCCTTGATCGCCTTCATGGTGGGGTCGTCCTTCGGAGAACCGATCGTTTCGGTTCGGAGGCGATACGGGGCCGGGACCGCGGTCGTCTCACGCGCGTCACTCGTCGACGATCTCGACGCCGAGACGCTCCTCCACGGCGCGGACGACCGACCCGCCGACGCCGGCGGTCGCTGCGCGGCCGTCCTCGACCGCGAACAGGTCGTCCTCGTCGACATCGAGGTCGTCGGCGAGCTCTTCGACGGTGAGGCCGGCCGCCTGCCGGGCCGCACTCACGTCGTCGCCGTAGCCGGAGACGAGGTACGGGAGCCGGTCGGACTCGTAGTTCGTCCCGCCCTCCTCCCAGTGCTTGGAGTCGCCGGTCGCGGAGTCGTACATCTTCGCCTGCTTCCGGGCGAGCTCCTTCTTCCGGCTCTCCGGGCCGCTCGACTCGGCGCTGGCGCCGCCCGGGCTCTCGCCGGAACTCCCGCCGCGGCTCCCGCCGGAGCCCCCCGACTTGTCCGATCTCCCGGGAGCGTTGCCGGCGTCGTCGTGGGGACGACAGTCCGAGCAGACGAGGAGCTTCGCTCCGGCGACCGTGGCCCGCTGGAGCTCCGTGGTCTCTCGCCCGCAGAGCTCGCAGGCGTCGCCGTCGTCGCCGCCGCCGCCACCGCCCGTCGAGTACTTCGCCATACCGCGAGTGGTGGACCCGGACGGTTAAAAAGCCGTGGAGGGGCGGACCTGACCGTGAACCGTGGTACTCCCGCGTGCCGTCACAGCGATAAACCGCAGAACCCCGCGACTTCGGACGCGGGCGAAAGCCCCCGCTCGCTCCACCGACGCAAACGGGCCGCGAGAACGACTGTCGGACCCAGCTCGGACGGGCTCGACTACGACGGGTCTCCGTGCGCGATTTCACCGTCGACGATCGTGATATCGATGTCGATATCCGCTATCGACGCCGGCTCGGCGAACGGGTCAGCGTCGAGAACGACCGCGTCGGCGAGCTTGCCGGGTTCGAGCGTCCCCTTCTCGTCTTCGGTGAACTCCGCGTACGCCGCGTCTCGGGTGTACGCTGCGATCGCCTCGTCGACGGAGAGGCGCTGGGCGTCGTGCGGCGCGTTCACCGCGTGGTGGATGCCGCGAAGTGGGCCGATCGGCATCGTGTCGCTGCCGAACGCGAGCGGGACGCCAGCGTCGGTGACGCTCCGGAAGCGGTTGTTGGCGCCGCGGGCCTCGCTCCCGAGGACGGACTCGTAGATCCCGCCCTCGCCGGCCCACTGGAGGAAATTCGGTTGCATGCTCGCGACGATTCCGAGCTCGGCCATCCGGGCTATCGCCGCGTCGGTGGCCAGTTCGAGATGTTCGACCCGGAGTCGCGGGTCCGGCACGCGGTAGTCGTCGAGCACCGCCTCGTAGCAGTCGAGCACGGTGTCGATCGCCACGTCGCCGAGCGCGTGCGTGGCGATCTGCTGGTCGGCCCGCGCCGCAGTCCGGAACAGTTCCCGGAGCTCGGACTCGGTCGTCACCATCGTCCCGTCGTTGTCGGAGTCGTCGACGTACGTCCCGGAGATCTTCCCCGTCCGTGCGCCGAGCGAGCCGTCGGAGAACGTCTTGAGCCCGCCGATCCGGAGCCAGTCGTCGCCGAACCCGGAGGCGATCTCGAGGTCCGACAGCGACTCCGCCTTCCCGGAATGGACGTAGAACGTCACGCGAAGCCCCAAATCGCCGTCTCGCCACGCGCCGAAGAACGCCGCGTGAATCGGGCTCCCGAACTCCTGCGGCGCGGTGAGTCCAGACATGTTCTGGACCGACGTGACGCCGAGCTCGTGCGCCCGCTCGGTCGCCGCCGCGAGCGCGCGGCGGGCCTTTTCCCCGCGCGGGTACGTCGCCTGCTTCACGCGGCCGGCGGCGTCCTCCACGAGCACGCCCGTGGGGTCGCCGTCGTCGCCGCGCTTCACGTCGCGCTCCACCCCGTCGAGGTCGACTCGGTCGAGCGCGAGGCCGTTGACGGCCGCGGCGTGGCCGTCGACGCGCATCGCCGCGACGGGGTGGTCATCGCTCACCGCGTCGAGATCGGCTCGGGTGAGGTGTCCGTCCCCGTCAGGCCACGTCGTCTCGTCGAAGTTGTAGCCGAGCACCCACTCGCCGGGATCCGTGGTCGCCGCGTTCTCTCGGAGCATCGAGAGCGCGTCCGCGCGGTCGGCGGCGTCTGCGAGGTCGGTCTCCAGTCGATCGATCCCGACCGACAGCAGGTGGGTGTGCGCGTCGTTGAACCCCGGAAAGACGGTCCGGCCGTCCAGGTCGACGACCCGCGGGTCGATCGCGGCCGCCTCGACGGTCTCGGTGCCGCCGACGGCGGCGACGCGACCGTCGCGGAACAGGACCGCCTCGGCCACGGTCCGGTCGTCGTCGAACGCGTGCACGGCGCCGCCGCGCAGCAGGAGCTCGGTCACCGGCTCAGTCCTCTCGGTCCGGCCAGCGCTCGATGTACACGGTCTCGTCGGTGTAGAACCGGACGACGTCCTCGGCCTGCGCGTGGAGGTCGCCGAAGAACGAGTCCTTCTGTCCCCCGAAGTGGAAGAACGCCATCGGCGCCGCCGTCCCGACGTTGATACCGACGTTCCCCGCCTCCAGCTCGTGGCGGCACGTCGCCGCCTCGTCGCCGCGGTTCGTGAAGACGGACGCGGCGTTGCCGTAGCGGCTCCGGTTGGCGACGTCGATCGCCTCGTCCAGGTCGCCGGCGCGGATCAGCGCCAGCACCGGCCCGAACAGCTCCTCCGTGGCGATCGTCATCTCCGGCGTCACCTCGCCGAACACCGACGGCGCGAGGAAGCTCCCCTCGTCGGAGGCGGCCCGCTCGCGCCCGTCGAGGAGCAGCTCCGCGCCCTCCTCGACGCCGGTCTCGATGGCGGACTCGATCCGGGCCTTCGCCTCACTGGAGACGACCGGCCCCACGTCGACGCCGTCGTCGAGGCCGTTCCCGACGGTCTGTGCCGCGGCTCGGTCGACGACCAGCTCAGCGAACTCGTCGTACACGTCGTCGTGGACGACCGCGACCGGGTTCGCCAGGCAGCGCTGCCCGGTGTTGGCGAACGCCGAGCTCACGGTCTTCTCGGCGGCGTACGACAGGTCCGCCGCGTCGCTCACGATGACGTGGTTCTTCGCGCCGCCCTGCGCCTGCACGCGCTTACCGTTCGCGGCCGCCGTCTCGTAGACGTGTTCCGCGACGCCCGTGCTCCCGACGAACGAGGCCCCGACCACGTCGTCGTGCGTCAACAGCGCGTTCACCGTGTCGGGACCCCCGTGGACCAGCGAGACGACGCCCTCCGGGAAGCCGGCCCGTTCGAGCAGCTCGAACAGCGCGATCGCCGTGTACGGCGTCCGCTCGCTCGGCTTGAGGACGAACGCGTTCCCGCAGGCGACCGCGTACGGGAGGAACCACAGCGGGATCATGCCGGGGAAGTTGAACGGCGTGATCGCGGTGAACACGCCGAGCGGGTGCCGGACCGCCGTCTCGTCGATCCCCGGCGCGGCGTGCTGGAGGTGCCCGCCCTGCAGCAGCGTCGGCGCGCCGCAGGCGACCTCGACGTTCTCGATCCCGCGGCGGAGCTCGCCCTCGGCCTCTGCCCGCGTCTTCCCATGCTCGCGCACGAGCAGTTCCGCGATCTCCGACTGGTGCTCCTCCAGCAGCGACTTGAACTGGAACAGCGGCTGAATCCGCTCTTCGACCGGCGCCTGCCGCCACTCCTCGAACGCCTCGTCCGCCACGCCGACCGCGGCGTCGACGTCTGACTCGGTGCTGTTCGGCGTCTCGCCGAGCGTCTCGCCGGTCGCCGGGTCGACGACCGTCTCGGCGACGCCGCCGCTCGGGCGCGTCCAGTCGCCGCCGACGTAGTTCGCGATCGGCCGGTCGAGGAGGCCGTGCAGGTCGGTGACGCCCCGTTCGCCGGTTCCCTCGACGCTCATTCGATCTGCTCCCCTTCGATGACGATCTCGCGGTCCGCGAGCTCGTCGATGAACTGCTCGGGATCGAACAGCTCCTCCGGCGGCTTCGCGCCGGCGGCCGTCGCGTCACCCTGTCCGACGAGCACCGCCGCGATCCCCATCGGGACGCCGGTCCAGACCGCGGTCGCCTTCAGGCCCCAGTCGTCGAGGCGTGACTCCACCACGGTCGAGTACCGGTACTGGGCGTGTTCGCCGTCTTCCGTCCCGGCGACGTCGACGCGGAAGGACTTCCACTCTTCGGCCGGGCCGGGCTTCGGCTGCCGGTCGAGGTGCCAGTCGAGGAACTCGCGGGGCGAGGTCTCGACGCCCTTGTACTCGACGGGCTCCTCGCTGGTGAGGTTCAGCCCGATCAGCACGTCGCAGATGTTGACGAGGTCGGGGGAGAACGCGACCCGGAAGTCGACGTCGTCGACGCCGGGGAACGTGGTCGGCATCGTCGCCAGCTCCGAGTGGATGCTGTGGAACCCCTCGACCTCGCCGACCGGCGACGGCATCGTGTACGTCTCGCGGCCGGAGAGCGGGTCGAGCGTCCGGTACTCGCCGTCCTCGTAGACGACGGGGTCCATCGTCAGCTCGTCGAGGATCGTCTTCGCGGAGTAGGCGAACCCCTCGCCGCCGCCGCGCGCGCCGGTGCGGATGTGAATCGATTCGACCTCGTCGAGGTGGCTCGCTCCCATCGCGGTCGCGATGTTCGTCAACCCCGGGCTGGCACCCATTCCGAGGACGGCGGTCAGCCCGGCGTCGGCGAACTCCTCGTCGTACTCTAGCTGGTCCTGCGTCTTGTGGTACAGCCCGCCGAGGTCGAGGTAGTGACAGTCGGCGTCGAGACACGCCTCCATCACCGCGACGTTGAACGCGTACGGGAGCGCGTTGGCGACCACGTCGGCGTCGGCGAGCGTCTCGACCACGCTCTCGTGATCGGTCACGTCGACGCGCGCCGTCTCGACGTCACCCGGGAGCTCGGTGGCGAACTCGTCTGCGGAGTCGATGTCCGCGTCCGCGATGAGGAGGTCGTCGACCGCCTCGTTCTCCGCGAGTTCCCACGACGTCGCTCTACCCATCGCGCCGCAACCGCCCAGCGCGACGACTCTCATTCGGTGCCTCCGTAGTTCATCATCACAGATTTCACTTGTGTCATAGCTTCTAAGTGCCACTTGCTGCCGTACCGCCCGCCGGAACCGCTCTCGCCGTAGCCGCCGAACGGGAGCAGTCGTTCCCAGTAGTTGTTCGTCTCGTTGATGAACACGCCACCCGCCTTGATGCGGTTCGCGGCGTCGTGAGCGCGTTCCAGCGAATCGGTGAAGACCGCCGCCTGCAGCCCGTACGGCGAGCGGTTCGCGATCTCGATCGCCTCCTCGTACGACGACGCGGTGAGGACCGGGGTCACCGGGCCGAACGTCTCCTCGGTGGCGACGTCCATCTCCTCGGTCACGCCGTCGAGCACGGCCGGCGTGAAGAACAGCCCGTCCGTCTCCCCGCCGGTCCGGGCCGTCGCGCCGCGCTCCACGGCGTCGTCGAAGTGAGCGCGGGCCTTCGACTGGATTCGCTCGGAGATCATCGGGCCGACGTCGACCCCGTCCTCGAAGGGGTCACCGAGCACGAGGTCTTCAGTTCGCTCCACGATGGCGTCGACGAGATCGTCGTGGACGCCTTCGGTCGCGATGACGCGCTCCGTCGCACAGCAGACCTGTCCCGCGTTCCAGTTGCTGCCCGTGACGATACTGTCGGCCGCGTGCTCCACGTCCGCGTCGTCGAGGACGACGATCGGGTCCTTCCCGCCGAGCTCCAACAGACACTGGGCGTTGCGCTCGGCCGCCGACTTCGCGATCTCTTGGCCGACCGCGCTGCTGCCGGTGAACGCGATCAGGCGAATGTCGCGGTTACCGACGAGCGCCGCACCGGTGTCGCCGTCGCCGGTGACGAGGTTGAACGCGCCGTCCGGGAGGCTCGACTGAGCGAACGCCTCCGCGATGTGGTACGCCGTCAGCGGCGTCTCTTCCGCCGGCTTGAACACGACCGGATTGGCCGTCGCGATTGCGGAGTAGATGCTGCCGCCCGGAATTTCCAGCGGGAAGTTCCACGGGGAGATCACCGCGCACGGCCCGTAGGGCTCACGTTGCGTGTACGCGAACCGGTCGCGCCACTCGGAGGGGACGACGTCGCCGAACAGGCGGATGGCGTCGTGAGCGTAGTCCTCGCTGGAGTCGATGACGTACTCGGTCTCCTCGTAGGACTCGTGAAGGGGTTTCCCCTCTTCCTCGGTGATCCCCTCCGCGATCTCGTCCTCGTGTTCCTCGAAGTAGTCCGTCACCTCGTCGAGCACCTCCGCGCGCTCGAACGCGGTCATCCCTTCGAGTTCCGTCTGGGCTCGGCGCGCGGCCTCGACCGCGGCCGCCACGTCACGGTCGTTCGCTTGCGGGACCGTGTCGATGACCTCTCCCGAGACGGGAGAGACGACGTCGATCCCGGCAGACGATTCCGAGTCGACCCACTCTCCGTCGATGTACAGTTGGCGCATGTGTCGTGTCCTCGGTGGCCATACAGCAACACCCATGAAAAATCTTTCCCGATACGCCCCATTTCACCGAATTATATTCGGCCATCTGCGATCCAAAGGGGAATACCAACGGGTGTTCACCGCTTATCGACTGAAATTGGCCTCGCCCTACGCGATCAGTACGGCGGTTCGTCGAGCGCGAGATTGACCGACTTCGATCGGGTATGCTCTTCGAGCGCCTGTTGTGCGCACTCGCGGCCGAACCCGGACTGCTTGAACCCGCCGAAGGGCGTGCCGGGAACCGTTCCGAAGTACTGGTTGACCCAGACGCTCCCCGCTTCGACGTCGGCGGCCGCGCGGTGGGCCACGGACGGGTTCTCGGTCGCGATTCCCGCCGTGAGTCCGTAGTCGACGCCGTTCGCGATCTCGATCGCCTCCGCGTAGTCCGAGAACGTCATGAGGAACTGCACCGGGCCGAACACCTCCTCTTGAGCGATCTGCATGTCCGGGTCGACGTCGTCGAAGACTGTCGGCTGGTAGAAGGCGCCGTCGGCGTACTCGTCGCCTTCCGGGGCCTCGCCGCCGCTGAGGACTGTCGCTCCCTCGTCGCGACCCACTTCGACGTAGTCGTCGACGCTCTGACGGTGGCCCTCGTAAGCCAGCGGACCCATCGCCGCTCCGTCTTCGAGCGGATCACCGGGTTCCCAGCCGGCGAGTTCGTCGAGGTACGCGTCGACGAACTCGTCTTTCACGTCCTCGTGGACGAGGAGCCGTGTCGCCGAATCGCAGGACTGGCCCGCGTTGTACATCCCGCCGGTCGCGGCGTTCGCGGCCGCCTCCTCGATGTCGGCGTCCGGGAAGACGACGAACGGGTTCTTGCCGCCCAGTTCGAGCGTTACGGGCGTCACGCTGTCCGCGGCGGTCCGCATGATCGACTGGCCGACCGGGACGGACCCCGTGAACGACACCTTCTCCACGTCGGGATGGTCGATGATCGGTTCGCCCACGTCGGCTCCGGAGCCCGGAACAACGTTTATCACACCGTCGGGGAGGACGCCGTCGGCCAGCTGCGCGGCCCGGATCACCGACAGCGGGGCCGGACTCGGTGGCTTGACGACCGTCGTGTTCCCGGCCGCCAGCGCCGCCCCGACCTTCCACCCCATCAGCAGGATCGGGTAATTCCACGGGAGGATCTGTCCCGTGACGCCGTACGGCTCCTGCCGGACGTACGCGTGCGAATCCGTCCCGGTCGGAACGTACTCGCCCTCCTGCGCGACCGAGACGTTCGCGTAGTACTCGAAGAAGTCGAGCCCGTTCTCGATGTCTGCCTTCGCGTACGCGAGCGGCTTGCCGATCTCCAGCGTCTGCAGCAACGCCAGCTCGTCGACGTTGTCCCGTAGTTCGTCGACCCACGTGCGAAGCAGTTCGGCTCTCTCGCCCGCGTCCATCGCTCCCCAGCCGTCGTTGAACGCGGCGTCGGCCGCCGCGACGGCGTCGTCGACCTCCTCGCCGCCGCACCGCGCGACGGCCGTTATCGGCTCGTCGACCGACGGGTCGGTCGGTTCGAACGTCTCTCCGTCACTCGCCGGTCGCGTCCCGCCGTCGATGTACGCCCCGAAGTCGAGCTCAGCGATTTCACCGTGCGCCTGTTCGTGTCGGTCCCGAATCGTGCCTGTGAAGTCCATAATCGTGTGTATGTCGTCGGTCGCGTCACTCCGGACCGGTCTCCGGAGTTATCGTCTGCCGTGTCGTTCCGTCTACCGTCCGAGGCCCGCACGTCCCCGCCAACGCGGGAGTCGCGCTCACCCCGATTACTCGGTGAGTACGACGCTGTTCTCGGGCGCCCAGCCGATCTGAACCGTCTCTCCCGGCTGGAGGTACGACCCCTGATCGCGGATCTGCATGTCCACGGTGAACTGCTCGCCGTCGTCCAACCGAACGACGAACTTGCCGAGGTTCCCCTTGTAGATCTCGTCGATGATCTCCGCCTGGAAGCTGTTGTCGAGCCCGACGGCGTCGTCGCCGATGCGGATCTTCTCCGGTCGGACGGCGAACCCGGCAGTCGATCCGGCCGCCGGATTCTTCGGAACGCGATACGAGCGGCCGTTCCGCCGGATGGTCGCCCCCTCGGCGGTTTCCGAGTAGTCGCCGCGGACGAGGTTCGTCTCGCCGATGAAGTCCGCGACGAACTCCGTCGCGGGCTCCTCGTAGATCTCGGTGGCGGTGCCGAGCTGCTCGACCTGGCCGTCGTTCATCACCGCGATCTGGTCGCTCATCGTGAGCGCCTCCTCCTGATCGTGGGTGACGTAGACGAACGTGGTGTCCAGCTCCTCCTGAAGGTTTTTCAGCTCGACCTGCATGTTCTGTCGGAGCTTCAGATCGAGCGCCCCGAGCGGCTCGTCGAGCAGGAGCACGGCCGGCTCCGTGATGAGCGCCCGCGCCAGCGCGATACGCTGCTGTTGACCGCCGGAGAGCTCGCTGACCCGCCGGTCTTTGGTCTCCGGCAGTTCGACGAGTTCGAGCATCTCCTCGACGCGCGATTCGATCTCCTCGTTGGATCCGCGACGCACGAGCCGCTTGAGCGATCGGCCGACGCCGCCGCGGCCCGCCTCGCCGCTCTCGTCGACTCCCTGCATCTGGAGCCCGAAGGCCACGTTCTCGCCGACGGTCATGTGCGGGAACAGCGCGTACGACTGGAACACCATGCTGGTGTTGCGCTCGAACGGCGGGACGTGCGTCACGTCCTCGTCTTTGATGTACACCGCGCCCTCCGTCGGCGTTTCGAAGCCGTCGATACAGCGGAGGAGCGTGGTCTTCCCGCACCCGCTCGGTCCGAGCAGGGTGAGGAACTCGCCGGATTCGACCTCCAGATCGACGTCGTCGACCGCGACGACGTCGTCGAACCGCTTCGTCACACCCTCTAGCCGAACGTCGTAATCCGTCATTCCTCAGGCGCTCTTGATCTCTTGCCAGGCGTTGCTGTAGAGCGTCGTCGCCTGACCGATGTTCTCGATGTATTCGAGGTTGCTCATCGTCTCGTCGTCGGGGTAGATCGACTCGTTGTTGAGGACGTCGTCGAGGATGTACTCCTCGGCGGCCTCGTTGGGGCTCCCGTAGTACGTGTAGTTCGTGATCTCGGCGCCGACTTCGGCGTCGAGGAAGTGGTCGATGAACGCGTGCGCCGCGTTGACGTTCTGCGCCTCCGCCGTGATCGCCGCGGTGTCGACCCACACGACGCCGCCTTCCTCCGGAATGACGTAGTTGATCGGGGAGCTCCCGTCCTCGAACGTCTCCCAGTACGCCTGGAACGCGCCGCCGGACCACGCGTGGAGTGGGCTGAGCTGCTCGTTGATCAGGTTCGTCGGGAAGTTCGACGAGTCGTACGTCGCGAGGAGGTCCTTCTGCTCGATGAGCAGCTCCTTCGCCTCCTCGATCTCGGACTCCTCGGTCGTGTTGAGCGAGTAGCCGAGGTACTTCAGCGCTGCGCCCATCGTCTCGCGCACGTCGTCAAGCATCGACATCTGCCCCCCGAACTCCTCGTTCCACATCGTCTCCCAGGAGGTCACCTCGATGTCGCCGACCATTTCCTCGTTGTACGCTATCCCAGAGGTGCCCCACTGGTACGGGACCGAATAACGCTCTTCGCCCGGGTCGTACGGCGCCTCTTCGAACATCTCGGAGAGGTTCCCGAAGTTCGACAGGGCGTCGAGGTTGAGGGATTGGATCATGTCCTGCTCGTTCAGGACGTTGACCATGTAGTCGCTCGGGAAGATCAGGTCGTACTGACCCGTTCCGCCCGCGTTCAGCGCGTTGAACATCTCCTCGTTCGAGGAGTACAGCGAGACGGAGACGGAGACGTCGTACTCCTCTTCGAAGCCGCTGACGAAGCCGTCGGGCCAGTAGTCGCCCCACTGGAAGACACGGAGCTCGTCTTCGATCTCCCCGTCGCCGCCGTCACTGCCGCCGCCGCCGCCGTCACTGCCGCCGCCGTCGCTGCCGTCGCTGCCGTCGCTGCCGTCGTCTCCGCTCCCGCCGTCGCCGCCGTCGCTTCCGCCGCTACATCCCGCGAGTCCTACGAGTCCGGCCGCCGAGACGGCACCGGTGGTCCGGAGGAACGTTCGCCGATCGCTGGTGGATTGCTGTTGTGGCATGGGTTGTCAGTGTCTCTTTTTCTCCAACTGCGACACCACACCATAAATATTTCGGGAGATCATGCGTTCAGTCGCATATATTTCACATAATTCACCACGTCGGTCCCTGAAACCATTGGGCGACGGCGACGAGCGCCATGGTGACGACGATGATCAGCGCCGCGACGACGTTGACGCCGGGCGAGATCCCCTGCCGGACCATTCCGAAGAAGAAGATCGGGAGCGTGTTCTCCTGCCCGATAATGAAGAAGGTAACCACGAAGTCGTCGAAGCTCATCGCGAACGCGAGCAGCGCGCCCGCGAAGATCCCCGGCTTGATCATCGGAAGCGTCACGAACCGGAACGTCTCCAGTTCGTTGGCGCCGAGGTCCATCGCTGCCTCCTCCATCGTCTGGTCGAAGGTCTGCAGTCGCGCGGCGACGACGACCGCGACGAAGCTGATCCCGAACGCGACGTGACCGATGATCGCCGTGCCGATCCCCAACTGGACCCCGATGATGTTGAAGAACAACAGCAACGAGATCCCCATCACGATGCTCGGAATGATGATCGGCATGAACACGACGCCGGTGAACAGCCGCTTGCCGGGGAACTCGTAGCGGTCGAGGGCGAACGCGAGCATCGTCCCGAATACGGTGCTAATGACGACCGTCGCCGCGGCGATCCCGACCGAGTTCATGAACGCGTTCCACGCGGCGGTCGGGTCGACCCGAGCGACCGTCTCGCCCTGCAGCAGTGCCGTGTACCATTTCGTCGTGAACCCCTGCCAGACGACCGCGTACCGCGAGTCGTTGAACGAGAGGGTGATCAGCACGGCGATCGGCAGGTAGAGGAACAGGTACACGAACGCCGTCTGGGCCAAGAGGACCCCGGAACCGCGCTCGAACAGCGACGCGCGCGCTCGACGGAACGCGCTCATCATGCGAGATCACCTCCCCCGCGCTGGTAGGCGGCGATGCTGAGTAGCATGACTCCCATGAGAACGAACGCTCCCGCGGCTCCGAGCGGCCAGTGGCCGGCGGATCCGAACTGGTCGGCGATGAAGTTGCCGATCATCTGACTGTCGGTGCCGCCGAGGAGTTCGGGGATCACGTACGCGCCCGCGCTCGGGATGAACACGAGGATGCTCCCCGCCATCACGCCCGGTTTCGACTGCGGGAAGATGACGTGATAGAACGCCTCGAAACGGTCCGCTCCGAGGTCCATCGCCGCCTCTTGGAGCGTGAAGTCGATCTCCTCGATGCTGGAGTACACCGGGAGGATCATGAACGGGATCCAGATGTAGACGAGCCCCAGGAGGACGGCGAACCGCGAGTTCATCAGTGTCACTCCTTGCTCGACGAACGGAAGCAGCGCGAACGCGCTCATCAGCACGCTGTTGGCCGACAACAGCAGCTGGATGGCGTAGATGCGGACGAGGAAGGAGGCCCAGAAGGGGAGGATGACGAGCACGACGAGGAGGTTCTGGTACTCCTCGGGCGCGATGTGACCGATGTAGTAGGCCATCGGGTAGCCGACGACGAAGGAGACGACCGTCGCAAGGATCCCGTAGCCGATACTCTTGAACAGCAGCCTGACGTACGGCGTCGGCTGCGTCGACGCGAGCGACTGCGTTCCGGGAATCACCGTGTCGATCAGCCACGCGGTCGTCGTCCAGACTGCCCCGAGCACCGAGAGGCCTTCGGGAACGAAGAACCGGCGGTACTGCTGGAGTCCGAGGTTTTCGGTCGCCAGCAGAACTTCGCCGAACGCGCCTCGTTCCCCGAAACTGTAGAAGAACATCACGGCGAGCGGTGCTAAGAAGAACACGCCGAGCCAGAACGCGCTCGGTGCGAGGTTGACGACCGCACCGGTCCACTGGTTGCGGCGGACCCGCTGAACCAGTTGCGCGTCGATGCCCGACGCCCGATTGTTGCTATCGCGTCCCATTCTCCCGTTGGCGTACCACACCCCACATGAAATATGTTTGGGCGTACTCGATACTTACAGACAAACCTACGAGAAGATCCGCGCTTGAGGAAATATTATTATGGACGATCTCGTACCAACGAATAAACTCGTGCAGCCAAACAAAACACATAGGGATCCAGCCGTCGAACCGCCGTACATGGACATCGACGAGGTCGATCGGAAGATCCTCGCTATTCTTCAGGTCGACGGTAGGGCGGCCCTCTCTGAGATCGCGAGGCGGCTCGACATGGGAACGGCGACCATCCACGAGCGAACGAAGGCGTTAGAAGAAGAGGGGTACATCCGCGATTACCGCGCGGTGCTCGACCCGGAGCTCCTCGGACGCAACGAGGTCGGCTTCATCCGGATCGAGGCGACGGCCGGTCGGTCGTCGGAAGTCGCCGAACGCCTCGTCGAGGTGACGGCGATCCAAGAGATCCACGAACTCACGGGCGACGCGGACCTGTTGTTGAAGGTCCGCGTCGCCGACCGCCAGGAGATGACCGATCTGTTGCGGGAGATCGGTCAGTACGAGGGGGTCGAGAGCACCGCGACCGACGTGGCGCTCCGGAGCGTGAAGGAAGAACACACGCTGCGGATAGACGAATGAACGGCATCTGGGATCTCGAACCGTCCGTCAGATCGGAGTACGGCTCGCTCGAGCAGGTGCTGGTCCACGAGCCTGGCGAGGAGTTCAAATCGGTCGTCGATCCGGACGCGTGGAACTGGGATGGGCTGCCGCGTCAGGAGAAAGCCGCCAAAGAGCACCGTTCGCTCGTGACGGAACTGGAGGCACACGGCGTCGAAGTGCTCACGCTCGAGGGAGTGATGGGGAGCCTCGCGGAATCGCTCTTCGTTCGCGACGTCGGGTTCGCGATCGGCGGCGGAATCGTGATCGGGAAGATGGTGGAGGAGACCCGACACGGGGAGGAACGTCGGCTCTCCGAGCGCATGACGGAGCTGGGAGCGCCGATCTATCACACCGTTCACGGCGACGGCGGCTTCGAGGCCGGAAACATGGTGTGGATCGACCAAGAAACCGTCGCTATCGGTCGATCGCAGACCACCAACGCGGCCGGGATCCGACAGGTTCGGACCGTCTTGGAGACGTTCGGGGTCGACGTGGTCGAGGTGCCGATCTTCGGTAGCACGGAGAGTACCGGCCAGACGCATCTCGCTTTGGTGTTCGGCATGGTCGCACCCGATCTCGCGCTCGTCTACTCCGAGGCCGTTCCTCCGGAGTTCCTCGACGTGCTCCACGACCGGGGCATCGAAACGGTCTCGGTACCGATGCGGGAACAGCGTAATCGAGCGACCAGTGCTATCGTCGTCGATCCCGGGACCCTGCTCCTCCCCTCCGGAAACCACGAGGTGCGCGCCGCTCTCACCGACCGCGACTTCCACGTTATTGAGCTGACCCTCAGAGAGATCAGGAAGGCGGGCGGCGGTCCGAAGGGACTCGTGCTCCCGCTGTCTCGAACTGTTGCCGGAGAATAACACGAATTACCGTATCTATTTCGGCCTCAGATTGTGTTTGCCAAAGATTTATCTTCCACCCGTTCGTCAGCTACGCCGATGAGCCTCGGTGACAAGGAGCGCGACCATGCACGCCCGTTGGAAGAGAAGACGTCGAAGAGCCGGGAGTTTCACCGGCGCGCGTCGAACGTAACGCCGCTCGGGGTCGAATCGAACGTTCGTTCGTTCGACCCGTACCCGTTCTACATAGAGGAGACGGACGGCTCGTACGTCTACGACATGGACGACAACGAGTATCTGGACTTCCTCCTAGCGCTCGGTCCGATCATCCTCGGACACGGCCACCCCGAGGTCCAGGACGCCGTCAAACGGCAGGTCGAGAAGAGCGACCTGACCGCGACGCCCCAGCCAGTCGCCATCGAGTTCATGGAGAAGGTCTGCGAAATGGTCCCGTCCATCGAATCTGTTCGGATGGCGAACAGCGGCACGGAGGCGACGATGCACGCGCTCCGAGTCGCGCGGTCCTACACCGGGAAAGAGAAGATCGCTAAGCCAGAGGGAGGATACGCGGGCGCGCACGACTACGCGCTGCAGAGCGTCTACGCCAGCGAGGAGGCGCTCGGCCCGGAGGACGAGCCGAACACGGTGTCGTACGGGACGGGCATCCCCGACGCGGTGAGCGAGACGGTCGTCGCGTTCCCCTTCAACGACAAGGAGGCGACCGAGAAGATCCTCCGGAAGCACGCCGACGACATGGCGGCCGTGATCATCGAACCGGTGATGTTCTCGTGCGGCTGTCTCAAGCCGCGTGACGGCTATCACGAATTCCTCCGCGAGCTGACGGAGGAGCTCGACATCGTCCTCATCTGGGACGAGGTGATGACCGGCTTCCGGCTGGGCCCGCAGTCCGCGCAGGGCCGGTTCGGCGTCACGCCGGACATGACGACGTTCGCGAAGGCCGCCGGGGCAGGCTACCAGGTCGCCGGATTCGGCGGTCGAGATGACATCATGGAAGAGATCATTCCGCCGAAAAAGAAGGAGGCCTCCAAGTGGAACTCCTCGGCGTTCCACGGCGGGACGTACAACGGCCACCCGGTCGCGGCCGCGGCCGGCCTGAAGACGCTGGAGATCCTCGACGAGCGCGACGTGTACGAACACATCGATCGCCTCGGCGAGAAGCTGTTCACCGGGCTGCAGGAGGCCGCCGACGACGTCGGGCTCCCGGTCAACGTCGAACACGTCGGCTCGATGGGGCAGGTGTACATGACCGATCACGACATCCACTCGTACCGCGACACGTGGCACGCGAACACCGACCGGTTCGCCGACTGGTGGCTCGAGGCCGCGGCCGACGGCGTCCTCTTCGGGAACCCCTTGCAGGGCGAGCGGTTCTTCACCACCTACAGCCACACGGGCGAGCAAGTCGATCACGCCTTAGAGGTCGCTGAAGACGCGTTCCGTGCGGTCGACCACCAGTACGACTAACCATGTCGAACCAGCCCGATCCCGCGACGACGGCAGAGTCGACAGCGGGCAGCCCGTCGAGTGAAACGGTCAAATCGCAGTACGACGACTACGTGATGCCGATCGCGAAGGGGTACGACTCGTTCGCGATCGAGCGGGCGTCGGACACGACGATGACGACGCCGGAGGGCGAGGAGTACCTCGACGTGTTCGCCGGAATCTCGGTGACGAACGCCGGACACAACGATCCCGCGGTCGTCGACGCGGCGAAGGACCAGCTCGATCGGCTCGTTCACACCTGTTCGTACGTCCACAGGAACGCACCGGTCGGCGAGCTCGCCGAACGCATCGCCGAGATCACACCGGGGAATCTCCAGAAGACCTTCTTCTGTAACTCGGGCACCGAGGCGGTGGAGGGCGCGGTGAAGCTCGCGCGGAAACACACCGGCAACAAGGAGGTCGTCGCTCTGGAGATGGCGTTCCACGGGCGGACGCTCGGAAGCCTCGCGCTCACCGGAAACAGCGCCTACAAGCAGGGGATGGCACCGACCATCAACGACGTGGCACACGCGCCCGCGCCGTACGCGTACCGGTGTGACCGCTGTGACGAGACGTGTTCGAGCGACTGTGCGGACGAGCTCGAGCGCGTCATCGGCACGCACACCTCGGGGGACTTGGCCGCCGTCGTCGTCGAACCCGTCATGGGCGAAGGGGGGATCGTCGTCCCGCCGGAGGGGTGGCTGCAGCGCGCGAAGGAGATCGCCCACGACCACGGCGGGCTTTTGATCGTCGACGAGGTGCAGACCGGGTACGGCCGAACGGGCACGATGTTCGCCAGCGAGCAGTTCGACGTGGTCCCCGACATCATGCCGCAGGCGAAAGGGATCGCCGACGGACTCCCGCTCGGCGCGTTCACGGCGCCCGCGGCGATCGCCGACAGCTTCGAGGCGGGCGACCACCTCTCCACGTTCGGCGGCAACCCCGTCTGTTGTGCGGCCGCGCTCGCCAACATCGACCAGTTAGAAGACGGAGTCGTCGAGAACGCGAACCGACAGGGGTCGTGGCTCGGTCCGCGTCTCGCGGAGCTGGAAGAGCGGTACGACTCGGTCGGCGAGACGCGCGGTCTCGGTCTCATGTACGGCGTCGAACTCCTCGCGGACGCGGACCGGACGCCCGCGAAGAAGGCCGCGACCGCCGTCCGCGAGCACATGCGTGACGAGCACAACGTCCTGATCGGCGTCGGCGGCTACCACAAGAACGTGCTCCGGTTCCAGCCGCCGCTCACCATCGACAGAGCGGAGCTCGAACGCGCAGTTGACGCCCTCGAATCGGGGCTCCGGACGGCCGAATAACCCATGACGAACGAGACGCTCGGGGAGACGGACGAACCGTTCGGACTCCCCGAGAGCGGGCGAGAAGACCGACCGTCCGTCGTGGTCGTCGGCGGCGGCGTGATCGGCTGCGCCGCTGCTCGGGAACTCGCGTCCGACCACCGCGTGCTCCTGCTCGAACGCGACCAGATCGCGAGCGGAGCGACGGCCCGCGCGGCAGGCGAGGTGACGATGGAGCCGTCCTACACGGACCACCCGGAGATCGCCGACTTCGCGACCGACTTCTTCCGGGCCTACGACGGGACGGGCGCCTTCGAGTACACAGAGACGCCGAGCGTGGAGCTCGTCACGCCCGACCGCGAGGACGCGGCGCGGGCCCGTGTCACCCGTCTTCGGGAGAGCGGCGTTGAGGTCGCGTTTATGGAAGCGTCAGCGGTCGAGCGTCGGTGGTCCTGGATCGACGCGTCACCGTTCGTCGGCGCCGTTCGGTTCACGGACACCGGCCACCTCGACCCGTACACGCTCACGACGACGCTGCAGTCCGACGCCGAGGCGCGCGGCGCGCGCGTCGAGACCGGCGTGACCGTGACGGAGATCCTGGCTGACGGCGAGCAGATCGAGGGTGTCGAGACGGACCACGGGACGATACGCGCCGACGACGTCGTCGTGGCGACCGGATGGCGTGCTAACGAGTTACTGGGCTCCACCCTCGAAACTCCGGTTCGACCGTACCGGACGCAGTGTTTGGTTCTCCGTCCGGAGTCGCCGATACCGGACTCGTTCCCGATGGGGTGGATCCCCGGGGAACACGTCTACTTCCGACGCGAGGGGAACGGGGACCTCCTCGTCGGCGGCTGGTCGTCCGCCGAGGACGACCCCGCGGCAGCGAGCGAGAGCGCCGATGAGGCGTTTCGCGACCACGTCGCGGCGCTCGTTCCGCGAGTCCTCCGAACGGATGACGCCTTCCGTGTGGTCGACGGCTGGGCGGGAATCGACGGGGCGACCCCCGACACCCGACCGATAATCGACGCACCGGCGGACACTCCCGACGGGCTCGTCATCGCCACGGGGTTCCACGGACGCGGCGTGATGACCGCGCCAGTCGCCGGGCGGCTCCTCCGGTGTCTCGTGGCCGACGAGGAGTCGCCCTTCCCGACCGAACCGTTCTCGCTCTCCCGATTCGACAGCCGGAGCCCGAACTTCGAGTTCCTGAGTATCAGTGCCGGTGGGAACTGACGACCGACCGGGTGAGATCAGCGCCAAATCCCGACGCCGGTACCGGATTCACTCCGGCCCGAGGTACCCCCACGCGAGCAGTCGGTCGCCGTCGCCGTTGACCCACCGTTCGCCGATGTCGTCGCGGTAGTACATGTTCGGCATGACGACGTCGTCGATGCGGTCGTACGCCTGCTCGCGCGCGCCCTGCATCGTCTCGCCCTTACCGGTGACGACGATCGGCATCCCGCTCTCGCCGGCGGCCCGCCACTGACCGTCGACCTTCTTCGCGTCCTCGATGTGGATGCCGTCGCGGCTCTCCGTTTCGAACACCACGGCCGCGTTCCGAGAGTTCTCGTCGTACGTCTTCTCGTCGTCGAACGGGAACGGCGGGAGCACGACTCGAACGGCGATTTGGTACCCATTGTGAACGTCTACCGCTGGCTTGTTGCCGTGCGCGAGATCGTAGAAGAATTCCCCGGTAGATGACTCGATCGACTCCTCCTGTAACGCGATCGTCGGGTACCCGAACCGCGGCGTGAACTCCAGCGGGTAGATGTCGTTCTCGTTCACGATACAGTTGATGTCGATGCTTCCGACATAGCCCTCGGCCGCGAGCCAATCTTCGATGTTCCCGAAGGTCTGCTTGAAGAGTTTGTTCTGGCCCGCCCAGAACATCGAGGTCCCCATCTCGCCAGTCGAAGGACCGATGTTCCCTGGGAATAATTTCTTATGCTCAAAATTGAAATTCACCTGATCAATGAACTCGTTCCCGTTGAAGAACCCGCAGATGGCGATCTCAACACCTTCGACTTTCCGCTGAAGTTGGAAGCCCTTCATCCGGTGTCCCCACGCCTTCTTGTAGGCGTGAAGCACCTCTACAACGTCGCTGCCATCGTCCTCATTCCCGACGTACAGCAGTCGTTTAACGTTCTGAACTTCCCCGAGTGGCTTGATGACGTACGGGGCTGGATTCTCCTGCACGTGCTGAATGCCCGCGTCGAAATCGTGGAAGATGTGGTGTTCAACGGTGTTGACACCGTGCTCTTCGAGAATCTCCATCGCGTAGCCGCGATCTTCTTCGAGACGATCGGTGTTCGGCGTCCCGCCGACGACCGCTTTCCCTTTCTCACGGAGCTCCTCGGCGAGTTCGCCCGTGCCGATATCGGAACCGACCCAGATATCGTCGAAAATGATGACATCCGCCCAGTCGACTTCTGCGCGCCAGTCATCCGTCTTCGAGACGAAACCGTTGCCAATCTCTCGGTCGCTTTCGGCTTCGATGTAGTACTTCACGTCGTGGCCCTCGCGGTGGACCTGCCACGCGAGGTCGGTGATCAGCGCGGCGTCGGCTGAGACGAACAGGAAGCGGGCGGCGTCCATACGTCGGTGTCTCCGGGCGAGAACTTGAGTGTGTGCCCGTCGCAGGATAGAAGCCGAACACGTTCGAGGAAACGCTCACCCGCGTGGGGGTTGAGCCACGAGCGTGGCATTCGAACGCTCCGACGCGCGGTCGGACCCGCCGACCGACGCACAGTGTGATCCGGACCGCGTCCGACGGCGGCTCCGGCGCCGAGCCGAGCGCATCGAACGCCGCGAGGTCGAGGAGGCGGTCTCCAAGCTCGAGGCGCGCGGCGACCTCACCGACGAGCAGCGGGAGACGGTCCGTCTCCTCGGGGCCGCCCTCCGTCGTCGGGTAGCGGCGCGCCCCGAGGCGGCGCTGGAGCGATCGGGTTAGGGCGACGTGACCGTTCGATCCCTCGCACGGTTGTTCGACGTGACCGGAGAGGCGGTTGTCTCACCGGACGAGTGACCGCCGTCAGGCCTCTACTTTCGGGAACTCGGCGACGAACTCGTCGGGCGCGTCCCGCTGGACCTCGTACCCCGCCTCGTCGAACGCGGGCACCTCGGCGGCCATCTCGTAGTACAGCGGTTTCGGTTCGTGGTCGTTGACGATGGTGAGCGTCTCGCCGGGGTCCATCCCGTCGAACTCCTCGTGAATCCGGTCGTGTCTGTTCATCGGCGGAATGTCGCGAACGTCCAGTCGTGGCATGCGTCCGAGCGTTCGCGACGCCTCCACATCCGTGTTGAGACGAATGTGTTCGGGAGTGCCTACAACGGACTGTGTTCGGGAGTGCCTACAACACCACCGTGCCGGATTCGGTGCCACTTTTCATAGCCGATTTCACCGGGAATCTCGGCGGTCTGACCCCCGAAACGCACCTGATACACGTAACGAAGTCACCGCATTTTTGTCGCAATGAAATCTATCTTCACAATATTGAAAAGTAGGTTATCTCCTTTCTGTGTATCTCTCCGAAGTAGACACCTTTTTATTCGAGGTGGAGGGAAAGACGGACGAACCTAATGTCTCAGAAGACCAATCAGGAGTGGTGGCCGAACCAGTTGAGTCTGGATACACTCGACCAGAACGCCCGTGATGTCGGACCTTACGATGACGACTTCGACTACGCAGAGGCGTTCCAGTCGCTCGATCTCGACGCGGTGAAGGCGGACCTCGAAGAGCTGATGACGAGCTCGCAGGACTGGTGGCCGGCCGACTACGGGCACTACGGACCGCTGTTCATCCGGATGGCGTGGCACAGCGCCGGGACGTACCGGACGGCGGACGGTCGCGGCGGCGCCGACGGCGGTCGACAGCGGCTCGCCCCGCTCAACAGTTGGCCCGACAACGCAAACCTCGACAAGGCGCGCCGGCTCCTCCTCCCGATCAAACAGAAGTACGGTCGCGCGCTCTCGTGGGCCGACCTGATGATACTCGCCGGGAACGTCGCCATCGAGTCGATGGGATTCAAGACGTTCGGTTTCGGCGGCGGCCGCGAGGACGCCTTCGAGCCCGACGACTCGGCCTACTGGGGCCCGGAGTCAGAGATGGACACGCAGGAGCGCTTCGACGAGCCCGGCGAGATCGAGCCGGGACTCGGGGCGTCCGTGATGGGACTCATCTACGTGAATCCCGAGGGCCCGGACGGCAACCCCGACCCCGAGCTGTCGGCGAAGAACATCCGACAGACGTTCGACCGCATGGCGATGAACGACAAGGAGACGGCGGCGCTCATCGCCGGCGGCCACACGTTCGGAAAGGTCCACGGCGCCGACGACCCCGACGAGCACCTCGGCGCCGAGCCGGAGGCGGCGCCCATCGAGGCGCAGGGCCTCGGCTGGGAGAACGACTACGGCACCGGGAAGGGCGGCGACACGATCACGAGCGGGATCGAGGGCCCGTGGACCGGCTCTCCGACCGAGTGGGACATGGGCTACCTCGACAACCTGCTGGAGTACGAGTGGGCGGCCAAGAAGGGTCCCGGCGGCGCGTGGCAGTGGACGCCCACGGACGAGTCGCTCCAGGGCAGCGCCCCGGACGCCCACGACCCGGACGAGAGCGTCACGCCGATGATGCTCACCACGGACGTCGCGCTGAAGCGCGACCCCGACTACCGCGAGATCATCGAGGAGTTCCAGGAGAACCCGATGGAGTTCGGTATGAACTTCGCGAAGGCCTGGTACAAGCTGACCCACCGTGACATGGGCCCGCCGTCGCGGCTCCTCGGTCCGGAGGTCCCGGACGAGGAGATGATCTGGCAGGACCCGATCCCCGAGGTCGACCACGGCCTGATCGGCGACGCCGAGACCGACGAGCTCAAAACGGAGATCCTCGACACCGACTTGACGCGCCAACAGCTCGTCAAGACCGCGTGGGCCTCCGCGTCCACCTACCGCGACAGCGACAAGCGCGGCGGCGCGAACGGCGCGCGCGTCCGGCTCGACCCCCAGCGCGACTGGGACGTGAACGAGCCGGAACAGCTCGACGCGGTACTGGATACCCTCGAAGAGATTCAGACGGAGTTCAACGCCTCGCGCACCGACGACGTGCGCGTCTCGCTCGCCGACCTGATCGTCCTCGGCGGCAACGCCGCCGTCGAGCAGGCGGCCGCCGACGCCGGCTACGACGTGACGGTCCCGTTCGATCCCGGGCGGACCGACGCCTCGCAGGAACAGACCGACGTCGGCGCGTTCGAGGCGCTCAAACCGCGCGTCGACGGATTCCGGAACTACCTCGGCGACGGCGTCGACCACCAGCCCGAGGAGCTGCTCGTCGACAAGGCGGACCTCCTCGACCTGACCGCCACCGAGACGACGGCGCTCGTGGGGGGAATGCGCACGCTCGGTGCCACCTACGAGAACACGGACCGCGGCGTCCTGACCGACACCCCCGGAACGTTAACGAACGACTTCTTCGTGAACCTGCTCGATATGGGGACCGAGTGGCGGCCCGTCGCGGAGGGCGCGGACGTGTACGAAGGCATCGACCGCGGGACCGGAGAGGTCGAGTGGGAGGCCACCCGGCTGGACCTCATCTTCGGCTCGCACTCCCGGCTCCGCGCCATCGCGGAAGTGTACGGGAGCGAGGGCGAAGACGAGACGTTCGTGCAGGACTTCGTTGACGCCTGGGCGAAGGTCATGCGGCTCGACCGCTTCGACCTAGAATAAAACGAGGTCGTTGCGTTCGTCGCGGATGTAGTTTTTAAATGCGGTGTCGATCGCTTTTAGAAGATCGTCACCTGCAGATGGGCGGTAACCCACTTCAAAACCCCAGCCGGGAGGACGGCCCCTTTGAGTCCCGCCACGATCATCGGAAGACGGTCCTGCTCGCTCACTCCGTTCGCCGCGCGGGCTGCGGCTTCCGTGCTCCCGCTCGTCTCACTCGCGAGACCGCACCGACACCGCAGCCTCACGCCTCCCCAGCCTCGCCGCGGCGGCGTTATAAACGCCGCCGCGGGCTCCCTCGCACGCGCTCTTCGCGCCCGATGGGCGCTCAGAGGCGCGCGCCGACCGCATGTCGTCTCATGAAGTGTGTCCGAGGGCCGCGGCCGCCCGTCGTAGTGATATCCGTATCATTCCACCCGCCGCCTCTCACCACACCGGCACGAGGAGCAGCGCGACGGTCGCCGAAATGAAGACCAGCTTCAGGGCGGTGTTGACGGCGATCACCTTCGTGCCGAACTCGGCGCCCCAGATCCCGTACTGGAAGGGGATCGAGCGCCGGAAGGTGGAGACGGCGAACGAGAGGATACCGCCGATGAGCAGACTCGCGACCGCGGTCCGGGTGGTGAACACGCCGGCCTCGGCGCCAGCGAGCGTCACGGCCCCGGCCGTCGTGTCGAGGGTGTAGACGGCGATCACTGGGACCGCGGCGCCGGGGAGCCCGAGGATCCCGGTGATCGGCTCCGCGACGCTCGTCAGCGCCTCGACGTCGTAGTTGGTGACGAGCGCGATCACGAGCGTGTATACGACCGCGAGCCGGGGGACGATACGGCGGAGGGTGGACCACGACTTGGCTCCCGCCTCTCGGACGCGCTCGCGGCTCGTCCGATCGTCGGCCTCGGGACCGCTCGCGTCGACATCGGCGAGGGCGGAGCGGTCCACGTTGCGCTCGGTGAGGAGGGCGCCGCCCGCGAGGACCCCCGTGACGGTGATCGCGAGGGCGATCCCGGCCCGCGCGGAGACGTAGACGGTCCCCGTCCGGGCACCCAGAATCGGGATCATCACCGGGACGTAGTAGGTGAACACGTGCTGGACGAAGCCGAAGAACGTGTTGATGGTCACGGCGACGAGCGTCGCCCGGTCGTCGAGCAGGCCCGACTCGCGGTACTCGGCGAGCGTGGCGTAGCCCGCGGTCGTCGACGCGGCGGTCGTGAGGATCGCGGTGCCGACCTCGTCGGGGAGGTTCGCGGGCCGGGTGAGCCACCCGGCCAGCCCGGCGACGTACCGGATCAGCCCGAACGCGACCGCGACGTTGGCGGCGAAGACGCCGATCGCGATGAACGCCGCGATCCGCGCGAGCCGCGGGGCGACCTCGGCGAGCAGGGCGACGACCTCGGCGGCGACCGGTTGCACGGCCGGCGGTACGCGGTCGCCGACCTAATGCGCGTCGAAACCGGCGTGCAGTGGCCGGGTCACGGGGCGCCCGCGCCCGCGACCTGCGTAGCGCCGCCCGCTCGGCTCCCCCGCCCCCGGCGCGCGGGGCTTATGGGACCCCCGCTCGAATCCCCGGCCGATGGCACCCGCGGAGGACGACATCTCGATCGAGGAGAAGCGCGTGTACGCCGGGACGGCGGGTCGCACCGACGCGTACGTCGCCACCGGGAGCGGCGTCGTCCGGGTGGCGCTGTCGGCCGACAAGGTCGGCGCGTTCGACATGGTCGCCCGCGAGTCGGCCCGCGACGTCGCGGTGCTCCCCCGCGACCGGGGGGCTGACCTCGTCGGATTCGCGACCGTCGAGGGCCTACGCGTCGGCCGCGTCGGCGGCGATGAACTCGACTTTGACCGTGTCACGTCCGACTCCGTCGTCGCCGTGGGCGTCCACGACGACGCGTTCCTCGTCGCCGGAGAGGAGGGCGGGATCGATCGGATCGCGGTCGATGACGTGGGATCCGACCCGGAGACGACGCGAGTAGGGTCCGTGTCGGAGCCGCGCGCGATAGACGGCCCCCTCGTCGCGGCCGCGGACGGGGTGTATCGGGTCGCCGAAGGCGACGGCGCCGCCGCGACCGACGCGAGTGCGGCCCGCGCGCTCACCGCGGTCGGCCTCGACGACGCGCGCGACATCGCCGGCGCGGGGATGCCCCTCGCGGCGACCGCCTCCGGGCTCTACTGGCTCGGCAACGGCTGGATGACGGCGCTGGAAGGGGTGGCCGAGGCGGTCGCGGCCGACGGCGACGGCCACGCGATGACGGTCGTCGAGGGCGAGCTCCTCGTTCACGCGGCCGACGCGTCTGCGAGTGGAACCGACGCGTGGGACGACGAGACGTGGCGACCGGCCGACCTCCCGGTCGACGAGGAGACCGTCGCGCTCGGCTACGGCCCCGGGATCTCCGTGGCCGTCACCGCGGCCGGCACGCTCTGCGTCGACGCCGGCGACGGCTGGCGACACCAGGTGGTCGGGGTGCGAGACGTGGAAGGCGTCGCGCTCGCGGTCGTGGAATGAATTGGCGATCGATTATAATCGATTACTGCCGCGGTGTCCACTTCTACATCCCCAGCCGCTCAATTATATGCAGCTGCTGGTGGCAGAACGGCGGTGAATGCCTGCAAAGCCCCAGCCGCGAGGCGGTCACACGCTCGCTGCGCGCTTCAGTCGCTCGCGTTGCTCGCTCCTTCTAGTGCTTGCGTCGCCTGTGACCGCCTCGCGGCTGCCCCTTTGAGTCCCACCCGCACAGCACCGCAACCGCACCTCACACCTCCCCAGCCTCGTCAGTCGTCCTCCGCTTCGCTCCGGACGACTGACTCCCTCGCGGGCTCCTCGCGGTCGCCGATAGTGACCGTCGAAAACTTTGTAATATTTGAGCGAGAGTATGAAGTATGCCTGGACCGTCGAAGGAGCTCGTCAAACATCTCACCGAAGAGGAGATCGACGAGACGATTGA